>CAJORF010000133.1 GCA_905236985.1 uncultured Bacteroidaceae bacterium | reverse complement strand
TGGGCGGAGATGGATTCGAACCACCGAAGGCGTGCGCCAGCAGATTTACAGTCTGCCCCATTTGGCCACTCTGGTATCCGCCCTTTTCGGACCCTTGCAGCCGCTATTGACAGCATACTGTCTCGAAAACGGCTGCAAAGGTAGGTATAATTATTGAACCACGAAAACTTTTTGAGGTTTTTTTTATCGGTTCGCTTGTTTTTCTTTATTTTTCTGCAACTGACGGAGCAGTGCGTCCATACATTGATCTATTGCTTCTTCAAAAGTGTCGCAAACCTTTTGGGCGAAAAGTTCGGCTCCCGCATTAACTCGAATGGACGCCTCCTTGTTCATCGCCGTCTCTGGTTTGACGACTTTCAGTGACACCTCTACCTTTCTTATTTCGTCGCTGAATTTTTCGAGTTTGCCCACTTTCTTCTGGATGAAGTCTTGCAGTTTCTCTGTGGGATCGAATCGGATTGCCTGAACGTTTAGTTCCATAAAAACCTCCTTTTCTTTAATGTGTGAGTATTAAGTTATGCCCTTGGGTGGGCTGTGTCGTATGCTTTCTTGAGCTCCTCAAAGGTGGTGTGGGTGTAGATCTCTGTCGTGGAGAGCTTCTCATGGCCCAGCAGTTCCTTCACGGATTGCAAGTCTGCCTGGTGATTGAGCATCGAGGTAGCGAAGGTGTGGCGGAGCACATGTGGTGTGCGTTTCTGCTGCAGCGTGACCATGCCGAGCTGTCGCTTCACCATAGTCCTAACCTCATCGGGGCGCAGACACCGTCCTTCGCGGGTAACAAAGAAACATTGCCCCGTTTCGGCTGTCAGGGTGGCCCGTTCCCCTATATATATATTAATAAGGTGTAACAGACCGCCCCCGAAGGGCACTATTCTTTGTTTGTTCCCCTTTCCTATGACACGCAACACCTGCGCAGAGACATCCACGTCGGCGAGATTCAATCCCACCAGTTCGCTCAGCCGCAACCCCGTCTCGTAGAACATGGCTATGATGAGGCGGTCACGTCGTCCCTCGTAAGTGTTGGGAAACATCCCCTCGCCTTCAAGCAGGTGCTCCATTTCCTCTTCGCGCACGAAGGTAGGCAGGGGACGCTCCTTCTTGGGTGCCGTCACTCCGGCAACAGGGTTATGTCCAACGAATCCCCTGAGCTGTAGAAAACGGTAGAGGGACTTCAATGCTGACAGGCGCCGCTGTACGGAACTGGCTTTTCCGCCACGTTCCATGATGCTAACGATCCATTCGCGTGCCATATCGGCGTCTATCATGTCCCAGGAAAGTGCGCTGTCCAGGCTCTTGTAAAACGACTCGAACGCTTTCAAATCGCTTCGATATCCCTCGATGGTTTTCTCCGAGGCCCCGCGCTCATAGCGCATATAATCGAAGAAAGACTGGAGCAGCATAATGCCTCTTTTCTTTGTTCACCGACGCGAAAATAGAGGTTTTTCTTCAGACTGCCAAATAATTCAGCAAAATTTTAAGTTCTTTTTTCTTTTTAGTCTTCAATGCGGCGCAGTTGCTGCACGTAAATAGCGTGCTCCTTGGCCAGACGCTTCAGTACTGAAGGCTTGTCAAATTGCTGACGACGACGGAGTTCCTTCACGACACCCGTCTTCTCGAACTTACGCTTGAACTTTTTGAGCGCGCGCTCGATGTTCTCGCCTTCCTTAACAGGTACTACAATCATGCTGATTTTGTTTTGATTAAGTGAGTAAATAGGGTTATTTTGCTACGACAGAGTCGAAAAGCGGGTGCAAAATTACACATAATTTCTTGAATGGCAAAGAAATCGGCCATAATTTTTAAAAACCCGCCTAAATGACCCGGTCAAATAGTTAGCCGTACTATTGACGTTTTCTGCGATATGCGTCCAAGCCGATGAGCGTCAGGAACAGAACCAGCAGGACGATGAGGGCTGCCGTGGCAATGGCTTCGGTGGTATGCAGGCTTTGCGGATCGAAAGCGAACGCAATGGTATGTTTACCTGCTGGAATGACCACGGCACGCAAAACGTAGTCGGCGCGCAGGATCTCAACGGGCTCACCGTCGATGGTACACTGCCAACCAGGATAGTAGATATCCGAAAAGACAGCGAGGCGCTCCGTGTCGGTCTCTGCCTCGAAGGTGAGGGCGTTAGCCTCGTAGGAAACGAGGGATACCCCTCCTTCTGTTCCCGAGGAAGCATCAGTTGTTGCTGCCTCTGATTGTTTTGCTGTTATACCTCCAGCGCTGATGAGTGCTGCGGGAATGGCTTCACTAAAGCGGCGGTCAACGATAGCCGTATTTCTGGGAGTAACGGCACCGAGCGCGGCCAATTCCTCATCAGCATTGTCAACAAGCAGGACATGATCCACGAACCAGGCATTGCCCATCGCCCACGGATTCTGGACGGGAGCAGTCTGTCCGCCTTGCAGGGGCAGGATGGCATACTTCATGTTGAGCATATTGAGCACGGGGAAGAGGGAGTCGCCAGCGATGCTGTCCAATTGTCCGCCAGTGGAGCTGACGGCCTGGAAGAGTTCCATCAACTCGGGCTGGATATGTGCCTCGATGAGCTCCTGATAACGTCGCAGCTTGGCGGCGTGATAACCACCAATACTCTTGTGCCAATAGCTGGTCGTATTGTCGTTGAAGGTAGAGACAGCAAGATTGGCAACGCGATAGTATTTGTCTGTATCCAGAAGGATAGCTTCATCCGTCGGGGTTTTCTGGAAGAACTGCTGAGCGGGCTGGGGGGCACTGAACATCGTATCGTTGAGATAACGTTTGTTGATATCCCACATATCGGCAGTGCACAGCACGATGAGACAGCCTACCATCGCCCACGCCTTGATCTTCTTAAAATAGAACGCGAGGAGAACAGCGCATCCCACAAGGATGATGAGCAGCGAACGCCCTGCATCGGCACAGAAGACGGCGCGACGCATCTCATTGAGGTTAGCCATGATGGGAGCCAGCATCTCCTGAGGAATATAGCCCTGTTGTGACGCATTCGTCAGCATCTGCGATTCCGAAGAACTGATGTAGTTGCCGAAGAATACATCGGGCATGAGCCAAAAGAGGAAACAGAAACCACCTGTAAGACCAAGGGAAATGAAAAACGGTAACCTTAATTTTTCTTTTTTCGCTCCGTCACTTTGCACTCTATCAATAATTTCCCTCAACGCAAGCATCGCGAGCAACGGAATTGTAAACTCAGCAATGACAAGGATGGAAGCTACAGTGCGGAACTTATCGTACATGGGCACATAGTCAAGGAAGAAGTCGGTCCAAGGCATGAAGTTCTTACCCCATGCCAACGTGATAGAGAGCAGCGTAGCTATCAAAAGTGCCCATTTCATCGGACCTTTGACAATGAAGAGGCCGAGTATGAAGAGGAACAGCACGAAAGCACCAACATAGACTGGACCACTCGTGCCAGGTTGTTCGCCCCAGTACTGACCGAGGCTCTGATAGACAGGCAAATAGGTACTGTTGGCTTTTGACATCGCCGTCTTACTCTGCGTAAGAGGCTGTGAAGCACCACCCTTTACATTGGGCACGAGCAGTGACCAAGTCTCACCGATTCCGTAGCTCCATGCCGTGATATAACTACGTTCAAGACCGCTCGTTGTCTGATCGGCAGGATCTTTGGTCTTCTGCGTCAGCTCGCTCTTCCCGCGCATACTCTCCTTGGAGTATTCCCAGGTATGGTAGAGGTTGGAGGAGTTGATGGCGATGCCGATGAGACAGCCAAGGGCAAAGACGGCGGAGCCTTTTATCCAGTCACGCCAATGGCACGACTGGATAAAAGCTAATGCCATCAATACGATCACGAAGGCAAAGTAGTAGCTCATTTGCACATGGTTCGATAGGATCTGCAATGCCATGAAGAATGATGTGACAAGCAGTCCCCAGCCGTAGCGACCACGATAGCAGAGCACCATACCGGCAATGGTGGGCGGGATATAGGCCAGCGTGTAGAACTTCCAAATGTGACCTGCACCTATTATTATAAAGTAATAACTCGAGAAGGCCCACAGCACCGCACCGAGGGCAGCCATCCAAGCCTTGAAATCAAAGGCACGCAGCAGAATGTAGAAGCCAAGCAGCATGACGAACACCAGCACGACATAATCTGGCAACCAAAGCTTATATACATTCTCCACCTTTACAAGCTTGTCGGTGGAGGGGTACGAAGGAGCCATCTGATAGGTGGGCATACCCGAAAAGAGGGTATTAGTCCAGCGCGTGCGTTCGCCGTCGTGGCTCTTGCGATAAGCTTCCATTTCGGATGCTGCGCCAGCACCACCGCTGTGGTCGTGGCCGGTAAGTACTAATCCTTCGCTGACGGGATGGATGAAATAGGCAAAAGATAGGCTGACGAAGAAAAGGATGGCCAGGAGGTCGAAGACCCACCCCAACCCCCTCCCTTTAGGGAGGGAAGAATGGTTACTATTAGACAGATTACTGCTCATTGATATAGAAATAGTTTTATTTATAAGCAAGAAGTGAGGAGTGCGAGCACTTCTCACTTCGTTTAAATCTCACTTCTTGAAAAGTGACCCGCTCCCCTCCTTTAAGGGAGGGGCAGGGGGGATCTTTTTACTTACGCAGGCCAAGAGCCTTGACGATAGCACGGTAGCGGTTGATATCGCGCTTCTTCAGGTAGTTGAGCAGGGCACGACGCTTACCAACGAGACCAGTGAGGGCACGCTCGGTGCTGTGGTCCTTGCGGTTCTGCTTCATGTGCTCAGTGAGGTGAGCGATACGATAGGTGAAGAGAGCGATCTGGCTCTCTGCGCTGCCTGTGTTGGTGGCACCGCCGCCGAACTGTTCGAAGAGCTCGGCCTTCTTAGCTGAATCTAAGTACATAAGTTTGTTTGATGATAAAGAATTGGACATTACATCCTTCAGGTGGTGAGCCGTCGTCATCAATCGTCGTGCACCCACCCTCGAATGCACCCGTCTTTCGGGATTTGCGGGCGCAAAGGTACAAAAAAGTTGAGAGTTGAGCATTGAAAGTAGAAAGTTTTTTCCATTTTGAAGTGTTTTTTTCTGTTTTCGCCACCATTTTTCATTTTTCGCTCTGTCTTTTTCACTTTTTACTTGCCAAATTTCTCTCTCTTCAGAAAAAATTGTAAATAGTAAATCGTAAAATCGTAAAATTTAGCTACCTTTGCACCCGCAAAGCGTGTATTGTGCGCTTAACGACCAAGATTTTAAGACCAAAGTTTTTTGTACATGAAACAAAACATCAGAAATATCGCCATCATCGCACACGTCGATCACGGAAAGACGACGCTCGTGGATAAGATGCTGCTTGCCGGCAATCTCTTTCGTGAGAACCAGCAGACAGGCGAGCTCATGCTGGATAACAACGAATTGGAGCGCGAGCGTGGCATCACCATCCTCTCCAAGAACGTCAGCATCAATTATAAAGGCACCAAGATCAACATCATCGACACTCCGGGTCACTCCGACTTCGGCGGCGAGGTGGAGCGTGTGCTGAATATGGCAGATGGCTGCCTGCTCCTCGTCGATGCCTTTGAAGGGCCGATGCCTCAGACGCGTTTCGTACTGCAGAAGGCACTTCAGATCGGATTGAAGCCCATCGTGGTCATCAACAAAGTAGATAAGCCTAACTGTCGGCCCGAAGAGGTCTATGAGATGGTTTTCGACCTGATGTGCGAGCTCGATGCCACCGAGGAGCAACTGGACTTCCCCGTCATCTACGGCTCTGCCAAGCAGGGTTGGATGGGCGAGGACTGGCAGACGCCGACCGGCGATATCTTCTACCTGCTCGATCAGATCATAGAGCATATTCCCGCCCCAGAACAGCTCGAAGGTACCCCGCAGATGCTCATCACATCCCTCGACTACTCGACCTACACGGGTCGCATCGCCGTGGGACGTGTACATCGCGGAACCCTGAAGGAGGGCATGGCCATTACTATCGCTCACCGCGACGGTTCGAAGGAGAAGACCAAAATTAAGGAGTTGCACACCTTCACGGGCATGGGACATCAGAAGATCGATGCTGTCTCAAGCGGTGACATCTGTGCCATCATCGGCCTCTCTAACTTTGAAATCGGCGACACCATCTGCGATGCTGAAGTTCCCGAAGCACTGCCCACCATCAGCATCGATGAACCCACGATGTCCATGCTCTTCACCATCAACGACTCTCCTTTCTTCGGCAAGGAAGGACGCTGGTGTACAAGTCGCCACATCCACGAACGTCTGATGAAGGAGTTAGAGAAGAACCTAGCACTGCGCGTAGAAATACCCGAAGGCTACACCGACCGTTGGATTGTCAGCGGACGCGGCGTGCTGCACCTCTCCGTGCTCATCGAAACGATGCGTCGTGAGGGCTACGAGTTGCAGGTGGGACAGCCGCAGGTGATCTACAAGGAAGTTGGAAGCGAACGCTGCGAGCCCATCGAGGAGTTAACAATTAACGTCCCCGAGGAGTTTGCCTCAAAGATGATCGATATGGTGACGCGCCGCAAGGGCGAGATGACATCTATGGATGCACAGGGCGACCGTGTGAACATCGAGTTCCTCATTCCATCACGTGGCATCATCGGCTTGAGAACCAACGTCCTCACGGCCTCACAGGGCGAAGCCATCATGGCACACCGCTACAAGGAATACCAGCCGTACAAGGGTGACATCGTGCGCCGCATCTCCGGCTCCATGATAGCCCTCGAAAGCGGCACGGCTTTTGCCTACGCTATCAACAACCTGCAGGATCGCGGCAAATTCTTCATCGAACCGCAAACCGAAGTCTATGCTGGACAGGTAGTGGGTGAACACATCCACGAGAACGACCTCGTGATCAATGTGACAAAGAACAAGCAACTCACGAACATGCGTGCCAGCGGCTCCGATGAAAAGGCCCGCATCATCCCAGCAACCATCCTCAGTCTCGAAGAAGCTCTCGAATACATCAAAGAGGACGAGTACGTGGAGGTGACGCCCAAGAGTATGCGCATGCGCAAGATCATCCTCGACCACTTGGAACGAAAGAGGGCAAATAGGGAATAGAAGACCCACCCCCCAGCCCCCTCCCGTTAAGGAGGGGGAGAGCCTGCGGGTAGTTACTAAGTTATCATTCAAAAATAATTAATTATCAATAACCATTAAAAATGGCCCTATAAACTCCTGACCAAGCGCAACCGCTCCCCTCCATTACGGGAGAGGTCGGGGGTGGGTCTTTTATCTTATGGATTTAACAGGAAGAAGACAAAGCTCGAATGTCGATGACCGTCGGCGCATGAGCGGATCAACGAAGGCTGGTATTGGCGGTCTCGCAGGTGTCATCATTGCTTGCCTGATGGCGTGGCTGTCCGGCGGCGATGTGTTCCAGGCATTCCAACAGGCTGGCGGCCTTGAAGCCATCACCAACCAGAACGTCACGACCAGTGCACAGCAGGATCGTGAGTTCACCGAAGAAGAGCAGCAACTCGCCCTCTTTGCATCACAGGTGCTCGCCAGCACTGAAGACGTATGGAGCGAGGTGTTTAGGACACAGCTCGGTAAGGAGTACATTCCCCCCAAAATGGTGCTCTACACAGGTAGCGTACAGACAGGTTGCGGCGCAGGAAATGCGCAGGTTGGTCCTTTCTACTGCTCGGCAGACCAGGCTCTGTACATCGACCTCAGTTTCTTCTCGGATATGAAACGGACGTTGGGTGCCGACGGCGACTTTGCATACGCCTACGTTATCGCACATGAGGTCGGTCACCATGTGCAGCACCTCCTTGGCACCCTCAACAGTGCCCATTCCCAGATGGCCAAGATGAATGAAACACAGGCCAATAAAGTCAGTGTGCGCATTGAGTTGCAGGCCGACTTCTACGCTGGAGTATGGGGCTATCATGAGGGCAAGACCTTCGGCTCGCTCGAAGACGGCGACCTACAGGAGGCCATCCAGTGTGCTCAGGTCATCGGTGACAACTATCTACAGGAGAAAGCCCGTGGCTACTCACAGCCCGAAAGCTTCACTCATGGTACCAGTGCCCAGCGCATGAAATGGCTCAAACTCGGCCTTAATACAGGTGACATGAGCCGCGGCGACACTTTCAGTATCAGCGAGAGTCAGTTGTAAAATAGGATCTGTTTCTAATAACTAACCAGCGAATAGCAATGAAGAGCTCTATCCTGAAGAATGTACTACTGGGCATATTCCTGCTGATGTCGGATAATATTAGTGCCCTCACGACGGTTCCGAAGGATAACATCAACTTGTTGTTCATCGGCAATAGTATCACCGCTGGAGCGACCCTCCCGGATCCCGCCAAACAGGCTCCACCCGTCCTCTGTCGTAACTTGGTGGCTAATGCCACGGGCGTGAATACAAACGTCTATAATGGCGGACACTCCGGCATCACCACCTGGGGCTTTCTGCCAGGTCGCGACGACTTCAACCGCCTGCTGGCTGCAGCCCAAGCCTACCAGAAGAACAACGGCGGCATCATCTACATCTCCATCATGCTGGGTACTAATGACAGTGCCTGCACTACTACGGAAGGAGCACCCGTCTCCACTGACACTTATCGCGCGAACATCACAAAAATCATTGACGCGCTCATCGAAGGAGTACCGGGCTGCAAGATTTTACTCAACTACCCCATCTGGTATAGTCCCAGCACTTACAACAGTGCCAAATACCTTCAGGAAGGGCTCGACCGCCTGCACAGCTACTACCCTATCCTCGACGGCATCGTGGAGGAGTACGAAGAAGTCTATGGCGGTAACCGCCGTGTTTGGGAATACTTCGAGAATAACGAGTCCCTCTTCACTCGTGAAAATGGCAAGGCAGGTGTTTTCTACTTGCATCCCAATCTCTCGGGAGCCAACCGCTTAGCAGAAATATGGGCCAACAGCCTGTTGGAACTCATCAAGGCTGACGGCATCGAAGTGAAGAACCCATTGCCTCAGTAAAATAAAACAAAAATAATGGAAAAGCATTTCAAGAGAACTACCGTCACCTCCGCTCTGCCATACGCCAACGGAGGCGTACATATCGGTCATCTCGCAGGCGTCTATGTGCCTGCGGATATTTATGTTAGATACCTGCGCCTGAAGGGTGAGGAGGTGATGTTTATCGGCGGCTCGGACGAGCACGGTGTGCCCGTCACTCAGCGTGCCCGCAAGGAGGGCATCACGCCGCAACAGGTGGTCGATCGCTACCACAAGATGATCAAAGACTCCTTTGAGGAGTTCGGCATCAGCTTTGACGTTTATAGCCGCACGACGAGCAAGACGCACCATCAGTTCGCCAGTGACTTCTTCCGCAAGCTCTACGACGACGGCAAGCTCATCGAGAAGACCACGAAGCAGTTCTACGACGAGCAGACGGGCACCTTCAAGACCGACCGCGACATCGTAGGCGAATGTCCCCACTGCCACGCTGAGGCCAATGGCGACCAGTGCGAGAAATGCGGCCGCGACCTCGACCCCACGGAACTCATCAACCCGCGCTCGAAGGAGAGCGGTGCACAGCTCATTCTCAAGGACACCACCAACTGGTTCCTTCCCCTCAACGACTATGAGGGTTGGCTGAAGGAGTGGATCCTCGAAGGCCACAAGGAATGGCGCTCCAACGTCTATGGGCAGTGCAAGAGCTGGCTCGACATGGAGCTGCAGCCGCGTGCCATGACGCGCGACCTCGACTGGGGCATCCCCGTGCCCGTGAAGGGAGCTGACGGCAAGGTGCTCTACGTGTGGTTTGACGCGCCCATCGGTTATATCTCCAACACCAAGGAGCTCTGCGAAAGCAACCCCGACCGCTGGGGCACATGGCAGCGTTGGTGGCAAGACGAGGAGACGCGTTTAGTCCATTTCATCGGCAAAGACAACATCGTCTTCCACTGCATCATCTTCCCTGTGATGATGAAGGCACACGGCAATTATATCATGCCGGATAACGTGCCTGCCAACGAGTTCCTGAACCTCGAAGGCGACAAGATTTCTACCTCTCGCAACTGGGCTGTCTGGTTGCATGAGTACCTGGTTGACTTCCCCGGCAAGCAGGACGTGCTGCGCTATGCCCTCACCGCCTCAGCACCCGAGACCAAGGATAACGACTTCACGTGGGCAGAGTTCCAGGCGCGCAACAACAATGAGTTGGTGGCTATCTATGGCAATTTTGTGAACCGTGCCCTGCAACTCACACAGAAATACTACGAGGGGGTCGTGCCTGCCTGTGGTGAGCTCACAGACTACGATAAGGACACTATCGCCGAGTTCAAGGATGTCAAGGCAAAAGTGGAGAGCCTCCTGGACATCTTCCGTTTCCGCGACGCGCAGAAAGAAGCCATGAACCTCGCCCGCATCGGCAACAAATACTTGGCTGACAGTGAGCCGTGGAAGGTCATCAAGACTGATCCCGAACGCGTGAAGACCATCATCAACATATCGCTCCAGCTCACAGCCAACCTCGCCATCGCCTTCGAGCCCTTCCTGCCGTTCAGCAGCAAGAAGCTTCTTTCCATGCTCAATGTGGAGCACTTCGAGTGGACAAGCCTCGGTAGCACAGATCTTCTGAAGGCTGGTCATCAGTTAGCCAAGCCCGAACTCCTCTTTGAGAAGATCGAGGATGAGACCATCCAGAAGCAGATGGATCGCCTTGCACGCATCAAGAAAGAAAACGAAGCAGCCAACTTCAAGGCCGAACCCGTGAAGAAGGAGGTTACCTTTGATGATTTCGAGAAACTCGACATCCGCGTTGGCACTGTCCTATCCTGCGAAAAGGTCAAGAAGAGCAATAAACTCCTGAAGTTCGAGATTGCTGACGGCCTTGAGAATCGCACCATCCTCAGCGGCATCGCCCAGTACTACAACCCTGAGGATCTCGTGGGCAAGCAAGTCTGCTTCATCGCCAACTTCCCGCCCCGCAAGATGATGGGCATGGAGAGTCAGGGCATGATCCTTTCCGCTGTCAACTTCGATGGCACCCTCTCCGTCATCACTCCCCAACGCGAGGTGAAGCCTGGTAGCCAAGTCGGCTAAAATTACGTATTTTTAACTGATTCAATGGCTGTTTTCTCAGCAAAAAGGAGTAATTTCGCGCCATGTTAACTTTTGATTCTACAAGTACGCGCCGACGTCACACGCATGAGGTTCGCGTCGGCTGCATTGGCATTGGGGGGCAGAATCCCGTGCGTGTGCAGTCGATGTGTACAACTTCCACGATGGACACCGACGCTTGTGTGCGTCAGATTCTGGCCATCGCAGAGGCTGGTGGTGAGTTGGTTCGACTAACCACCCAAGGTGTGCGCGAGGCAGAGAATATGAAGGTGATTCGCGAACGTGTGCGGGCAGTTGGTTGCAATGTGCCTCTTGTGGCCGATGTCCACTTCAACCCTGCCGTGGCTGATGTGGCTGCCCGCTACTGCGAGAAAGTGCGCATCAACCCAGGCAACTATGTCGATGCTGCGCGACAGTTCAAAAAACTGGAATACACCGATGAGGAATATGCTGCTGAGTTGCAGAAGATTGAAGAACGCCTCGTGCCTTTCCTCAATATCTGCCGCGAACACGGTACAGCTATCCGCATCGGAGTGAACCACGGCAGCCTCAGTGACCGCATTATGTCGCGCTATGGCGACACACCAGCAGGCATCGTCGAGTCGTGTATGGAGTTCCTCCGTGTATGCGTGCGCAATGACTTTAAAGATGTTGTGGTGAGCATCAAGGCTTCCAATACTGTGGTGATGGTGGAGAGCGTTCGTCTGCTGGTGAAGGCGATGGATGCTGAGGAAATGACTTTCCCGCTGCATTTAGGTGTGACGGAAGCTGGCGAAGGCGAGGACGGTCGCCTGAAGAGCGCCGTAGGCATTGGAACGCTGCTCATGGATGGTATTGGCGATACAATACGTGTGTCGCTGAGCGAGCCTCCAGAGAACGAGATTCCTGTGGCCTATGGTCTGCTGCAGGCAGCGCGTCTGCGCATCACGAAGACAGAGTATATCTCATGTCCCGGCTGCGGTCGTACGCTCTATGACCTACCCACTACCATCCAGCGCATCAAGGCGGCGACCAGTCACCTGAAAGGTCTGAAGATAGCCATCATGGGATGTATCGTGAACGGCCCGGGCGAGATGGCTGATGCCGACTATGGTTATGTGGGTGCGGCCCGCGGCAAGGTGAGCCTCTATCGGGGCAAGGAATGCGTAGAAAAGAATATTCCTGAAGAAGAAGCAGTGGAGCATCTTCTTTCCCTCATAGGTGAAAGAAGTTGAAGAGAAAAGAGAAAAAGTGATAAATGAAAAATAAATGTTCCCTTTAACAAGAGCATCATGAGCAAGCAAAATTTATTGATATATAACACACTAAGTAGAACAAAACAGTTATTCACTCCTATTGTGGAGGGTCGCGTTGGTATGTATGTGTGCGGTCCCACGGTCTATGGTGACGCCCATCTGGGGCATGCCCGTCCGGCCATCACATTTGACTTGCTTTTCCGCTATCTTCAACACCTTGGTTACAAGGTGCGCTATGTGAGGAACATCACTGATGTGGGTCACTTGGAGCACGATGCCGATGAGGGTGAGGATAAGATAGCGAAGAAGGCCCGGTTGGAGGAACTGGAGCCGATGGAGGTGGCGCAGTACTACGCGAACCGCTTCCACGATGCCATGAAGGCACTCAACTGCCTGCCTCCCAGCATCGAGCCTCATGCCACGGGACATATCATCGAACAGATCCAGCTCGTCAAGGAAATTCTGGAGAATGGCTATGCCTATGAGAGTCAGGGCAGCGTCTATTTCGATGTGGATAAATACAACGAGAGGTATCGCTACGGAAAGCTTAGCGGTCGCAACCTGACGGATGTTATTAACAACAGCCGCGAATTGGAAGGACAGAGCGAGAAGCACAACCAGGTGGATTTTGCCCTTTGGAAAGCGGCACAACCTGAACATATCATGCGCTGGCCATCGCCCTGGAGCAACGGTTTCCCCGGCTGGCATTGCGAATGTACGGCGATGGGGCGCAAGTACTTAGGCTCACACTTCGATATTCACGGCGGAGGCATGGATCTCGTTTTCCCGCACCACGAGTGCGAGATAGCACAGGCTGTAGCTTCGCAAGGCGATGACATGGTGAAGTACTGGATGCACTGCAACATGGTGACCATCGGTGGTCAGAAGATGGGTAAGTCGCTGGGCAACTTCATCACGCTCAACGAATTCTTCACGGGTTCGCATGAGAAACTGTCACAAGCCTACTCGCCAATGACCATTCGTTTCTTCATCCTGCAAGCCCACTACCGCTCAACCGTTGATTTCTCGAATGAGGCTCTGCAAGCTGCCGAGAAAGGTTTGCAGCGACTGATGAACGCCATCGCCGATCTGAAGCGCATCACTGCCAGCAAGGAGAGCGATGCCGAGACACACCGTGTGGCGAGCGAGTTGCGACAGAAGTGCTACGATGCCATGAACGACGATCTGGCCTCGCCCACCGTCATCAGCCATCTGTTTGAAGCCACGAACACCGTCAACCGTGTGCTCGACCACAAGGGAAGCATCAGTGCCGAAGACTTAGAAGATTTCGCCTCTACGATGCATCTCTTCGCCGAAGAAATCCTCGGCCTGCTCCCCCTCGGAGCTACTGAAGGCGCGTCGCCAGCGCGTGAAGAAGCCTTCGGCCATGTGGTGGACATGTTGCTTGAACAACGAGCCATCGCCAAGGCCAACAAGGACTGGACAACGAGCGACCGCATTCGCAACGAACTCACCGCGCTTGGCTTTGAGATCAAGGACGGCAAGGACGGCTCTACATGGACACTGAATAAGTAAATACAATAAGGGGGCACTTCAATGAAGTGCCCCCTTATTGTTTCTTAGAGATTATCTTTCTCGATATCCTTGAAGTACTTATAGGTGCCATGCTTGATCTCCTCGGTGGCAGCTTCGTCGCAGACAATGATACCGTGAGGATGTAGCTGCAGGGCGCTGATGGTCCACCACTGAGTGACAGGGCCTTCGATGGCAGCCTGCAAAGCGCGCGCCTTGTTGTGGCCATTGCAGAGGATGAGCACTTCGCGAGCATCCATAACGGTGCCAACACCTACTGTGAGGGCTGTAGCAGGCACATCCTCGGGGCGACCGCCAAAGAATCTGCTATTGGCCACGCGTGTGTCAGTTGTCAGCGTCTTCTGGCGCGTGCGGCTGTTGAGGCTACTGCCCGGCTCGTTGAAAGCGATGTGTCCGTCAGGACCTATGCCGCCCATGAAAAGGTCGATACCTCCGGCTTCCTCAATCATCTGCTCATAGTGTGCACACTCAGCAGGGAGATCCTTGGCATTACCATTGAGAATATGGATGTTCTCCTTGGGGATGTCGATATGGTCGAAGAAATTAGTGGCCATAAAGCTGTGGTAGCTCTCAGGATGGCTCTCTGGCAGACCGACGTATTCGTCCATGTTGAATGTCAGGACGTGCTTGAAGCTTACGCGACCTTCCTTATTAGCCTTAACGAGTGCCTGATAGGTGCCGATGGGGCTGCTACCAGTGGGCAATCCGAGCACGAAGGGCTTTTCAGCAGTGGGCTGTGCGGCATTGATCTTGTTGATGATGTACTCAGCTGCCCAACGGGACATCTGGTCATAGTTTTGTTCAATAATAACTCTCATAGTCCTTAAATGAAATTTAAATTCTTAAATCATCGTGATTCATGCGTTGCATGATTTCGGCTGCAAAAGTAGTCAAAAATATCAAATTGAAAGCAAATTTCCCCAAAAAAGAATCATTTTACTATCATTTTTTGTTCTTTTGAAAGGAAAATGGCAAAAAAGTATCCCTTTGTCAGCAGTAACACTTCATTCCTTTGGGTAGGAATGGGGTGATGTCCTTGCCAAAGTGAGCCAATTCGCGGACAAGGGAACTGGTGACGGAGCCAAGCTGGGGATCGGCAAAAAGGCACACGGTATCGATTCCTGT
The DNA here is from genome assembly GCA_905236985.1 of uncultured Bacteroidaceae bacterium. Taxonomy (GTDB): domain Bacteria; phylum Bacteroidota; class Bacteroidia; order Bacteroidales; family Bacteroidaceae; genus Physcousia. The sequence goes on along the minus strand of CAJORF010000133.1, from coordinate 19,290 downwards.
GAGTCGGCGGTTAATGTCTGCCATCTGTAGCTCATACTCAAAATCCTTGATGGAACGCACACCACGGAGGATAGCAACAACACCTATAGATTGGGCAAAATCCGTTGTCAGTCCACTGTAACTCTCTACACGCACGCGTGATTCTTCTTTATACAACGCGCGTAAAGCTTGCACCCGTTCCTCGATAGGAATCCAGCCAGGCTTCTGCTCATTGATGCCAACCGCAATGATGACCTCGTCAAAAAGCAGGAGAGCACGGCTTACCAGATCAGCATGGCCGATGGTGAAGGGGTCGAAGGAGCCTGGGAAGAGGACTCTCCTCCCACCCTCCCTGTTAGGGAAGGAGCCGTTACAATGGTCTGTAGTGTACTTTTGCATTGAATTCTTTCATTCTCTATACTCATGTGTTTCCTCTTCTTCCTCTGCCCTATCCTCTTCGACAACCAGGTTTGCGATGATGAAACTCTGTCGTTCCATCGTGTTTTTTCCCATATAATAGTCCAGCAGTTCTGCCACTTGGTCGGACTTGTGCAGGGTGACTTGATCGAGGCGGATGTCTGGTCCGATGAAACCGCGGAATTCATCAGGCGAGATCTCTCCGAGACCCTTGAATCGGGTGATTTCGGGTTCCGGTCCCAGTGCTTCGATGTTTTCGAGGCGTTCTTTCTCACTGTAACAGTAGCGCGTGATGAAATCGCCCTTGGTATTCTCTTCGCCAAGAGCTTTCAGGCGTTCCTTGCTGATGCGCTTGCGACGCTGACGCACACGGAAGAGCGGCGTCTGAAGGATATAGACGTGTCCCTTCTTGATGAGTTCAGGGAAGAACTGAAGGAAGAAGGTGATGATCAGCAGACGGATATGCATACCATCGTCATCGGCATCTGTTGCCACGATGACCTTATTGTAGCGCAAGCCGTCGAGACCGTCCTCGATGTTCAAGGCCGCCTGTAAGAGGTTGAACTCTTCGTTCTCATACACAATCTTCTTGGTCAACCCGTAACAGTTCAGCGGCTTGCCACGCAGACTGAAGACAGCCTGCGTCAGCACATCGCGGCTCTTGGTGATGCTGCCGCTGGCCGAGTCACCCTCAGTGATGAAGATGCAGGAATCCTCCTGTCGATCGCCCTTAGAATCGTTGAAGTGTATCTTGCAGTCACGTAACTTGCGGTTGTGCAAGTTGGCTTTCTTGGAACGTTCGCGGGCCAGCTTGGCCACGCCTGCCATTGCCTTGCGTTCACGCTCGCTCTCCCCCACCTTCTGTAAGATCACCTCCGCCACATCCGGTGTGCGACGCAAGTAGTTATCTACCTGCTCCTTCACGAAGTCACCAATGAACTTATCGATGCTCACGCCACCACCATTAGGTTCTGTACTGAGCGAGCCCAGCTTGATCTTGGTCTGGCTCTCGAAAAGCGGTTCCTGGATGTTGATGCTGATAGCAGCAACTATACCGTTACGAATATCTGTATAGTCGAAGTTCTTGCCAGAAAAATCCTTGATGGTCTCAGCGATATACTTCTTGAAAGCACTTTGGTGGGTTCCGCCCTGCGTGGTGTGCTGACCATTGACGAAGCTGTGATACTCCTCACCATATTGACCATTGGTGTGGGTGAAAGCAATCTCTATGTCCTCACCTTTCAGATGTACGATGGGATAGAGCGGTTGGGTGGTCATCGTGTCCGTCAGGAGATCTTCGAGACCATTGCGCGAGAGGATGCGCCGACCATTGAAGATGATGGCAAGGCCCGTGTTCAGGTAGGTGTAGTTGCGGAGCATCGTCTCAACGAACTCCTCCTGGAAACGATAGTTGCGGAAGAGGGAATCATCAGGTTCGAAGCAGATGAGCGTGCCGTTCTCAACATCTTTGGGAACATCGCATGCCACACTGGCGGCACCGCTGTTCTGGGTTCCCTCATCGTTGACGAGCTCACCCTTCGCGAAAGTGGAACGACGTGTTTCACCATCACGGAAACTCTGAGCCACAAAGTGGGTGGAGAGCGCGTTGACAGCTTTCAGACCGACACCATTCAGACCTACGCTTTTCTTAAACGCCTTGGAGTCATATTTGCCACCCGTGTTGAGCATCGACACAGCTTCAACGAGCTTGCCGAGAGGTATGCCACGGCCATAGTCGCGAACCCTGATACGCAGGTTGTCCTCGATATCCACCTCAATGCGTTTGCCGGCATTCATCTTGAACTCATCGATACTATTGTCGATGACCTCCTTCAAGAGTACATAGATGCCATCCTCGGCATGTGTGCCATCGCCCAGTTTGCCGATGTACATACCCGGTCGTGTGCGCACATGTTCCATATCGGAGAGATGGCGTATGTTCTCTTCGTCGTAGTTAACGGTAGGCTGTAGGATGTCTGTTTCCTCGGTCACGTTCAATCTTTCGTTTTAAAGGTCAATGATTTCCATTACAGATTTTTCTGGAAGCAGCGTCTGCGCTTGTGGATAGTGCAGTCGAGGTGTGCCCACTGTCCTTGGCTCTTTTCGTTATCTTCCAGCTGCACATGTGTCTCAGCCCAAACGAAGCCCATCTTCTGTGCCACGGGTATGATCTCAGCGAAGAGCAGCGCGTTGACGCCCTTGTTCTGGTACTCTGGCAGCACACCCACGAGCAGCAGGTCGATGACAGGAGCGGGCTTGAAGTAGATGGCCTTGGCCAGATGCCACCAACCGAAGGGGAAGAGCTTGCCGTGAGCTTTCTGCAAGGCATACGACAGCGAACCCATACCCACGCCCATAGCGATCGGCTGGTTGTCCTCGTTCTCCACGATGGCCAGCAGTCGCATGTCCAGGAACTGCAAGTACGTGGTGGCATACTGCTGGATCTGACGCTCGTTCATCTCTGAGTAGCCGTAGAGTTCTGCATACGCCTTGTTGATCACGTTGAAGACCTTCTGCACGTACTGTCCATTCTCTTCGGCGAGGATTTCCTTGGCAGACTTGAAACGTCGCATGTGGAGGTTGTAGCGCTTTTTGCTCATCTCAGCCACACGCATATATTTGGCAGCATCAGCCTGCGCCTCGGTTGTCGGCACCATCACCTTACGTTCCACCCAATCCACCTCCTTCTCATAGCCCAACTGCTCAATGAGCTTCGGGTAATAGGGGTAGTTGTAGGTGGTGCTCATGGTGGAGAGCTGATCGAAACCGTCGATGAGCATACCCTCGGGATCCATGTCGGTGAAACCCAACGGCCCCACGATCTTGTTCATGCCACGTTCACGTCCCCACTGTTCAACCGTATCCAGCAATGCCTTGAGCACTTCGATATCCTCAATGAAGTCAATCCAACCAAAACGCACGTTCTTGTTGTTCCACGTCTTGTTGGCCTTATGGTTGATGATGGCTGCCACACGTCCGACGATCTTGCCGTCGCGATAGGCCAGGAAAAGGTCGCCCTCGCAGAACTCAAAAGCAGCGTTCTTCTTGCGGTTGAACGTGTCTAGCATATCCTCCAGGAAATCGGGTACTGCGTATGGATTGTCTTTATACAAATGATAGTTGAAGCGAATGAAGGCGCGCAGTTCACGACGTCCCTCGACTTTCTTAATCGTTACCATAGAAGAATCGTTAAGATAATAAACTATATTTTGTCCATTCCATCGGTTTTTTCCAACAACCTTATGGAATGGACAAAGACATTAAGCATCGATGTTAGCGTAGTTGGCGTTCTTCTCAATGAATTCACGGCGCGGTGCCACATCCTCGCCCATGAGCATGGAGAAGACATAGTCGGCACCTGCAGCGTCCTCAATCGTCACCTGCTTCAGCAGGCGCGTCTCGGGATTCATGGTGGTCTCCCAGAGCTGTTCGGGGTTCATCTCACCAAGACCTTTGTAGCGCTGCGTATAAACACCCTGTTCCTGTCCGTCGTTGTATTTGAGGAGGAATTGGAGGCGCTGCTGGTCGTTGTAGCAGTACTCCTCGATCTTACCCTTCTTGCAACGATAGAGAGGCGGCGTGGCAATGAAGAGGTGTCCGTTCTGGATGAGTTCGGGCATATAACGGTAGAAGAGCGTCATCAGGAGGGTGTCGATGTGATAGCCATCGACGTCGGCGTCAGTCATGATGACCACCTTGTGGTAGCGCAGCTTGTCGTAGTTGGCCTCCTTGGAGTCCTCACCGAGTCCGTAACGCACACCAAGAGCCTGGATGATATTGTTGACCTCCTCATGCTCGAAAGCCTTGTGCCACATGACACGCTCCACATTGAAGATCTTACCACGGATGGGCAGGATGGCCTGGAAATGGCGATTACGTCCCTGCTTGGCACTACCGCCTGCAGAGTCACCCTCAACGATGAACATCTCGCAGTTGGCCGGGTCACGGTCAGAACAGTCGGCCAGCTTACCCGGCAGACCGCCACCGCTCATCGGAGACTTACGCTGCACGCTCTCACGTGCCTTACGTGCAGCCACACGTGCTGTAGCGGCAAGGATGACTTTATCTACGATGAGCTTGGCCTCCTTCGGGTGTTCTTCAAGATAGTTGCTGAGTGCTTCGCCCACGGCTTGCTGGACAGCACCAGCCACTTCGCTGTTGCCGAGCTTGGTCTTGGTCTGACCCTCAAACTGAGGTTCTGCCACCTTGATGCTGATGACAGCGGTGAGCCCCTCACGGAAGTCCTCACCAGATATCTCCACCTTGTTCTTCTCCAGCTTCTCCAGCTCCTTGGCACAATGTTCCTCAGAATATTTCTTCAGCGTGCGCGTGAGCGCCATACGGAAGCCTTGGAGGTGCGTACCTCCCTCGATGGTGTTGATGTTATTCACATAGGAATGGAGGTTCTCTGAGTAAGCCGTGTTGTACATGATGGCACACTCAATGGGAATCCCCTGCTTCTCGGTGTTCAGGTAGATGACATCGTTGAAGAGATGATTGCGCGTGGAGTCGATGTAGCGCACGAACTCCTGCAGGCCGTCCTTGCTGTAGAAGACATCCTGACGTGTGTTGCCCTCATCGTCGGGACGCAGGTCAGTGAGCGTGATGGTGATACCCGCATTCAGGAACGCCAGCTCGCGCATACGGTTAGCAAGGATGTCGTATTTATACTCATGCACGATGAAGATGGACTTGTCGGGCCAGAACTGCTGACGTGTTCCGCGTAGCTCCGTCTCGCCCACGACCTTGACATCGTAGAGCGGCTTGCCCTTCTCATACTCCTGCTGGTAGATCTTACCGTCGCGGAAGACCTGACTGATCATGTGTGAGCTGAGAGCATTGACGCAGCTCACACCCACGCCGTGCAAACCGCCAGAGACCTTATAGGAGCCCTTGTCGAACTTACCACCGGCATGGAGCACTGTCATGACAACCTCCAGAGCGCTCTTGTGCTCCTTCTCGTGCATATCCACGGGGATACCACGTCCATTGTCCTGTACGATGATGCTGTTGTCTTTGTTGATGGTTACTTCGATGTGGGTACAAAAGCCCGCCAAGGCCTCGTCAATGGAGTTGTCAACGGTCTCGTAAACGAGGTGGTGGAGTCCCTTCTCACTGATGTCGCCAATATACATGGCGGGACGCTTGCGTACAGCCTCCAATCCTTCGAGGACTTGGATATTACTGGCGCTATAGTCCGCGCCGTTCTTGATTTCTTCTTCTGTCATAGTAAAAAGCTTGGTTTTGCGTGCAAAGATAGCAATAAAAGTTCAATGTGGAAAGTTTAAGGTTTAAAGATTTTGTGCTTTTCACACTTTTTCACGCACGCGCGCGTGTGCGTGTAGTTAGAGATGAAAACGGTAGCCATCAAATAAAAGACGACCAGCCTCCCGGCTCGTCGTCTTCAATTGTAAAACAATTTTATGAAATGCTAATGCTATGGATGCCTAAAAGGGGGGCAAGAACCCGCCCGAAGTTCGCTTACGCGAGCTTCTGGATGTGGTGGGCGAGCTTGCTCTTGAGGTTAGAAGCCTTGTTCTTATGGATGATGTTGGTCTTAGCCAACTTGTCAAGCATTTTCTGAACAACGGGATACTGCTTCTCAGCCTCAGCCTTGTCAGTTGTAGCGCGGAGTTTGCGCACAGCAGCGCGCATAGCCTTTGCATAATAGCGGTTGTGCAGGCGGCGCTTCTGCTCCTGACGGATTCTCTTTAATGATGACTTATGATTTGCCATATCAGATCTAAATGATTTTTCGTTTAACTTCAGTAGTCCATAGCAGAGTCGAACTGCTCTTTAGAGAATGAAAATCTCTCGTCCTAACCGATAGACGAATGGACCATATTTTGCTTTCGCCGGCTGCCTAATTGGGCATAGTGGCGAATTGCGGGTGCAAAGGTACGGCAAAAAACGTTACGCACCAAACTTTTCGATGAAAAATATTCATTTCAAGGCATTTTTCCGCATTTCGGATGCCTCCAGAGGTGTTTTTAGCCTTCTTTTTGGTAATTTCGTGACGTTAAACGCAATTCCTTCATGATCTCTTATGCGCTCACGCGGCATTGTACTTCGCTCCCTTCGTTATAGCGACTCGCAGATGATCGTTGATATCTTCACCGAGACATCGGGGACGGTGTCCTTCATCGTCCGTCCCTCCCGCAAGGGGCGCGGTGCAACGGCTGCCGTGGCGTGGCAACCCCTGTCACTGGTCGAGGTGACTTGGGAGCCACGTCCGCGCCTGTCCCTCCAGAAGCCCCAAGAGCTGACGCTGGCTCATGTCTGGCGCAGCCTCCCGTTCGAGCCCAGCAAGACAGCCATGAGCCTGTTCCTGGGTGAGTTCCTAGGGCATGCACTTCATTCTGAGCAAGCCAATGTGGTACTCTTTGAGTACATCACGAATGCCTTGACATGGTTTGATGAGAGCGACGAGCACTATGTGAACTTCCATGTAGTGTTCCTGCTGCACCTAACACGCTTCTTAGGCTTCCTACCCAATGTCGATGACTGGCGTGAAGGCAGCTATTTCGACTTGGTAGCCGCCACTTTCACGCGCACGCGCCCGTCGCACGAACATTATTTAAATAAAGAAGAGTCGGCACTGGTGCCGAAATTCCTACGCATGAATATCCGCTCCATGCGTGGTGTTGGGCTCAATGGAGCCATGCGACGACGTGCACTGGAAATCACGACGGCCTTCTATCGGCTGCATATCCCAGAGTTCCCAGATTTGCAAAGCCTCAGCGTACTTTCGGAGGTATTTGCTTGAATCTCCGCAACGTCGCTAAAAGACCAAAAACAGGCTGAGTAAACGTTTTTTGCTGTTTTTATTTGGCTGAATCAAAAAAAGCCCTTATCTTTGCAGCGACAAACGACAGGATACAAAGGGTTCCGCGACAAAAGCGGAGCTCTTTTCCTTTTGTTTACTCCAAAAAATCGAACAAAATAAAATAAGAAAAGACATCAGAAATGAGTTACATGACACAGAAAGGCTACGATAAGCTCGTGGCCGAACTACAACAACTGGAATCCGTGGAGCGCCCCAAGGCAGCGGTGGCCATCGCAGAGGCACGCGACAAAGGCGACCTCAGTGAGAATGCAGAATACGATGCAGCAAAGGAAGCACAAGGGCTGCTCGAAATGAAGATCACACAGCTCAAAGCTGTCATTGCTGCTGCTAAGATCATCGACACCAGCAAGCTGAATACAGATACAGTGCAGATTCTCAGTCGTGTGGAACTGCGCAATGTGAAAAACAATGCCAAGATGTCCTACACGATTGTCAGCGAGACCGAAGCCAACCTGCGCGAGGGCAAGATCAGCGTGAAGACGCCCATTGCACAAGGTCTGCTCGGCAAGAAAGTCGGTGAAGTCGCAGAGATCAAGGTTCCGCAGGGTCTCATCAATCTTGAAATCCTCGGCATCAGCTACGAAGAATAAACAAAACATTAAAAACTATGTCTATCTTCAGTAAAATTGCTGCTGGCGAGATTCCCAGCTACTGCTGTGCACAGAACGAAGAGTTCTATGCCTTCCTTGACATCAATCCGCTGGTCAAGGGTCACACATTGGTCATTCCCCGTCGCGAGGTAGATTACATCTTTGACCTGGAGGACGACGAGCTGGCACGTCTGCATGTCTTTGCAGCTCACGTGGCACGTGCCATCAAGCAGGTCATCCCCTGCGTGAAGGTCGGTGAGGCTGTGCTCGGCCTCGAAGTACCTCATGCCCACATCCATCTGGTGCCGATGCAGAGCGAGAAAGACCTGCTCTTCTCGAATCCCAAGCTTCAGCTGCCTGCCGATGAGATGCAGGCTGTGGCCGATGCAATCCGCAGTGCCTACGAGGCATTATGATCCCACCAAGTGATAACGGCTTCCCGGCATCACCTTAAGGACGCCCTTCATCTCCAATGCGAGTGTGAGGGGCGTTATCTTGTACGGAGGTTGGTCGAGGGTGGCAGCGAGGTCGCTCAATGCCATATCATCGCCTGCGCGGTTCAAGACATCCACGACGGCTTGCTCTTCAGCCGTCAATTCCGGGAAAAGTGTCTTCTGGCGTTCGTCCACGGTGGGAGCCGCTTGCCAGCCGAGGTCGTTGAGGAGGTCATCGGGCGAGGTGATCAACACTGCTCCATTGCGGCGGATGAGCATATTGCAACCTTCGAAGGTGAGGTCTGAAGGACGCCCGGGGAAGGTGAAGACATCGCGCTGGTATTCATTGGCCAGACGTGCCGTGTTAAGTGAACCACCGCGCGCAGGACTCTCCACAATCACCACGGCATCAGCCATACCTGCTACAATACGGTTGCGTTGCAGGAAATTGAGACGATCGATGGGCGTATGACTGGTGAACTCTGTAATCAGGCCTCCGTGCTGCAACATCTGAATGGCTGTCTGACGGTGCGAACGAGGATAGATTTCATCGAGGCCGTGGGCCAGCACACCGATGGTGGGGAGCTGTGCATCGAGAGCGGAGCGATGGGCCACAACATCTATGCCATAGGCCAATCCACTAACAATGAGCGTATCAGGACATCGCGACGCAATACCTGCCACCAACTGTTGGCAGAGGTCACGGCCACGTTCTGTGCAACGTCTTGTCCCTACGATACTGACCACATGCTCAGGATTGAAGTTGGTGTTGCCAAGAGCGTAGATGACCAAGGGCGCATCCTCACATTGTCGGAGGCGCTTGGGGTAGTCATCGTCGTGGATGCTGAGGACACGTATCTGATGAGCTTGCGCATAAGCCAGCTCTTTCTCACACTGCGGCAGCAGGCCTGCCATCATGGAGATGGCCTCACCCATTCGCGGCGACAGATTCTCGAAAAAGCGGCCTAAGTCATAACGATTCTCATAAACAGCTTGAGCGCTACCCAAAGTATCAAGTAGCGTACGCTGGTGCTTGGACGCCTGACGCATCGACATGGTCAAGGCCATCATATAAAGTAATTCCTGGTCAGTCACTTTTCACGCTTTAGGTATTCATATCCAAATCGGCAGCGAAGACAGTCATGCCGATCACAGTAGTTGCGCTTAAGCTGAATAAGAGCTTGGCTGTCAGCAGCTGTTTCGACATGTATTCCACACTGTTGCCATTGGCGAAGGATAAAGTTACGTTCTGGTTTGAGCTCTTCGAGCAGTGCCAAAGCCCGTTCCTGAAAGGCTTCTTCGTTGTGTGCCTGCCCATAGGCGAAGAGCATGGGGCTCACCGTATTGATGATAATGAGATCACGACTGGTGGCTGAGAGTCGCTTGTCACTCCTTTGCGACGACATTCCAAAGAGATAGTGGGTACGCCAATAATCGGAGACACCCGTTTCCAGTGCTTGATGGAGTGCTGTGCGGTCAGCGGCACGCAACAGACGGTCAGGTGTAGCCTGCTGATGGGCATAGAGTTGTGCGAGCTGCACCAGACGCAGATGCGGGAAGCTCTGTGGACGCAGGCGTAAGTAACGCCATGCCGCAGCACGCATCGGTGATGTCAGCTGGAACTTGTGACTAAGGTATTCCCATTCACGGCAGAGACGGAGATAATAGTCATCCACTAAGGCGGCATCATGCGACGAGGGGGGCAATGCCTCTTCGTCGAGCAGTCCCGCTGAACCGAGGAAGAGTGCTTCCAGCTGAAACACATTGTCGCGATGCTTGGCGGCGGCATACAGCGGGAAATGAGTGGCCCACTGCTCAAAGGCATCTCCATTCACACCGAAGCCGAAGTTGCGGGCGAGGGTAATGAACCACGTGCGGTTCCAGTCACCATCCGTGGCAGCAAGACGTTGCAGACAGCGGTCGGAGCGTTCCTGTACACGTTCGCACAGCAGGGCTGACATCCATGAGTGTACTGTCAACGATGGCACACGCGGCAACACCCGCCAGCAACGAGGGTAGTCATCCGTCCTAAGGAGCTCCTCATAGCTCTGGCGAAGATGGTCTGGGATGGACAGTTGCAGCTGAGGCAAATGCAAACCATTGGAAGTGACTACGTCGGCATCTACTACCTCTGCCACATGCAGCACCACACTATCGTAGGCCGCGTCCGTGTGATGACCATGACGTTGCCAGTCGCTGGAACGAAGGTGCAGCTCTACATTACCCACCCACAGTGTGTCACCTATGCGAACCTTGGCATTGAAGAAATCAGGACCCGCATGAGGATTGGCCAGCCCGGGGTCGATGACTTCCAGAGGTTGGCCGTCGGTGGTGTACATGGCTTCCAATGGGAACAGACGATGTTTCCACACGTAATGCAGTAGCTTTTCCATCCTGTTTATGCACGTTGCGACTGCAAAGATAGTTGTTTCTGACGGTTTCACGCATCATACATGGAAAAAAATGCAGCTTACATCTTAAATAAAGCCAAAAGAAAGGGGGTGAGCCTTAGAAATTGTAATTTGGGAAACGTCAAATCGCAAATTATGCTTACCTTTGCACCCAAATTACATAGCAGAAACAATGAAGATAGCTTTGATAGGTTATGGAAAGATGGGGCACATGATCGAGCAGATTGCCCTGAGCCGCGGCCATGATATCGTGTGCCGCATTGATGTAGATAATCAAGAGGACTTCGCGAGCGAGGCATTCCGTTCGGCTGACGTCGCCATAGAGTTCACGGCACCCACGGTGGCCTACGACAATATCCAGCGCGCCTTTGGTGCTGGCGTGAAGGTCGTTTCGGGCTCCACGGGTTGGTTTGCAGCCCATGAGGCTGAGGTGCGCCGTCAGTGCGAACAGGAGGGCAAGACGCTGTTCTGGGCTTCCAATTTCTCCGTCGGTGTTGCCATCTTCTCGGCAGTGAACCGCTACTTGGCCACACTGATGAACCAGTTCCCGCAGTACGATGTGGAACTGGAAGAGACACACCATGTCCACAAGCTCGACCACCCCTCAGGCACTGCCATCACATTGGCGGAGGAGATCGTGGAACGCTTAGACCGCAAGGAGGGCTGGGCCGAGGAAACCACAGACCCGAAGCTCTTGCGCGTGGATGACATCCGTCGCGGAGAAGTACCTGGCATTCACACCATTCGCTACGACTCTGAGGCCGACCTCATCACCATCACCCACGATGCCCACTCCCGCAAAGGCTTTGCTCTTGGTGCTGTGCTGGCAGCTGAATATACCACACAGCACAGCGGACTCCTCGGCATGAAAGATATGTTTCATTTTTAATGGATAACCCCGTTATAACGGAATAACGTGATCAATAGCAATACGAAATGAAAAAAGAAAATAAGAAACCAGTGACGTGGAAGGACTGGGCAAAAATGCTCATCGTTGTGGCTTTGTATGTGTGGTTTGTCGTTTGGGCTGAAGCATTATGGGCGCTGATCCTGGTGCCATTCATCTTCGATGCCTACATCACCAAGATAATCCCCTGGTCATGGTGGAAAGAGCTGGAGAATCCTATGTCGCGCAACATCATGTCGTGGATAGATGCCATCGTCTTCGCCCTTGTGGCAGTGTATTTCGTCAACATCTATTTCTTCCAGAATTACACGATTCCATCGTCATCCTTGGAGAAAAGCCTGCTCGTGGGCGACTACCTTTTCGTGTCCAAGATGAGCTATGGCCCCCGCGCACCGATGACACCGCTCTCCATGCCACTGGTGCAGCACACACTGCCCAACGGCATGAGCAGCTACAGCGAGCTCATCAAGTGGGACTACAAGCGCATCTCACCCAAGCCCGTGCAGCTCAACGACATCGTAGTCTTCAACTATCCCTCGGGCGACACCGTGGTGGCCAATGCCGCCTATCAGGCAGCAGACTTCTACGGCCTATGCTACGCCTTTGGGCAGCAGATTGTGCAACAGCAGGCTGGCGTGCTGCCCTCCACTGACGGGCTGAATCCCATGCAGAAGCGTCAGCTGTATAATGCCTACTACAATCTGGGGCGGCAGTATATCACGCAGAATTATCAGGAGTTTGGCGAGGTAATGTCGCGACCCGTTGACCGACGTGAGAACTACGTTAAGCGTTGCGTGGGTCTGCCCGGACAGACGCTGGAGATCCGCAACCGCATCATCTATCTCAACGGTAAGGCCAACAAGGAACCCGAGAACGTACAATATAATTACATCGTCCGCCTGCGTGATGGACGTCGTGACCTGCCCGAACAGGTAGCCCACGACTTGCGACTGAGCAGCGATGACCTGCGCGACCTGCATCAGACGGGCATCATGCCGCTCACCGCAGCCACACGCGACACACTGCTGTCAATGACGGACCTCGTGGAAAGCATCCAGGTGGACACACTCTCTTCCACAAGCGAACTCTACCCACTCAATGGCGGCTACGGATGGACACGCGACAACTATGGTCCCGTGTGGATCCCCAAGAAGGGCGAGAGCGTCACACTCACCTTAGACAACCTGCCACTCTACGAACGACCCATCGGCGTATATGAGGGCAACAAGCTTGAAGTTCAACCTGATGGCACCATCCTCATTAATGGCGAGCCCTCCACATCGTACACCTTCAAGATGGATTACTACTGGATGATGGGCGACAACCGCCACTGCTCAGCCGACAGCCGCTACTGGGGTTTCGTGCCAGAGGATCACATCGTGGGCAAGCCCATCATGATCTGGCTCAGTACCGACAAAGACCGCAGCTGGTTTGACGGACATATCCGTTGGAATCGCCTTTTCCGATGGGTAGAGAACTTTAATTGAACAACACAACATCAACCTTGCAACGATGAAGAAAACGACAGCCCTCACAGCCCTTACGACACTGGTGTGCCTCACAACATGGGCACAGCCCAAGCAGCTTTCTGAGCAGCCACTCAACATGCCGCTCGTCCAAACCAAATATACCGCCGACCCCGCACCCTACGTGCATGGCGACACCGTCTATCTCTTCACCACCCACGACGAGGATGGAGCCGGAGGGTTCATGATGCGCGACTGGCTGCTATACACTTCCACCGATATGGTCAACTGGACTGACCACGGTGCCGTGGCCTCGCTGCGTGACTTCAAATGGTACAAGGGCGACAACGGAGCATGGGCTGAGCAGGTCATCGAGCGCAATGGGAAATGGTATATGTACTGCCCTATCCACGGCCACGGTATAGGTGTGCTGGTGGCTGACTCTCCTTTCGGCCCCTATCGCGACCCATTGGGCAAGCCCCTCGTGTGGCAACAGGAACACTGGGACGACATTGACCCCACCGTATGGATTGACGACGATGGTCAGGCATATATGTACTGGGGCAACCCCAACGTCTATTATGTCAAGCTCAACGAGGACATGATCTCCTATAGCGGCGACATCGTCCGACTGCCTAAGATCAAGGACTATCAGGAAGGCCCCTGGCTTTGGTCACGCAAGAATACCCGTGGCGAGAAGAAATGGTACTTGGCCTTCGCCTCCACATGTTGCCCCGAAGGCATTGGCTATGCCATGAGTGACAGCCCCACAGGACCGTGGGAATGGAAGGGACACATCATGGATCACACCGTCAGCACACGTGGCAACCACCCAGGTATCATCGATTACAAGGGACGCTCCTACTGCTTTGGCCTCAACTATGACGTCTTCCGTCTTCAGACAAGCCGCCATGCCGAGCAACGCTCCGTCTCAGCTGCTGAGATGACTTACAACGACGACGGCACCATCCGCGAGCTGCCCTATTTCCTGCACTGCACCCTGCGCCAGATCGGCACCTTCAACCCCTTCCGCCGTGTAGAAGCAGAGACGATGGCTTGGGGATATGGTCTCAAGACCACGCGCGAGAATCCCTCGGGACCTTGGAATCCCACGCTCTTTGTCACAGACATCGACGAGGGTGAATATATCCTTGTGCGCGGTGTGGATTTCGGACAGAAAGCCGCACAGATCACTGTCTCCTGTGCCGCACATCTCTATGGTGGTACGATGGAAGTGCGTCTGGATGCACCCGATGGTCAGCTCGTAGCCTCCATCAACATCCCTAACACGCGCGATGAGTTCCGCCAGTTCACCGCCCCCCTCACTGCCGCTCGCGGAACCCATGACCTCTACTTCGTCTTTGTAGGTTCAGCCCGCCAGCGTCGCAACCTTTTCAACTTCGACTGGTGGCAGATCAACGGCTGACACGTGAACAGGTTGTTATCTTTGCCTATCGAGTGCTCCTACTCGCAAGAAGAAGAAGAACGGCCAAATAGCGATGTGGACATCCTTGGAGGTGATTTTGCTTATGTAAAGTGAAAAAAATAGGGTTTCGTCATACGTAAGTCATAAATAATGCTTACCTTTGCACCCGAAAAACCATGTGGATAGATTTGGGCTGCTTGCAACCACACAAAAAAATGCTAAAAGAACAACCGCAAGGTTGATGCATTGTTACCCAATGAAATCCCATTCTTTCGCAAAGAAATAATTGTTAAATTGTAATTGTAAAATTTTAAATTAGAATGGGTTACTTATTCACCTCTGAATCCGTTTCAGAAGGCCATCCCGATAAGGTGGCCGATCAAATCAGTGATGCTGTATTGGACCATCTCCTCGCCTTTGACCCGCAGTCGAAGGTGGCTTGTGAGACGCTCGTCACAACTGGACAGGTAGTGCTGGCTGGCGAAGTAAAGAGCAAGGCATACGTGGATCTGCCTGGCATTGCCCGTGAGACAATCCGTAGGATTGGTTACACAAAGGGCGAGTATATGTTTGAGGCCAACTCCTGCGGCGTGCTATCTGCCATTCATGAGCAAAGCGCGGACATCAACCGTGGTGTGGAGCGCGGCGACCCCATGAATCAGGGTGCTGGCGATCAGGGCATGATGTTCGGCTATGCCACCAATGAGACAGAGAACTACATGCCGTTGGCACTGGACCTGAGCCACCGCATCCTGCGCGTGCTGGCAGAAATTCGTCGCGAGGGTGTGGAGATGCGCTATCTGCGCCCTGATGCTAAGAGCCAGGTGACGATTGAGTACAGCGAGGATGGACGTCCCCTGCGCGTGGATACCATTGTGGTCTCTACGCAGCACGATGAGTTCATTCAGCCTTTGGACGGCGACCAGTTAAAAGCAGACCGTCAGATGCTGGAGGCCATCCGCAGGGACGTGATCGAGATTCTGATGCCCCGCGTGATAGAGAGCATCGGGAGTGCTGAGGTGCGTGCTTTGTTTGATGATCACATCACCTATCATGTCAACCCCACGGGTAAGTTTGTCATCGGTGGTCCTCACGGTGACACGGGTCTGACGGGTCGTAAGATCATCGTTGACACCTACGGCGGCAAGGGAGCTCACGGCGGCGGTGCCTTCTCGGGCAAGGATCCTTCCAAGGTGGATCGTTCGGCAGCGTATGCAGCACGTCACATTGCCAAGAACATGGTGGCAGCGGGTGTGGCCGATGAGATGTTGGTGCAGCTCTCGTATGCCATTGGCGTTGCAGAGCCTGTGAGCATCTTCGTAGAGACTTACGGCAAGCGCCATGTCAAAGAGAGCGACAGCGAGATAGCACATAAGATCAAGGCTTTGTTTGACCTGCGCCCACGTGCCATAGAGGACCGTCTGAAACTGCGTGCTCCCATCTATGAGGAGACAGCCGCCTACGGCCACATGGGACGTGAACCTAAGCGTGTCACCAAGACTTTCCACAGCCCCTACGAGAAGCCTGTGAGCATGGAGGTGGAACTGTTCACTTGGGAAAAGCTGGACTACGTAGAACGTATCAAAGAAGCTTTTTCTTTATGAAAATAGCTGTCTATTGTGCTTCAAGCACTAAAATACATCCCGACTTCTTCGCCGCAGCAACTGCTGTTGGCGAAGGGTTGGCCAAGCGCGGCATAGGTCTCATCAACGGGGCGGGTCACATGGGACTCATGGGAGCCTCATCGGATGCCTGCCTCGCAGCTGGCGGTGAGGTGACGGGTGTCATCCCCTCGTTCATGGTCGAGCAAGGCTGGCATCATCAGGGGCTGACACACCTTATTGAAACGCGCGATATGCACGAGCGCAAACAAACCATCGCCAACCTCTCCGACGGGTGTATCGCACTGCCAGGCGGTTGCGGCACGTTGGAGGAGCTGATGGAGGTGATCACCTGGAAACAGCTCGGGCTGTATCTGAAGCCCATCGTCATCCTCAACACCCGAGGCTACTACGATCACCTGCTGGCACAGCTGCAACGCGGCATCGACGAGCATTTCATGGGTGAGCGTCATGCTGAGATCTGGCGTGTAGCCTCCACTCCCGAGGAAGCCATTGAACTCGTCCTCACCACTCCCCTTTGGGATCCCAGTGTCCGCAAGTTCGCAGCCATCTAATTTTTCACGCTTCACTCTCTCATTTTTCCCTCTTACCCCATTCCCTCCTCTCCTCTCCATACCAGCCCCCTCCCCCTACTCTACCGCCAGACGGCGGCAGACGATTCGCTGATGTGGCGTGACACCCTCATGTTCTGCCGTTCCACGCAGATAGAAGGAGACCCGTGGGGTATGAGAGGCTATGAGATGCCAGACATTCTTCACCGCTCCGATGTCCTTACCACCGCACTCCTCATCTGCTTTCTGCTGATGACCTTACTCTCCCTCAGCCGCCGCAAGAGCCTGAAAGACCTGGTGAGCAATTTCTTTTTGCCCTCCAATGCCATCCGAAAGAAAGTTGGCGAGAGCAACCAAGAGTGGCGGAGGGTGTTGGTGGCTCTCCTGTTCAGCCTTCAGGGAGCTATCGCGGTGATTGCCGCCACGCAGATCACCGACACCGCCCCCCTGACACCCTCCCTCTGGTTATATCTTGGGGTCTATACGGTGGTCATCTTCCTCTTCCTCGTGGTGCGTCAACAACTCTATCGTTTCGTTCATTCTGTCTTTTTCACAAAAGCTCAACGATGCCAATGGCGCGATGACTATGACTTTCTTTTCACAGTCGAGAGCCTTGCATTTTTCCCGCTGCTACTACTGATTATCTATCTCCATTTAGACCTCAAAATAGTACTGATTTCGGCACTCTCAGTGTTACTTTTTGTCAAAATATTACTTCTTTTCAAGTGTTTTTCGACGTTTTTCAGAAAAATATATGGCATTCTGCATCTTTTTGTGTACTTTTGCACCCTCGAAGCGGCACCCTTCGCGGTGTTGTGGACAATTTTGTCAGAATTAACACACGGTTTGAACCTACAATAAGATGATCAAGAAGATTCTGGTTTCGCAACCTAAACCCTCTTCAGACAAATCGCCCTATTTTGAGATTGCCGAGCGTCTCGGTGTGGAATTTGTGTTCCGTCCCTTCATCAAAGTGGAGGGTCTGACCGCTAAAGAGTTTCGTGCACAAAAAGTGTCCCTGAGTGACATCACTGCTGTGGTCTTCACCTCACGTCACGCTATCGATCACTTCTTCATACTGGCCAAGGAGCTTCGCTACAATATCCGCGAGGACTTGAAGTATTTCTGCATCACGGAACAGGTGGCGCTCTATATCCAGAAGTATGTCCAATACCGCAAGCGCAAGGTCTTCTTTGGCAGCACTGGCAAGTTCGCCGATCTGTTACCCATGATGGTCAAGCACAAGAACGAGCGTTATTTCGTACCCCAGAGCGATGTCCACAACGATGAGATCCAGACGCAGCTCGACTCCAAGAAACTGCGCCACAGTGAAGGGGTGATGTACCGCACTGTTCCCAATGACTTTGCAGGCAACGAACCTTTCGACTATGACATGCTCGTCTTCTTCAGCCCCAGCGGAGTGCAGAGTCTGCTGAAGAACTTCCCCAACTTCAAACAGGACAAGATGGCTATTGCCTGCTTCGGCCCCACGACAGCAAAGGCCATCAAGGATGCTGGTCTGCGCTTGGACCTCGAAGCGCCCACGGCTCAATATCCGAGCATCACGGCAGCTTTGAGCGCTTATATCGAAGAACAGAACAAGAAATAATGACCCCTAAGGGAAATACTTTCCCGAAAACGGAGCGTCTCTGTAGCCGCAAGGCCATTGAAACACTCTTCGCGGGCGGAAACCGAGCTTTCTCGGCCTTTCCGCTCCGTGTGGTTTATAGGGTGAGGGATGAACTGGCAGAACAGCTGGCGAACGCCACAACAGCTGAATCCACAACAGCACCCACCACCCAAATTCTCATCTCCGTCAGCAAGCGACATTTCAAGCACGCCGTGGATCGCAACAGAGCCAAACGCCAGATCCGAGAGGCTTGGCGTCTCAATCGAGCCATCCTCTACGACACCCCTCTCCCCCCACTCCACCTCGCCTTCATCTGGCTCTCCGACGAACCGCAGCCCACGACCATCGTACAGCGAAAGATGAAAAATTTACTCCACCGCGTTAAGGAAGAGGTGAACAAATTATCAGATTAACAAATTAACACGTTAACAGATTAACAGATTAACAGGTTAACAGACGATGAAGATGATTCGTTGGCTACTCATCCTCCCCATCCGCTTCTACCAGCGTTGCATCAGCCCGCTGACACCTCCCTCATGCCGCTTCACGCCTACGTGTTCGCAGTATGCCGTGGAGGCCATTGAGAAGCACGGGGCACTCAAGGGACTTTACCTTGCTGTGCGCCGCATCCTACGCTGCCATCCCTGGGGAGGCTACGGCTACGATCCCGTCCCCGAGCAATTCCATTGGTAATCCCCATTCTCCATTATACATTATACATTATACATTATACATTATACATTGTCCATCATCCATTCTCCATGAAGCATCTACTATCTTACCTCCTCTTCGCCTTCACCTTCACGGCTCCCGTTTTCGCCGATGGGAAGGCCGATAATGACACCCTCCTCCACGTCCTCCGCGAGGAGTTGAACGCCGATTTCGCCGAGCTTCAGAAGCAGGATATCAAACCTTACTTCATGAGTTTTCGCGTGCAGGAGTCATTCACCACGCGCATCACAGCTTCTTTCGGTTTCCTCGGCATCTCCAATCAGAATCACTCCCGTACG
>CAJORF010000132.1 GCA_905236985.1 uncultured Bacteroidaceae bacterium | reverse complement strand
ATTCTCCGCGGTAGAAATGCGTTGCAAAGATAAGCGGATTTTTGAGAACCACCAAAAAGCAAGTCTGAAGTGTTAAAATCTAAAAGTTGCTGATATATAGAGATTTATCTCTATGTGTTTTTCGTTGTTTATGGTTGTTTAGAGGTCTCTAAATACAATAATAAAAGGCGCGGGCTCCAATGGAGGTAATAGTGTTTGGTATTTTAACAGAGGTTAGGCCGCTACATAAATAGAAAGCATATCCCCTAATTGATGTAACGACGTATCTCTTTCCATTGTAAGTGACAGATTCTGGAATGACTATGCTGCCAGAGTATGCATTTTCATTTGAATCTAACGATTGGTAAGTAACAGTTGCATGGGTTTCATAAAGATCGTAATATATGCCATTCACGTAGGCATCATAAGCTAATGCTTTATTGGCAATTATGCTCAATAGCATGGATAATAGAAAAGTTAGATTAAATCGTTTCATATCAGATGATTTTGATGTAAAGAATAAAAACGTGGACTACTTACTTCGTCTACGTTCTTTCCAGGTATCGCCAAACACCTATAACAACCATATTCGAGTAAAAGCCCACGCCATCGGCGTGAGCATCCATGCTTTTACTCTTGGTTGTTCTTTTTTATTATGGCGAAATTAGGAAAGAACAAGAATCTAAGCGGACGCTTCTGTCTATATGTCTATCTATTTGCGTTTATTCCATAAACAGTTGAAAGTTTAATGTTTAAAGTCTAAAGATTACGCCGAATGGCGTTGAGTGATAATTTATAGGTCTAATTTCGTTTGCTCCCACTCGTCCCAATCAGTTTCAGTGAGATAACGGTTTATCTGATCTTTCAATTCCACGATTTCTTCATGTATCACACTCCAAACAACATCACTGTCAACTTGGAAGTATTCATGCACTAAGAAATTACGCATGTTCGTGATACTACGCCAATTGACCTCTGGATGAGCTAATTGAAATGCAGCAGTAAGCATACGGGCTGCTTCTCCGATTATCTCAATGTTCTTTACAATGCCATAATACCGAAGCACATCCTGTTCCAATTCTTCTTTTGACAAATCGCCTGCATGGGTTTTGCAGTCTGTCTATGGCTTCAAGGATATGCTCCAAACGGCTTCGATCTCTAAGCGGTTCTCTCATATATTAACTTTTTGTCATGTTCAGCACTTTCGCGAGCAAATGGTAATAACCCTTTGTCTGTAACCAAATCCACTCGCATATTCAAAAGATCCTGTAAATCAAGGTGCATACCACTGAGCTTGAAGAGCCCAACGCGGGCATTCTGGTCTAATGTCACCATGATGTCCACATCGCTGTCTGGTCGTTCCTCACCGCGTGCGTAAGAGCCAAAAAGCCATGCTTTCAAGACGGGTTGTGTCTTGAAATATTCAGCGATGGTTTTGGTCATTGCTTCTGTTGTCAAGGCTTTTAAGCTATTTTTTCGGCTGCAAAGTTAATCAAGAATTTCATACCCTCCAAAAGAATCGCCATTTATTTGACTTATAGCCACAAAAAAGCTCCCTGAGGGAAGGCTACCATGGATTATGGAAAAAAGTGTGAGAGTGATGAATATCAAGGACACTGGCTGAAGGGTATGAACTGTTTGACCCGGGTCAAACAGTCAAAACCTATAGAGATATCGGCAGATGAGACTATAAGTATTTACAAATGAGGCTATACTTATTTGCGGTGGGAGGATACTTGTCGGCTGATGGAACTGATGTCTTTTCTTTCTTTCGCGCGCGAGAATTTCAACAAATGCCGTCACCTCGTCACCTTTGTATGTTAATAAGCAGATATACAATATGATAATAGGGTGACGTAAGGGGTGATGTAGGGTGACAAGGTGACGAAAATCTTCAAAAGAAGTCAAAATCACATGATTTTATGAGCCATAATGGTTCCAATAATGCAACATAATGCAAGTTTCAGACCTTCAAATCCCCTCGTTTTTGCGACTTTTTAGCTCATTTCGTCACCTCGTCACCCTTTCATCACCCTTTCGTCACCGCAAAACAACTTGATAATCAAATTGTAAACCCAAAAGGTGACGAGGTGACGCAAAAATAAGAGTTTTCTTGCGTTTGACCATTGATTGCTTTGCTTGCAAAGAACTTTTGCAACTCCGGACCCTGAACCCCGATCCCTGTCCTTCGACAAGCGCCTACTCACTTCACTACCACCTTCTTGCCATTGATGATGTAAATGCCAGGCTTGCGGATGTGGTCAAGTCGTCGGCCTGAGAGGTCGTAGATGGTTGTGGAGGGAGCTGTGGTGGTAGCCACATCGATTCTGTCGTAGAGCTCAGGTGCGGGCGTGACGCGGAAGGTGGAGCCGTCATCAGTCAGACTGCGGCCACTGTCCCAAAACTGCAAAGCACCAGTCTTGCCTCCGAACTGGTTGATGCATGTGCTGGGAGTGCCTTCTATGCGGAGTACGAAACCATCTTGGTTAGGAATCAGTTCCCAAAGGTATTTGCCTGGGCGCATGACGGCATTATCGCCGTCCTTGGTCAGTGTCTGGTCGAGACCTGTGGAGCGGTTATAGACCATGATCTTGTAGGGATTACCGCCGAAAGCCCATTGGAACTCCTTCAGCTTCAGCGTGTCAGGATCGTTCACCGTCACGGGATAGTAGGGCTCTGTCTCCAGCTTGCCTACGACGTATTCGGTGCGGATGGTCATATTATACCAATGTGCATCGTCGAGCGTCGAGGTGAAGTCGAAGGGGCCAGCCCATACGGCCTCGTAGGCTACGGTGGTCTCCTCGGTGACAGAGGTGGGGTGAGTGCCTACGGGTTTCAGCATGACAAAGTTGGTGCTCCAGTCGCTGGGCGGTTCGGGTAAGGAGGCACCGTATGGCATTTCCTTTGACTCGGACGCGATGACTTCGCCGTCGTACATGAGATTTGTGGTCACGGCGTAGAGGTTCTTGTTGGCGATACGATATGCCTCGGTGGGATCGAAGTCTGCCACTTCCTCAATCTTCCAGCGGTTGCCCTCATCGGGCTTGTCCCAAGTGTTGATGACCAAACTGCTGCTGGAATTGTTGAACCAGAGCGTAGAGCCGGCGACGGGCGTTGAGGTGATCATAAAGATGTACTCGTCATCGGGATGGTAGGTGTCGAAATAGATGGGTGAGCCGAGATAGTCAACCCATTGGCCGTTTGAGACTTCGCCAGTCAGGAGGAAGCCTTTGGTGACAGGGCTGTAGAGGTAGTTGTCGCCATCGATATTGATGATGGCAAAGCGCTTCTCCTCGTCGGGCACAGGTGTGCCGGGGATATAGGTATATGTTTGCCAGTCAAATCTGTCTGCTTCTCGAACCTGTTGTGCTTCAAGTCCTGTATGGTCTTCAGTGAGGCAGAGCCCTCCGCGCCTGCAGGTGATGGTGTAGAGCTTGTTGTCGGCGAACTCTATTGGCTCAATAGGTTTGACGGGTTCTGGTCTGATGCCGTTGAGAATGTCTTCGTAGATTTTGTTGGCACGTGTGTCGAGCCAGTTGGCAGCATCTGTGGCCTGTTGGGCGTAGTCGGTGTTGTCGCCCCACAGTGACGCATTGCTGTTAAAGGAGTTGCGGGCGAAATCGTAGTAATCCTTGCAGAATTCCTTCAACTCTTCGAGGTCTTCATCCAGGAACTTCTCCCAAAGCTGCTTGTAGAGATCGGCCATGGGCTCATATTTCCATCGCAGGTCTTGGATGAATTGCTTGACTTCGAAGTTCGGCATCTCCAGCCAGTAGTTGCTCGTCGTGTTGCTCTTGAAATAGTTTCTGTTCTGCTCGTAGCCGAAAGCCCAGTCGAGATCCCACACGGGTCCGAAGACGTACTTACTGGTGTCGCTCTCGAAGCTCTCGCGGTAGCAGAAGGTGCTCTTTGGATGGTAGAGCTCGAAGTTGCAGATGAGCTCGTTGACCATCAGGAATCGCACGAGTTGTTCCACATCAACGTGCTGGGAGATGTCCTCGCCTTGATAGAGCGTTGCCATGAAACTGTTGAAATCGTCCCTCACCATCTCCAGCGTCAGACGCGTCTCATCTTCTTCAAACTCAGGTTCTTTGATGTTGATAGGCAGACCGTATGGAGTCGAACGGAACTTCTGTCCGTCGGGTTCGTCGTAGTAGGAGTCGAGTTCGAGCAGTGCAGCGGCTGTCTCGTCTTCGAGATCGACGCTGTTGTTCGAGAAGCCCACTTTCTCCGTCAAGTTATAGCTGCCTCGGTATTCACCGTTGAGATAGAGATCCACTGGAACGATGTGGTTGGCGGCACTGGCTCCCATGAGATTGGCGGCTTTCATACCTACGGCATTAGACATCAGCGAGCCTTTTTGTCCATTGGAGAGTAGTACCCAGCTCTTGCCTTTGGTCATGCCGAGCGGCTTCACCTTCTCTTCGAACTTCAAGCGGTAGGGCTTCTTGGTCCAGCCCCAGCTGCTGTTGCCGCGTCCTTTGATTTGCATATTGGTGGTTTCCATGGACGGGAAGATGCCCTGTCCGTCGATGGTGATGGTAGCGTTCTTGTACTCCGTCTTGCTGGTGATGGGCTGTCCGTCTTCGGTGACGATGTCAATACGCGGCACTAAGGCTTGATCGGTAGGCCAATCGACATGAACGCGAACCATTCGTCCGTAGGGCTGCCAGGAATAGGTTGTCTCACCGCGCGTTTCGGAAGTGGACTCAGGCAGTAGCATCGTAATCCCCTCGCGTGTAACCACATAATAGGTGTCCTTTTCGAAGCGTCGGCGTGTGACCTTGCTCTCCTGTAGCTCACCATTGACATAGACCAATGTCTGGTCATCCGGCACTTTGAATGACGGGGTCAGACGTTTGCCGATGGCGGTGACAGTGACAAAGACGGTGTCCTCAACCATTTCACCTTCGGCATCGGTGAAGAGCTGGTCGTTGAACTTGTTGTTGAACTTAAAGGACTCAAAAGTGGGGAAATCCGTGGGCACCTGTTCGCTGACTTGTGATACTTGGGAGAGTGGATAGGTGAAGTCCTGCCCTATGCTCGTCTTGATGACCAGCTGGTTGTCCGTCTCCTCGCGGCTGGTGATGATGCTTTTGGGGAAGGCCTGGATGCGTCCGTCGGTGAGGAACACATGGACAGCCTCCGGGAACTTCGTCATGACTTCGGGCTCCTCGGGGTCAGGATTCGGATCAGGCTCGGTGCCTTTCTTCCTCAGGTAGTAACGTTCATTGGCGGATCCTCCACTACTGCCTGAATAAGTGCCCAGCAGCCCCTGACTGAAGCGCAGATTCCACCAATAGTTTTCATTCTTGAGGCTTTGTATGCTCTGCGAACCATCCTCGTTCTCATGAATACTCCAGTACTGGCTCTTGTCTTCGGGGGCGGTCGATGCCAGGGTCATGTATTTGTAGAAAGCGTCGTCGCGCTCTTCTGTGAAGATGATATATTCCCCTGAGACTTCATTGCGGAAGGTGTAGCCAGAGCGGGTGTTCGTGACGATCCAATAACCGTCGGCAGCGATTGTACCGCCGTCCTTGACGTAGCAGATGTAGGGGTTCATGCTATGTTTAGCTCCCAGAGCCACATAACCTTCTCCCTGTTGACAAATGATGTAATACACACCATCTTCAATGGCTGCGAAACCAAGGTTACTGAACAAGGTCAGTAAGAGTAGAGAAAGCAATTTTTTCATCGTTGAGTCCTTTCTGTTTTCATTTCATTGGGGCAAAGGTACAAGAAAATCTGATTTACATCTTCCACATCCCTATTTCCCAAAAAGGAAGATGGAAGGGGTCTTGGAGAGATCAGGAAGCTTCTGTTTCTTCCATTCACTGACCGTGTGCGTGTGGATCCATTCATCGTCTGTCGTGATGCCTGCTGCTACGCAGAGACGTGTCTGCGGACGCAGCGTCTGACAGAGGATGTCGAAGAGCTTTTGGTTGCGGTAGGGTGTCTCGATGAACAACTGTGTCTGCGATTCCTTCAAAGCTCGTTCCTCCAACTGCTTCAGGCGTTTCATGCGGTCAGATGGGTCGATGGGCAGGTAGCCGTTGAAGGCAAAGCTTTGACCGTTGAGACCGGAAGCCATCACCGCCATAATCATCGATGATGGGCCTACGAGCGGCACCACTCGCAGTCCTTTCCGCTGGGCAATGGCGACTACGTCAGCCCCTGGGTCAGCCACGGCAGGGCAGCCCGCCTCGGAGATAACACCTACGTTCTCACCTGTTTCCAATGGCTTAAGGTACTCTGCGAAGAGGGCGGAGTCGGCGTGCTTGCCCATCGGGTAAAAGGTCAGGGCATCAATGTCGATGTCACGATCCACGCGTTTGAGAAAGCGACGCGCAGACCGCAACTCTTCAACGATGAAGTACTTGATGCTGAGAATGATGTCGCGGTTGTAAGCGGGCAACACACGTTCATGGGGCGTGTCGCCCAGCTCAACGGGGATAAGATAGAGGGTCGGAGGCATGGTTCAGATACTGCAAATATGCGCTGATGGCATCGCTGACGATAGCGTCGCGGTTCATTTGTGCCCGCTGTTCCTCGCTGTAGTACTCGCTGTAGAGCGGGAAATCGGCTCCGAGGTACTTATCGAGACTGATGCCAATGAGTGTGTCGCCTACCACGATGCTTTGGTTAAGGCAAGATATCTGCGTGTAAACGTGAGGTTTACGGAACGAAGGATTCTTTTTCTTCAGCTCCTTGAAGACCTGTCCGAAGTCTGATTCGATGTCGCTCAAGTCGCCATATTGACGGTGTACCTCGTCGAGAAGTACCTGCACCGTGGAGTCCAGATAGAAGTTACGCAACCGCTTCTCCACATCAGTGTCATCGACATTGCCCAACTCCAAAACATTTTCTATCAGCAGCTTGGTTTCAATGGGATACTGTGTGTTCATCTGATGCAAGGCCGTGTAACTGCCCAGGGATACGTATTCGTCGAGCACACGGTCAAAGCGGTCGATCTTCACCTCACTCTTCTGCTCCTCGTCCATGAGCCATCCCTCCCACGGCTTCGCCATCCAGCTCCAAATGCCGACGACGCAGAGCAGGATCAAGAGGCTGAGCATGGTGAGGAATCGCTTCATGAATATTTATCATTGTTAAATTTCGGGGCAAAATTAGTGAAAACTTGTTTATCTTCCAAACAAAACGCTAAAAATCTTAAATTTTTATTCGATTTTTACTGATAGAATCTCGTGAAGGCTCTGACGGTGTAGATGTGGTCGGCCACAGCACCCGTCTCACGACAGCTGTGCATCGCCAGGATGGGATTACCCATATCTACGCCGCGCAGGGGCAACGACGAGGCAAGGATATTGCCGAGCGTGCTGCCGCCAGCTACGTCGCTGTGGTTGACGAAACGCTGGCAGGGAACGCCAGCTTCGCGGCATATTTCAGCGAATACGGCTGCCGAAGCAGCATCGCTTGCATATTTCTGGGCGGCGTTGAACTTGATGACAGGGCCTCCGCCAAGCACGGGATGGTTCGTAGGATCGTATTTCTCACTGTAGTTGGGATGCCAGGCGTGGGCATTGTCTGCGGAGACCATAAAGGAGTGCTCAACGGCCTGAAAAAAAGCTTCTTCTGTTCCGCTCTGTGCCAGTGCGATGCGCTTGAGGATAGTGGCAAGGAAGGGGCTGCCTGCGCCCTGCTTGGTCTGCGAACCGGTTTCCTCGTTGTCGAAGATGGCGAGCACTTTCGTCGTGTCGGAAGCGGGGGATGAGAGAAGGGCCTCCAGACCAGCGTAGCACATTGAGAGATCGTCAAGACGGCCCGAGGAGATGAACTCGTCGTGAACGCCGAAAGTGCAGGCGGGTGTGGCATCAGCCAGATAGAGGTCGAAGTCGAGGATGTCTTCGTGTCGAACGGCACTTTCCTTGCTCAGCTCTTCCACGATGATGTTCATCAGCAAGTTGCCGCGCTCCAGTTCTTCAGTAACGATGCCCAGAAGTGGCAGCGTATCTTTCTGTTTGCTGAGCTTCACGCCATCGTTGACCTGACGATTGAAATGAATGGCCAAGTTGCTGATTTGTAGAAGCGGACGGCGAATGTGAAGCAGGCGTGTCACGGGGCTCATCGCATCCTCACCACGAACGATGACACGACCCGCCAGCGTCAACGGGCGGTCAAACCAAGTGGACATAATGGGACCACCATAGACTTCGGTGTTCAACTTTACAATATCGCCCTCACAGGTTATCTCAGCGTTGGGCTTGATGCGGAAGGTGGGTGAGTCGCAGTGTGCGCAGATGATATGGAAGCCGGCATCGGCAAGTGGTTTGCGGCCTATCTCAAATGCGTAGATGGAGGAGTCGTTCTTCGTGACAAAGAACTTGTCGCCGACAGCTACGTTGCCAAGTGGATGGCGGGGATCAAGACGGCGATAGCCTGACTTGGTGAGTACATCAGCGAGAGCCTTCACCGCAAGAAAGTTAACGGGTGAGACATCAAGAAAATTCAATAAACGTTGGATCATCGGGTGTAGATTATGAAATGATGGTTAAAAATCGTCTAAAATGTGCGACAAAGTTAGCCTTTTATGTCATAATCTCCAAGTGAAAGACTTATTTTTAAGGTCTTTTTTGCTTCAAAAGAGAGAAAATGTGTACCTTTGCGCGCAAAAATCAAAATTGTAAAATCGTAAATCGTCAAAATGTCTAATCAAATGATGTCTATTCCTCAAATTCCTGTGCTACTGCTCACCGGTTATCTCGGTAGCGGCAAGACAACGCTCCTCAATCGCATACTCAACAACCGTCGTGGCATCCGCTTTGCTGTCATCGTCAATGATATCGGTGAGGTGAACATTGATGCTGATCTTATAGAAAAAGGTGGTATTGTCGGACAGAAGGATGATAGCCTCGTTGCGCTGCAGAACGGTTGTATCTGCTGTACGCTGAAGATGGATCTGGTGGAGCAACTGCGAGACATCACACGTCAGCAACGCTTCGATTATATCGTTATCGAAGCCAGCGGTATCTGTGAGCCTGCTCCCATCGCCCAGACTATCTGCTCGATGCCTGCCATGGGCATGGAGTTTGTCAAGGACGGCGTACCTGTTGTGGATAGCATCGTCACGGTTGTTGATGCCTTGCGAATGCGTGATGAGTTTGGCAATGGCGAATCCCTTCTGCGTCCTCATCTCGACGAGGATGACATCGAGAACCTTGTCATCCAACAGATTGAGTTCTGCAATACGATTCTATTGAACAAAGCTTCGGAGGTGACGCCTCAGGAATTAGGCCGTGTGCGTGAGATTATCCGTGCCTTGCAGCCCAAGGCTGAAATCATCGAATGTGACTATTGTGATGTGGATTTTGATAAGATCTTGAACACCAGGGCATTCGACTTCGATAAAGTGGCAACCTCAGCTGCGTGGATTGATGCAATTGAAGGACCCACCCCCGACCCCTCCCATCAGGAAGGGGAGGCCTCCGGTTCTCATGATGATGATGACCATGATGATGACCATGATGATGACCATGATGATGACCATGAGCATGACCATGAGCATGACCATGAACATCATCATCACCATCACCACCATCACGATGACGAAGGCGAAGCTGAAGAATATGGTATTGGAACCTTTGTCTATTTCCGTCGCAAACCGCTGAATCTTGGCCTCTTCGATGAGTTTGTAGCGCGCCACTGGCCCAAGGGCATTATCCGTGCCAAGGGTATTTGTTGGTTCTATGGCGAACCTGATACGTGCTACGTCTTCGAGCAGGCAGGCAAACAGGTGAGCCTACGTGATGCTGGCAAGTGGTATGTCACGATGCCTGACGATGAACTGCGTGAGCTGATGGCCCGCACTCCTGCTCTTGTCCGCGACTGGGATAAACAGTACGGCGATCGAATGCAGAAACTGGTCTTCATTGGTCAGCATCTGGATCGCGAAGCCATCACCTGTGAATTGGATAAGTGTTTGGTGGAATGAATGTGATCCGCATCGCTGCGCTCAATCAGCCCGGCGTAGAGGTCTTCTCAACGCTCACAGAGGCGCAGCTGCGCAATCGTTTGGAGCCAGAGAAAGGAGTCTTTATCGCTGAGAGTCCCAAAGTGATTCGTGTGGCTTTGGATGCCGGCTACGAGCCGCTGGCTTTGTTGTGCGAGGAGCGACATATCGTAGGCGATGCGGCTGATATCATCGCACGTGTCGGGGAGATTCCGATTTACACTGGCACGCGTGAAGTGCTGGCAGCATTGACTGGATATACGCTGACGCGCGGTGTGCTGTGTGCTATGAGACGTCCTGTGCCTAAAATGGTAGCTGACGTGTGCGAGGGAGCGAGTCGTGTGGCGGTCATCGATGGAGTGGTGGATACGACGAACATAGGTGCTATTTTCCGTTCGGCAGCGGCACTGGGCATCGATGCGGTGCTGGTTACAACGAATTCCTGCGATCCCTTGAACCGCCGTGCTGTGCGTGTGTCAATGGGATCCGTGTTTCTCTTGCCTTGGACGTGGATTGAAAGCGTAGAGGATTTGAAGACCTTAGGCTTCATGACGGTGGCGATGGCGTTGACCGAGAATTCCATATCCCTTGACGATGAACGCCTGAAAGTGGAGCCTCGATTGGCTATCATTATGGGCACAGAAGGCGACGGACTGCCTCAGGACATCATCGCCTCAGCCGATTACGTCGTGCGAATTCCTATGGCTCACGGCGTGGATAGCCTGAATGTGGCAGCCGCCTCAGCTGTAGCGTTTTGGGAGCTGAGGCGGCTGGTATAGTATTGCGGAGCTGAGGTCTATTGGTCTATAATTTGCAGCCCTTCCTTCAAGATAGCGGCCTCGTGACGGAGGGTCTCTTGCCAGATGGTGTGAGTGGGGACGTCATAGAGGCTCCAAGATGAGCCTGTGTAGTAAACGAAGGGGGTGCCAGGGGTGTAAGTGGTTTGGATGATGGCATGGCCTACGCCTCCTGCACGCTTTTCGGGGAGGGGGAGGTATTTGAGCGTAGCTGACGAGTTGGGTGTTTTGGACTTTGTCATAGATTTGCCAGTTTGTTTACCTGTTAACTTGTCAACTTGGGGAATGAATATGCCGAGGTAGTGCTCGCCGTTCATGACTTCGGGGTGGTCAAGGGCCTCGGCATAGGTGATGAAACCTTCTTTCTGGTTGATGACATAGCCGTTGGGGTTGCTTTCGTGGACGACGATGCCGGCGCAGACAGGGGTGGGTTCAGTGAGACCTTCGTAGGTGACTTCAACGCGGGCGAAATGGCTGCCGCAGTCTTGGGTGATGAGGCGGACTTCACGGATGGAGTCTTTAGACTCGGCGGATGAACCGCCGAGCACCGATGAAAGGGGACGGGCGGGCATGGTCATGCGGACGGTGAAGCGGAGAGGACCGTTGTCGAGGATCTCGGCTTTTTCATAATAGAGCGGGTAAACCAACTCCTTGCCCTTGGGAGAGGAGGGGAGGGGACTCAGGGCTGGAGCACCGGCACCGAGGGTAGCCCCTACGGTGTAGGCATCCATGCCGGCACCGTGGTTGCGGTGGTAGGTGTAGCCACGGTGAACTTCGTTCCAGTCGAGTGGGCTTTTGTCGCGCTTCATGCGCTCGTTGACACCGTAGGAAGTGAGTTCGTTGTGATAGAGCTGATCCTGAATGGGATGTGGGGTGTTCTTGACGAAGGTGTCGAAGCCGTAGGCTGCGTTCTTCATGTGCTTATGGGCCTCAGGGCCATAGAAGCGCCAGGCACAGCGGTCGTTCTCCCAGACGAGATCATCCCAGCGATTGGGGTAGATACGTCCGTTGCAGGTGAGCTCGTAGTCCTGCGGCTGACCTTTTATCATAGAGAGAGCGATGCTATTCCCGGGGCGCACGGAGGCGAAGACGAGGATGCGGCCGTCGTGGGTAATCTGATAGGGTACCTCGTTGTTGTCGCCATCCACGACAATAAATTCGCGGGCGACAGCGCAGTTCCCTTTTCTCAGGTCTTCCATCGTGGCAATTTCGATGACCTGAGAGATGTTTTCTTTGGTAGGATTCTTGATTTCAGAATACCAGAAACTCTCATGTCCCTTGTCGATAGGACGTGTGGCACGGGCTCCGCCAGAGTAGGCGGCTGCGCCGCCATGTATGGGGCCAGACACGGTGGGGGTGCCAGGGGTGTGGTGGTAGATGGAATTGGCCGAGGGAGAACCCTCGGGAACGGTAACTAAGGGGTCTGCATTGATAACGGTAACTAAGGGATCGGCGTTGATGTAGCGTACCATTTCGCAGGCGGCGAGGAGCCAGGCTCCTGTGCCGAAGGGGGCTTGGGAGTGGGCATCGACGGTCTTCGTGGGGTCAGGCTTCTCGCCAATGGGCTGGACAAAGCCGATGCTTCCGTCGGGCTGTAAGGCTTTTTCTGAGAGATACTTCCATGCTTTCTCGATGACGGGGGCATAGGTGGCTTTGTCGAGGTAGCCGTTGTTGACACCCCAAAGCATGCCATAGGTGAAGAAGGCGGTGCCGGAGGTCTCGGGGCCGGGGGCATCATCCTCGCAGAGCATGGAACGGCTCCAGTAACCATCGGGACGCTGCACACGGGCTACACCTTCTGCCAGCTCACGGAAGCGCTGTACGAAAATGGGGCGGTTCTTGTAGTCGAGGGGCATATCAGCGAGAACTTTAGCGAGACCTGCGAGTACCCAACCGTCGCCACGCGCCCAGAAACTCTTGCCCTCATTGCAGGCGGTCTTGACCTTCGGGTAGATATACTTGGCGTCGCGGTAGTAGAGCTGCTCTTCGTGGTCGAACATGAGGCTGTCGCTCCAAAGGAAGTTTTCTGTGAGTTTGTCAAGGTATTTCACCTCGCCCGTGAGCTTGTACATCTTTGTCATGACGGGCATGACCATGTAGAGCGCATCGGCCCACCACCAGAAATGGGTGTCTTCCATGGAACACTCATGGCTCATGACTTCGATGGCGCGAGCCACCTTATAGGGGGCGGGGACGAGGTTGTACATATCGATGTAAGTCTGGAAGCAGATCTGCCAGTCACCGAACAGGACAAAGTCCTGACCTTCGCCGTAGGTCTGGTATTTCCAGTTCTTTTTGTCATCGGATTTCGCACCTTTCCAGTCGTTGTGGCGACACCACTTGTCGGTGTAGGCGTACCAGTCGGCGCGGCCTGTGAGGCGGTAGGCTTCCATGTTGCCGGTGTGGTAGGCGGCGTGATCCCAGAAGGAGCGAACGTAGGGGGTGTTGTGCGCCTGCCAGTAGTTATTGACCTTGATGATTTGGTCGAGGACGGCGGCTGACTCAGTTGTGGAAGCAGGGGTGAGTTGCGACAAAGTCGCAACAAACAGGACGAGAAGAAGTTTTTTCATCTTTATTCGGCTTTTAGTAGTGGCAAGTATTTTTGTACGGCTTTCTTAACGATGGCGAGGGCTTCGTCCATCGTACCCCAGACTTCGCCTCCGGAAGCGTTCTTGTGGCCGCCGCCCCCGAAGAACTCAGCGGCCATCTCATTGCAGGGGAAGTCATCGACAGAGCGTAGGGAGAGACGGATGCAGGGATGCTCAGTATCCTCGCGGAGGAAGATGGAGAGTTTCATGCCGAGGATCTGAAGGGGGAGGTTGACGAGACCTTCGGTGTCGCCATTGAGGATGCCGAAGCGCCGGCGCTCGGCGTTGGTGAGGGTCATGACGGCAGTGTGTGCCTTCTTCCAGACATTGAGTTTTACGTAGAGCATATAGCCCATGAGCTTCATGCGGTTAGGGCTGTATGTGTAGAAGATGTTACGGTAGATCTTATCCTTATCGATGCCACAGCGGAGGAGGATGCTGATGAGCTCGAAGATTTCAGGACGGGTGCTGGCGAAGGTGAAGGCACCGGTGTCTGTCATCATTCCTGTGTAGAGGCAGACGGCTTCGTCGTGGGTTAAAAGGGCAGACTCTCCCCCCTCTCTCCCTAAAAGGGAGGGAGCTGTTTCTTTTCCCATACTGTAATCTCTGCCATTAGCAATAGCGTTTGCTCCCTCCCTAACAGGGAGGGAGGGGAGAGAGGTAAGCTCCAGGATGACGCGGAGGAGGAGTTCGCAGGTGGAGGAGAGCTCGGGATGAGAGATGGCGAGGTCTGCGATGCCTTGTTCGGGGTCGAGATGATGGTCGAACATGATGCAGCGGACGGCTCCGGGCTTACCGCCGCCGATGGGCAGGAGGGGACGGATGACATCGCCAAGCGTCCACATACGCTTGAGCTCACCATGGTCGCACATGATGAGGAGATCTGCGGCTTCAACGATGGGACGAACGGCTTCCTCATGACCTTCATACACAAGGATTTCCTCAGCACCAGGAACCCATTTGAGGAAATCGGGGAAGTTGTTGGGGGCGATAACGTGGATGTCCGCCTCTGGCAAGCTGCGGCGTAACCATAGGGCTAAAGCGGTAGAAGAACCGATTGCATCGCCGTCAGGGCCGCGATGACAAGTGATGATGATATGACGGTGAGCAGAGAGGAGGTCGTGCCAGAGGGCGCGTTGCTCAGGGGTAAGGATGGGAGACATATCTGATGAGCCCGAGGGAGAACCCTCGGGAACGGTAACGGGGTTATCTGGAATTAAGGGCGGACCATGCGGGTGGTTCGATGCCGAGGAGGTGTTTAACGAAGAAATCGAAGCGCTTATGCTCACCGTAGGCTTCGCCAACGGTATGATGCGCACCGGGGATGACGACAAGTTCAAAGGGCTTGTTGGCCTTGATGAGGGCATTAGCAACCTGCATTGTACTGGCTGGATCTACATTGTCATCGAGTTCACCGACAACGAGCATCAGGGGACGTTCGAGGCGATAGGCATTCTCGACATTTGAGCATTCGATATATGAGGAATCCACGGGATAGCCCATCCATTGCTCGTTCCACCAGATCTTATCCATACGATTGTCATGACAGCCACAGGCACTATAGGCTGCTTTGTAGAAGTCACCGTGGAAGAGGACGGCACCTGTGCTCTCCTGACCACCTGCGGAACAGCCGTAGATGCCAACGCGGTCGATGTCCATATAGGGATATTTCGCAGCGGCGGCCTTTATCCACGCGATGCGGTCGGGGAAGCCAGCGTCCTTGAGGTTCTTGTAGCAAATCTCTTCGAACTTTTTGCCTCGGTTGCTTGTGCCCATTGCATCGAGCTGCACGACGATGAAACCGAGCTCCGCCAAGGCGGTAGTGTAATAGTTGCTTGGCTGGAAGGATTTGGGGACGTAGCTGTCACCAGGCCCAGCATAGATGTACTCGATGATGGGGTATTTCTTCGAAGGGTCGAAGTGAGTGGGACGCTGGATGATGCCCCACATAGGCGTGACGCCGTCGCGACCGGGAGCTACGAAGATCTCAGGAGTGACCCAACCGGCGGTGAGGAGATCGGTGATGTCGGCGGTGGCGAGGGTGGTTGCTTGAGTAGCGACTAAGTCGCCACTTACAGAACGGACCTTGGTGACGGGGGGCGTGTCGGCGGTGGAATAGGTATCGATGAAGGCGGTGTAGTCACTGTTGAAGCGGGCGTTGTGGTTAGCTGCCTCTGGGGTGAGGTCGATGAGACCAGTGCCATCGAGGTTCATGCGATAGTAATGGATGTGATAGGGATCTTCGTCGGGATTACGGCCATTGGCGGTGAAAATGAGGAGGCCTTTTGCTTCATCGATGTGGAGGACGCGGCGGACGCACCAAGGGCCGCTGGTGAGCTGGCGAGAGGGGCACTCGAAGGAAGATGAAACGACGGCGAATACGTTGCTCATCGAACCTAAGGAAGGACGAGAGCTGGAGGAGGTGGATTTAACGGTTTTCCTTGATTTGGCGGGGGTAGCGGTGTCGAAGAGGTAGAGGTGGGGATAGCCGTCGCGCTCGGAGAGCCAGAGGATGAGGCTATCGCCGCGGAGGTCGCGGCGGAAGTTGTTGGAGTAGCGGACGTAGGTGTCTGCGCGCTCTTCGATGAGGGTGCGAATATCTCCTTGGACGGTCATTTCATAGACGCGATAGAGTTGATGACCACGCTGGTTGTATTCGAATCGGATGCCTTGGCTGTCCTTGCGCCACCGGGGACCATCGAGGGCATAATGGTTGGCGATGAGTTCGTGGGCGGGGGTGACAGTGTGACCTGTAGCGACTTCGAAGATATAAGGTGTCTTCTGCGCGAGCTCGTCGCCAGGCTTGGCATATTCCTGCTTATGGAGAATGGGCTGTAGCTGGTCGGCAGGCGAGGATTCGACATAATAGACATAACGTTTGTCAATGGGGCGGATGCGATTGACTGCTATGTAGCGGCTGTCGGGGCTCCACTGGATGTAGCTGCTGAAGTAGTGGCTGAGGGTGCCTTCGGTGCTGAGGGCGCGGGCTTGAGTGCCATCGGGTTTGGCGATGAAGACATTATCGTTGCGGATGAAGGCGACGAGGGAGGAGTCGGGAGAGAGAACGGGATCGCCGCCGCGCTCGTCATCAGTTTCCATCCAGTGACGCTCCTGACGACGCTTGGAAGGGTTGGCAATGAAGCGGGTAGGGGAGTGGCGGTCGTGGCGGTTTCCCCGCCACGCACCAAAGGAAGAAGGGGCTTCGATGGGACGGTCGGCGGTGGAATCGGAGAGGGTGATGGTGCCGTTGGGGTTGACTTGACCGAAATGCCAGACACCACGTGCTCCGTCGGTGAGGTGGTATTGGAAGCGTCCGTCGGGAAGCCAGCGGGCATCATCGACGTGGTTCTTGACCTTAGACCATGTGAAAGTGCGGGAAAGGGAGTAGGCGCGGTTGTAGTCATCAAGGGTGCCTTGGGGGAAGAGGGGGAGTTGCGACAGAGTCGCAACAAACAGGACGAGGAGTTTCTTCATTATATTATTTCAGTAGGGTGGGTGTGGTGTCATTCATCGCATTTTTAGTTGGGCGATGATGGCATCATTATTTATGGCGTCATTATTTCATTTTCAGTTGGGCGGGAGTGGCGTCCTTCTTGATGACGGCTGCAAAATCCTGTGGGCGGATGGTGACGGGGCCAGACAGAAACTCTGGGACATTGTAACTGCGCATGAACTGGCGATGGTACTGCGGGTTGTCCTGTGGCAGTTCGAAGGGACGGCTGAAATGGCCGTTGCCATCGTGGTGTGCGATGAAGGGACGGGTGAAGTTACCATCATCGCGACGTGAAGAGAAGATGACCCAATGACCGTTGCTGGACCAGGCATGGTAGCTCTCCACTTCGGGAGTATTCAGCTCCGTGATGTTGCGGAGATAGGCAGGAAGAGGGGTGAGCTTGCCTTGTGCTTCGCGGAGGCTGTCGGCTGCTGCATCACGCTGGATATTGTTCGCTGATTCAGGGAGAAGACCTTCGGGGAGTAGGTTGGGTGAGTAACGTTGAATGGGTGTGGGTTCAAGAGCTTCTGCCTGAGTGAGATCCATGAGGAAGAGGTCGGCTGTTGTATGCCAGATATGGAAGATGCCATATTGAGCTTCAGTGAACATCAGCCAACGTCCGTCAGGCGAAACGCGGGGAAGGGTGACGCTGCGATTGCGGGCTACGGCATCGTAGATGAGCTCGCGCTGTCCAAAGCTGCAGGAGGCTTCATCGAAGGGTATTCGGTAGAGGTTATACTGCACCTCTTTGTAATTCTTGATGAGTTCGAAGTCCATCTGTACCGTGTCGCGCTTCTCCCAGTGTGCACTGACGTAGTAAACATATTTGCCATCAGGGCTCCAGAAGGGGAAGCAGTCGAAGTCGGTGGTGTCGCGGGTGATGGGCGTGACGGTGTTGGCTTCGAGATCGTAGAATATGAGGTTGCTTTTGGTGTCCTGCACCTCTATCTTTTGTACGTCGCGCGTGTGAAAGCTTTGACCTGTGTTGTTGGTGGAATAGACAATCCACGGTTGGCGTGGATGCCAGGTGGGATAAACGCCGGCGGAAATGGTGCTGTCGGTCTTGAGGTTGATCTTCTGAAGCTTGCCGTCGTAGGCAATGACGGTGCCGCCGAGGTACTGACGAACGTGGAATTGAATGCGTTCGGGGTTGTACCACTGGGCATGATGACAGTTGATGCACTGTCCGTTCTCCTCGTCAGAGTTGATCATGTTACCATAGATGAGGCTCTCGTCGAAGTCCTCAAGACATCGCTGGTTGAGGGTCAGGTCCTCGTAGGTAACATAGCTGGGCGAGATGAGACGGTAGGAGATGTAGGGGTCGATGCTGTCCTTGCTGACGGTAATGGTGAAGGGTTTCATACGCTGCCAGGCTTTGGCTTGCTTGATAAAGACTTCGATGGAAATCTTGCCGTCAGATGAGAGGGCGGAAGCAACCATTTGGTGCCACTTCTTCAAGCCCGGACGGACGTCCTCTCCACCGAGTGTCCACTGGTCGCTGCCTGCAATGAAGCGGGTGACGAAGTCTGTGGCGAGGCTGTCATGGTCGATGTGGAAATGCAGCGGAGCGATGTTCTGCGGAACGGTGACGTCAATGTAGTCGGGGTAGATGTTGGGGAGGTCATCAGCCTCGACGTATTGAGAGGGGACGGAAGGGGTGCAGGAGATGATGAGTTGCGAAAGAATCGCAACATACAGAACCTTTTTGAGGGACTTGCCTGGCTCTTTGAGGGACTTGTCTGGCTTCTTGAGGGACTTGTCTGGCTTCTTGAGGGACTTGTATGATGGGAGAGTCATTCTTTTGTAAGTGCTTAGTTCGTCTTTTGGTTACGTACGAGGAAATAGAAGTAGTAGAAGGTGTTGCCGAACTGGGGATAGAAGGCGATGGCTTTCTGTGCCTCGGACATCGGGCCGCACTGCTCGTTGAACTTCATGAAGCGGTCGTAGGTGTCGCGGACGTTCTGATCAAAAGGCATGTGACTGATGTCCACTTTGTTCTCGAGGTGACCGTAGAGGTAGGCGGCTTCCTGATAGTGGAGTGGCATGTGTAGGTCGGGATGCATCGATGCGAACTTCATGAAGCGTGGCCAGAAGAGGTCGATGTCCTTCATGATGAGGGCGCAGAGAAGCGTCATCTCCTGGAAGAGTGGGTCGTCGCCGTTACCGCGTGCGAAGGTTTGTAGGAGATACATCTCAACGAGTGTGTTGTCACCATCGAGGCGGTCGGGATAGGTCATGAGATGGAGAATAGGTTCAAACTCCTTCATTCCAGCTTCGTCGAGGAGGGGCTTGCCAGACTTGGCGGAGGCTTCGAGCTTCTGAAGGTCGAAGGCTTCGGGTGTGGCGAGGTAACGCTCATAACGTTCGGCCCAAGCACGGTGGAAGGTGGTCTTCTTCAACAGGTCGAGGTATTTGCGGGCAACCGTCCATTCGTGGTTGAGGATGCTTGTACGTGCCATGAACTTCAAGGTCTCGACTTTCCATCCGAATTCCACGCCGTCCTCCATGCACCATCGGTAGCAGAAGTTCTCCTTGCCGTAGTGGTAGTAGATGAGCTTGCCTCCAATCTGGGTGATGCGGGCTTTCCAAGGGGCGTTCTGCTGCACGGCTCCTTCGGGATAGAAGAACATCTCGTTGGCTGCACGTCCGAGGCGGAAGAGGGCGAGGTTCTTGTACATCACCATCTGACGTGTAGGCTTGACGGTGCTGCTGGCATCGCGAGCCACAGTGAGGACACGCTCCCAGTCGAGCTCCTCGATGGCGCGGTTCATGGCCAGCTCCTTTTGGAAGTTGGCATCGCGATACCAGGAGGCACGGACGCCGATAATGGCGGCGAAGAGGAGGATGACGGCAATGAGGGCGCGGAGCCAGGGCCGCAATATGTCTGCGGCAAATACGCTGCGCATCCAACCAACAATAGTGATGATAAGGAAGGCGAGGATGAGGGCGTAGTAGGGGAGGCGGTACTCCGTGAAGATGTCCTTGCCGTAGCGGAAAGAGGGCATAGCAGCAACGTACAGGAAGCCGCGCTCGGTCATCTCAAAGAGCTGTTGATAATAGATTTGGGGAATGGCTGCAACCAAGATAAGGGCAAAGAGAATCCTCAAAGACTCTCCCCCCGCCCTCCTTATAAGGGAGGGAGCAGTCACCTTTGTTGACGAGGTACCTCCATCATGGAAACGGTTTGCTCCCTTCCTCTCTCGGCTCGAAGAGACGCTTGACCCTTCAAGGTCAGCGAGGGCGGAGTGGGAGCCAGGGAGAATGGCTAAGAGTCCCGTAGTTCCCAAAGCCCAAGCACCGAAGAGGGGGTAGCCTACGATGCAGACGAGAGTCATCCATACAAGACCAGACCAGCGGGCGGCTTTAGCGGGGAGGTAGTCGTTGAGAAAACGCTGCACGACGAGACAGAGCACGGCGAAGAGGATGCCAATGGTGGGGACAAGGAGATGGCCTTGAAGCTTCTGATAATAAATCCAATAGCCTGTCTGTGTGATGCAGGCCAGCAAAGCGAGTGGTATGAGGGCTGTCAAAGCAACCCACGGGCCTTTCAGACGAAAGATCCATACGAGCAGGGCACAGATGATGAGCCAAAGACCGCAGAGGATGCTCACACCGAGCCAGGGATAGTAGAAGTATTGAGTGAGGTAAGTGGCAAACCAAGAGGCAGCACCTCCCGGGTACTGCATCAAGGTCTTCCAATAGAGAGAAGTAGGTAACCAGAGATTCAGCTCTTGAGCCCGTAGCAGCAGTTCTTTTTCCTGCGTGGCTAACTTGAAGCCGATGACCGCCAGCAAGCCAATGTTGACAATCAACCATCCCCACCTCCCTTCACTCCATGAAGAGAGGCGGGATGTTGGTTTCGTTTTTGTGTCTTTCATATTATCGTTGTGGTCTTACGATATACGTGAAGGTGTGGTCAGCGTACTTCGGAACGAACTGGTCTTGCGGCCAAGCCCCCCAGCTGTTGACACAACCGATACCCATCTGGAAGGCACGGAGTTGCAGGACGGTGTAGTCGCGGGCGATGAGGTCGCCGCTGTGGCTTTGGTGAGCGTCCTTGCGGGGGCCGTCGTCGAGGTCGTCCATCTCGTAGTTGAGGGCAGAGACTTCCATGGGACCAGTGGCAAGGAAGGTGACGGCGGGCTTGGCGTTGGCTGCCATCGTCCATTGGATCACGTCACAGTGGTTGCCGCTCTCTTGCGGGCGTACATAGCCGTTCCAATATTCGTTCTCCACTTTCGTGTCGAAGTAGCCCATGAAGGCGTTGTCCTTGCGGTCGCAATAGTTCTCGATGGGGCCGCGACCGAAGTAGGCTGCTTTGGCGTAAGCCTTATCGAGGCGCCAGGTCATACCCATAGCCATCATCTGAGGTTTCTTCTCTGCATTCTCATTGACATCGAGGGCTTCAGTGATGATGAGATCGCCCTTCGGGGTGAGGACATATGTCATGTTGAGGTCAGCATCAAGGGCATTGCTGTGATATTTCACGACGACTTGCTGGCTTTGGTTGTCAAGGAGTGTACATTCCATGGCAGTCTTGTTCCAATGGGGGTGCTTCCAGGCACTGAACTTATTCTGGAACTGTGCACCGTAGTCGTTGTCAGTGGGAGCGCGCCAGAAGCTGGGCTCCACGCTCTTGCGGTCTTCGAGGACGGGTGTGCCGTCGATGTCGTAGTAGTCGATGTGTCCTGTCCACTTGTTCCAGGTGACGCTGACGCCGGCAGCGGAAAGGGTGAGCCAGGACTTGGCTTCGTCCTTGACGGGGGCGGTGGTGGAAGCGGTGAGGAGGTCTTCGACCTTGGGGAAGGTGTAGGGCTTCAGCTCGAATTGTGCCGTGGCGATGACAGTGCCTTTCTTGAGAAGACCGCGATCGGCCTTGAGACGGAACTGGACATCAACGGCAGCCCAGAGGCTGGTGGCTACGGCATTCTTCAGATAAGAGATCATATCTGCGGGGATGGTATAGTGCTTGCGCTGCTGGGGAGCAAGCTTGATGGGATAGCGCAGCGTTTCGGTCTGCTTGTTCATGCGAGAGCCGTCAAAGGTCAGCAGTGTGCCCACCACTTCCACATCGTCCAAGGAACGGAAGAAATATTCGTTGTAGAGATCGACTTCGCCGTCGAGGAGTGTTTTGCCCTCGGGAACGGATGCCCAGATGTCCTGATAGTAGTATTGCACCTCGTAGGCGTGGGGATGGAAAGTTCGATCGGAGGAGATGACACCGTTGCAGTTGAAGTTGTGGTCGCTGGCGGGATAGCGACCAAAGTCGCCGCCGTAGGCCATGATTTCCTTACCTGTCACGCGGCTCGTGGCACGCATACCTTGATCCACGAAGTCCCAGATGAAACCACCTTGGTACTTCGGATACTTGCGGATGAGTTCCCAATATTTGGCAAAGCCGCCCATTGAGTTACCCATTGCGTGAGCATATTCGCACTGGATGAGGGGACGGGGATTATCGCCCTGAGCATATCTCTCACACCCGTTATAGTCCAGATACATCGGGCAGTAGATGTCAGTCTTGCCCTTGCCGTGGCACTGCTCATACTGTACGGGACGGCTGGTGTCGATGGCCTTGGCGGCATCATAAGCATCCTCGAAGTTCTTGCCGTTGCCAGCCTCATTACCTAGACTCCAGAAGATGACAGAGGGATGGTTCTTCTGAACATGTACGTTATGCTGATTGCGCTCAATGTGTGCCTTGTTGTAGATGGGATTCTTGGCGAGGGTCTTATCACCATAGCCCATTCCGTGACTCTCGATATTCGCTTCAGCCACCACATAAAGACCGTATTCATCGCAGAGGTCATACCAGCGCGGGTCATCGGGATAGTGGCAGGTGCGCACGCCATTCATGTTCAGTTCCTTCATGATCTTAATATCCTGAATCATACGCTCTACGCTGACGATGTAACCTCCATCGGGGTCAAGCTCATGGCGGTCAGCACCCTTGATGAGGACGGGCTGGCCGTTGACGAGAAGTTGTCCGCCTTCGATTTTGATGTTGCGGAAACCGACGCGTTGTGGGATGGTCTCGATGACGTTACCCTTCTTGTCCTTCAATGTGAGGGTGAGGGTGTAGAGGTTGGGCAGCTCTGCGCTCCAAGCCTTGACGGATGGGATGGTGAGGGAGAGGGTCGTGGGGACGCCGGAGATGGTGATGGCGGAGGAACCCCCCTCCACTGAACGACCTGCATCCGTGAGTGAGGCTTCGACGGTGTAGCCCTTGGCTGCGGGAGCGGTGATATCTACGGCGAGGAGACCATCTTTGTAGTTGTTGGTCAGGTCTTGGTGGACGAAGATGTCCTGGATGTGAGCCTTCGGACGGGCATAGAGATAAACCTCGCGTGCAATGCCGGTAAAGCGCCAGAAGTCCTGATCCTCGAGGTAGGAGCCATCGCACCAGCGCATGATACGCATAGCAATAAGGTTCTCCTTACCGGGGACGAGGAACTTGGTGAGGTTGAACTCTGCCTCGATCTTGGAGTCCTCGCTGTAGCCCACGTGTTTGCCGTTGACCCAGACCTCGAGATTCGAGGTGGCTGAGCCGACATGGAAAAAGATGTCCATGCCCTTCCATGCCGTAGGGATGGTGATGAGCTTGCGATAACTACCCGTATAGTTGTTACGCTCCTCGACGTAGGGAGGATTGTTGTCGAACTGCGTATCCCAGGAATAGCCTACGTTCTTGTAGATCTTGTCGCCATAACCGTTGAACTCAAAGAGACCGGGCACGGGGAAATCCACCCACTTCGAGTCGTCGTACTTCAATGTGAAGAAGTCGGCAGGTGCGTCGTTGTGGTTGAGATCGAAGCGGAAACGCCACTTGCCTTCGAGAGAGAAGAAGCGGTCGGAAGTGGCCTTGTCGTTCTGAGCCGCCTTGGCTGCGGACTCGTAGGCGAAGAAGGATGCACGTGGCGCTTCTGTGTTCACACGTGTGATGTTGGGGTTCAGCCAAGCCTCTTTCTGGGTTTGGGCAAAAAGGGTAAGTTGCGATAGCATCGCAACAAACAGGACGGAGAAATGTCTTTTCATTGTCTTCTTTTTGGTTAAGTTTGTCGTATTTGTGTGCGAAGATACGGAAAATATCTTTTCACGCCAAACTTTATCGCAAAAAAGTGCAGATATAAAGGAATCGACTGTCTGACTTGGGTCAAACAGT
This sequence comes from uncultured Bacteroidaceae bacterium, assembly GCA_905236985.1. Lineage (GTDB taxonomy): Bacteria > Bacteroidota > Bacteroidia > Bacteroidales > Bacteroidaceae > Physcousia. Next base: position 4,037 of record CAJORF010000132.1, on the reverse strand, counting down.
CGATTCGAATAGGTGAGTTTTAGGATACTTTTAGACGGATTCCAGAAATCCCTTAGTCGTTTTTATTGGAACACCAGTATGTTATGTCTCGAACACCAAGGTCTTCCAACAGTTCAACATTATGGGAGCTTGAAGTACCAGTTCTGAGGATCCTGCAAGTGAGAGTAGAGAGCAGCGTTGCGAGTGCCTCCGCGCTCGGAAACACGCTTGGCGAAGCGCTCTACACCCTTCTGCCCGCCGAGTAAGCGGCTGTAGCAGAGGAGATCGAAGAAGCGGTTGCCCTCGAAGGAAGTTTCCAGTGCCATCTCATCGACGATGAGGTCAGCAATAGCCACCTGCACGGTACGGAGGTTTTCGGGATCATAGATCTCAGCCTTGGTGAGCGGCTGTTCCTGTCCTTCGTAGAGCTGGAGCATCTTGTTGATCTGGTCAACATAGTTGTACGTCGATTCGCCTTCTGTCCAACGGAGCAGACCGCAGCCGCGCTGGTGGATACCCATTGACACAGCGCCATTGGAGGATGTCCAAGTGACTGAGTTGTAGATGTTGTACTCAGTGATGCCATAGGGTATTCGCAGCGAGTTGTTGCTGTCGGAACCGCGCAGATAGATGGTGTTGAAGTTGAGGAACGGTGCCTTCTTGGCATTCTCCATCTCGCGTCGGCTGATGTAGTCGCAGGCGACGTAGCCAGGCTCAGGAATCTGGGAGTAAGACACGACCTTCTGGTAGAAGGAGCTCGAGTGGGCGGTGATATAAGCTGAGAACTCGGTGATAAACGCCTTTAAAGCTTCAATATCCTCCTCGGCAATCTCTACATCTTCGCCTGCATAGACCTTGAAGTAGAGGTCGATAATTGCCTCATCGGCTTCGAAGATCGTCTCTTCGTCGAGCGCACGCTGGTAGATGTGCTTACGGAAGTCAAGATCGGTTTCGTAGAAGACGGTGTCGCCCGTGATGGAGTCAATCTGGTCGATATCGTAGTAACGGTAGCGATCGGGGATGTAGCCATTAAGATCTTCGGGCAACCAACCTTCTGTGCCGACGAGACCGTGGCGCAGGATGGCGAAGGCATAGCCGGGGAATCCGGCACCATTGAGTGCCTGAGCATATCTCAGCCAGATGCTGGCCTTGCGATAGATGCAGGGATAGGTAGTGGTGAAAGAACCGCCGGGGTTCTGCTTTATCACGAAGTTCACCTCTTCCTGTGCGCCCTTGTCGTAGTCGGTGTAGTTGCGGGTGGCCATCTCATAACGTGCATCGCCAGCTCCGAGGAGTACGGTACACTTCTGGTTGCCTTCCGGTCCGATGTAAGCTTCATAGCTCTGTGCCTTGTTCAAGGCTTTGTAGGACTTCGACGCATCGAGCTGGTGCTCAAAGTTGGGCTCCAGATAGACGCTGGCTGTGGTGACGGTGTCTTTGGCTGAAGTGCTCACGCTCAACGTAGCATCGAAACCGAAGAGCTCGTTGATGCCGCGCAGGACGGTACCCCAGAGTTTGTTGGTGTTGCTGGGGATGAGCGTCACCAGTTCGCGCGAGGTGCTGGTCTGTGCTGTTGCATTGGAGAACATGCTTGACCAGCCAGAGATACTTGCAAGATCGTACTGCTCCGTGCGAATATCCTTGGACATCGTTCCGTACATCTGGTTGGGCAGCAGCGGGCCGCCCTTGTCAGAATTGAGGAAGTTGTAGTAGTGCTTGGCAGCTGCGCGGTAGTCAGCCTCGGAGCCTTCGCCTTGCGCGCGGAGAAGATAGATGTCGCCGAGCACGAGGTCTTGCGGGAAGATGCACTGTGAAGCGTATGCGATGATCTTCGTGCGTCCATAGTAGTCGTAGTCGGGGTAGGGGATTTCACGGATGGAGTCGCCGCGAAGGAGAGTAGGCACATAAAGCACTTCCTCGACCTTCTGCACGACACCGCTGCTGGCCAACGAGTTGGCGTCGATGAACTTCTCAGCCTTGTGGAATTCCTCCATGTCGGCTGTGGAGAGCATAGGTGTCTCGAAGTAAGGGACTCTGCCGTAGTTGAGAACCAACTGGAGGTAAGCCCAGGCACGGATGGTCACAACCTGCGAATACTCGCTCAGCATCAGCGGCTTGTTCAGACCTGATACTGCGGCTGTGTCGCATCGGTAGATATAGGCGTTACAGGAGTTGATGACGTGGTAGAAGTCAGCTGCCTTGAGGAAGCGGTTGGAACCGTCGGATGCATCGCCGCTCATGCCGAACTCCAAGATGGCATTGATGGAATCGCTGACAAACTGTGTGCCATCGACCAGATCGCCGCGACACTCACCAAGGATGACATAGCGCTCGGCGATGTTCTGCAGGCTACGCAGGATTCCCCAGTAGCTGTAGAGGGTGTCTTGGGCTATCTCGTCAACTTCGACGTGGCGGTCCATGTCACCCGTGAGCATATCCTCGCAAGAAGTGAAGCTGAAGCCGAGGGTCAGTGCGAGGAGAAGAGATACAATGATATTCTTTTTCATCATGAAGTCGTATTAGAGGTTGATGGATACACCCAGGTTGAAGCTGCGACCGACAGAAAGCAGCCCCGTGTCGATGCCTTGATAGAGGACACTGTTGCGGGCACTTGTCTCGGGGTCAACGCCCAGATAGCGGGTGACGGTGAATAGGTTGTTGCCTTCGCCCCAAACACGCAGACCTTGCAGCCAGTCGGTATGCACGGGTATGGTGTAGGTGAGGCGTACGTTCTTCAGCTTGAGGTAGCTGCCGTCGTCAATCCAGCGGTCTGACATACGCTCGTTGTTGCGCCAGTCGGCACCATCGATGTAGCAAACCTTGGGGATGTCAGTTTGCTGTCCCTCGTAGGTCCAGCGGTTCTGCATTGCCGTGGTTTGGTTGTAGGTCGTGTTGCCTCCTTCGAGGACAGAGCGCTGGTAGTTATAGACATCATTGCCGAGTGAGTACTTGAAGTTGACGTCCAGACGCAGGTTCTTCCAAGTCAAGTTGGTGAAGATGTTACCGTAGATGTCGGGGTTGGGATTACCGATGGCTACCTTGTCGCTGTCATCTATGACACCGTCGCCGTTCTGATCCACGAAGCGGACATCACCAGCCTGGAAGTCGTAGTAGGGGTTCTCCTTCAGGCCAGTAGGATACTTCAGGTAACCCAATGCGCCTGCCGAACGGGCCTCGGCATCGTCGGCGAGGACGCCGTTGGTCTGCCATCCGTAGAATGTTCCTGCAGCGTAACCGACTGCTGTGAGGACATTGTCCGTACCATAGATGCTGTTGGTGTGACCCTGGATGGTTCCTGTGACTTTGCCATTGACATCCTTGAGGGTGATGATGTCGCTGTCGGGCAGCTTGGTGATCTCATTCTTGTAGTGTCCGAGGCTTGCGCCAAGTTCCCACTTGAAATCTTTCAGGTTAACGAGTGCTGCTGCGGCATGGAAATCGACGCCAATGTTCTTGAGCTCACCATCGTTGGTCCAATACTTGCCGAGACCTGAGAGGTAGTCGAGGTCTTTCAACGTAAGTAGGTTGTCAGTCTTGCTCAAGTAGAAGTCAACGCCGGCATTCAGACGGTTCTGGAAGAACGATCCTTGCAGTGCGACGTTCAGGCGCGTCGTGGTTTCCCACTGGATGCTGGTGTTCTCGAGGTTCTTCAGTACGAGACCCACGGTGTTCTCGCTGACCTGCTGGCTCTCCCAGTAGGTGCGGGCTGCGTAGTAGTCGATGCCGTCGTTACCGCTCTGGTCAATGCCAGCTGTGAGCTTCAGGTAGTTGACACCCTTGCCTGGCTTGAACCACTTCTCGTTGCTGATGACCCATCCGAGTTGGAGGCTCGGGAAGATACCCCAGCTGACGCCAGCGAGGTGCAGACCTTTCTTGGTGTTCTTACCGAAGCGACTGCTCGCCTGGGCTGAGACGGTGAGCTGTGCGAAGTACTTGTTGGCGTAGTTGTAATCGGCATTGAGGTAGTAGGTCATGTCGATCCAGTTGTCCTTGGTACCGCCGTAGTTCACATACTGCATGTTCTTGGAGATGTTGGGCAGCTTATCGTTCTCATTGTT
>CAJORF010000131.1 GCA_905236985.1 uncultured Bacteroidaceae bacterium | reverse complement strand
TTTGGGCATCTCAAACTTCTCTTCTGTCTTCTGCAAATAGTGGATGCGGTCGAGCGCATAGATGCGTGGCCCTTTCTCGTAATAATATGAATAGGTGCTGCGAGCCACCAAGTACCACCGCTGGCGGAACAGTTTTACGCAATAGGGTTGCACATCGAAGTTGTTCTCCTCGTCCTTCCAGTAGCTGTGATAGGTGATGTTGAGCACGCGGTTCTCCTTCATCGCTTCGATGATGGGCTGGAGGTATTGCTGACCAGACGGCACGTATTCCAGGATGATGCGGTCCTTGATGCTCTGGCTGTTGGCCAAGGCATTGCTGACACAGAAGGTGTTGTAGAGCCAGGAGCGGAGTCCGTTCTTGCTGATGTCCTCCACGTTCTCGATGTAGTAGCGGTACTCACCACAGTTCTCGTTGGCGATATTGATGCCGAACATATCCCAAATGACGTATCGCCAGTTGTCAAACGTGCGCTTGGGAATCTCCACACCTCGGCTGATGTCATCGCGGAGCCATTTGCGGTTCAGCTCCTTGAATGAAATCTTCTTGGCACGATGAATGGTTTCAATCACCCATACGTATTTGTTGATCAGGCTTTGCCCTCTATCATTATTAACCATATTATCTATATTTTGTGCAAATGTAGTGCAAAGGTACGCCAATTGGCGGCAGAGGTTTGTCAAAAGTACACAAAAATCCCCGATATTCTTTCCGAACAAGGCAAAATCTTACAAATCGTGTCCATATTTAACCGTTTTTTCGATTAAACAGGTAGAAAAGGAGTGAAAAAGCAGGCGAATATAATAATAAAGGTATGATAAAGAATCATAAAAACAAGGGTGAAGATGACGATATGTCTGCTAAAATGCCTATTTTTGCAAACAAAATCATTTTTCTATGAAGTACACCTGTGAAAACGACAAGCCACGTGTTCGGCTTGTGAAACAATACTTTATTACAGCGCTGTTTGCTGTACAACTGCTGACGCAAACACTCTGCGCGCAGACGCATAAATCGCTGGTCCCCAGCAAACCTTCTGATGTCCCCGACTATTTCTCCACTTGGAACATTCAGGGTTATGTGGTGAGCTACGACGGCGCTGCCACAGCCCGTGTGATGACAGAACAATATATGTTTGGCGATGGTCCTTTGGAGGGTTGGACACGCTTCTTCCCCGATTTCCGCGAGGATCTTATCTTCCTGATGGATGACTCCTGGGACATTCCCGTCAATGAGCATCGCGGTGAATTCATGGGAGAAGCAAGATTGGATGCAGAACGCTTCCCCAGTTGCAAGGGTAATCTGAAGAAACTGGTGCAAATGACCAAACAATCCGGTTGGAAAGGACTGGGCGGATGGATTTGTGCGCAGGAGGCAAGCGCTGCACCCGATGCCGCAAATCCTGAAGCTTATTGGACAGCGCGCCTGAAAGAGAATTACAAGGCGGGTATGGCTTATTGGAAGGTGGATTACGGACGACAGGAGAAGAATCAGGCGTGGCGCGAGCAGTTGACACAGTTGGGGAGAAAGTATGCTCCGGGGATGCCCATCGAGCACGCCTATACATACCCTGTGATAGAGCTGAGCGATGTGTTCCGTACCTACGACGTGGAGGTGGTCACCGCTGTGCCTGTCACACTACAACGTGTTGCCCGCCTGTTGCAGTACAAGACCCAACCGGGAAACTTGGGACTCATCAACTGCGAGGACGAACCGTTGATTGCTGTCGGCTTGGGATGCGTCATCGGAGTGATGCGACATCCCCTCAATAAGTCCCTGCCAAATGGCCTCTCCGACCATGTTTTCCCAAAAGCTGGTCGTAACCTGAAGGCACGACTCGACGAAGTGAACCGTGCCCTGAAATGGCACCGGCTGGCAGCTCCCTTTGCTGTCAACAACGATGCCCGTTTCTCTGAGCAGCAACTCACAGACGTATGGTGTCTGGGAGAGCGTGAGACGTGGGTGCCCAATCATCATCCGGGCGACACGTTGAGGGAGTCGGCACATGCTGTTATCAGTCGGTGTATGCCGCTGCCGAAGGTGAAAGCTGAAGGAGGTGAGGTGCCTTACGTCCTGGCATCGCGCTATCCCAACGGCGCTGTCTGTGTGGCCACCGTTGAGCGTCTGTTATTAGAGGAACATATATGGGCGACGCCTCGTGTAGATATTACCCTGCAGATGGGCAATGCTGAAGGGCCCGTCGGCATCTTCGGCTACTATCGTTCCCTGAAGCTGTGCTACGACAAGCCTCTTCCCAAAGGCGCCCGTATCTGGGCACAAGACCTGATAGGCAAGCAACCTGTAGATATCACCTCTGAGGTGGAAGTCGCCGGCACCACCCTTACGCTACCTGGTTCGCTTTTGGAGCGCATCGGCACCCAGGCTTCCACGCCTGGTGATGAATCCGCTCCAGGATTGGTGTTGATGGTTGAATGAGATATAAGAATTAGTTTATTCGTTATGTTTTTTATACTTAATTAAAAAGAGTTTGTGAAGTACATATCCTATTTATTCATAGTGACAGTCCTGTTCCTTTGCTCTTGTGGAAGCAATGCCTCGAAGAGCGAAATAACGGCAGAGATGGCCTATGAAGGAGTCAATAACTACTGCCATAGCACGTATGACTGGAGTATAGCTGAAGATAATCCTTCTATCATGTACGTGGAGATGGGCGAAGAGACCGATTCTACGTATCAAGTGGTTTTCAGCAGTTATACAGGGGCATTCGTCAATTTCTACGTCGATAAGACCAGTGGCCAGACAAGGATCGAGGAGTATGTTCCAGCGCTTGATATCAAAGAAGAAGCTGGCACGATTGATTTATTT
>CAJORF010000130.1 GCA_905236985.1 uncultured Bacteroidaceae bacterium | reverse complement strand
TGTCCATAGATCGTCATAGCTCTGCTCTGTGCGGTTGTAGATAATGCCACACATCGCTGTCTTCAGCTCCGCACCCTTCTTGCCGTCGGCTTGGGCGTAGTAGGCTGTTGTCGGATCTACGGGATCGCTCACCAAACGTATTTCATCCACGTATGCGCGCTTGCTACTTGTGGACAAGGTGATGATGACATTTCCAGTTGCTTCGGTCAGATTGACCGTACACAATGTCCAGTTACTCTCTGGCGTGAATTGTTTTACATCAGCCGTTGCCCCATCTACTGTGACATTCAATGTTCCCGTATCACTACCATATTTCTTCAGATAGAAGGTGAGTGTTCCAGCGCCTGTAAGGGCTATGTTGCCGGTTGTCATAGAGCCGATGGCGCTGCCGGATCCAAACTTCAGACATCCTCCATTACTGTGCGCATTGCTTGTGCCACCTGCATAAATCTTTGTCAACGTGCTCCAACCCTTGTAATCTAGATTGACATTATCAGTATTAAGTGAAAATGTGCCATCATTATTTGAGCTATAGCCGCTCAAACTTTCATAAAGTAATGTATTTTCATTCTGCTCATCTCCACCAGTATTACCTCCCCCGGTATCATCACCGCTTGAATCATCAGCTTTGAACTCGAACGAAACCGTTCCATCGGTGTTTTGTGTGATGTTCTCAACAGATGAGTCAAGATAATAGGTGTTGTCGATGTTCTTATTGTAGAGCTTGGCAGCGGGCGTAGTGTTCTTGCCGAAAGCATTAACGTTTCCGTAGGGGAATGGGTCGTTGGCAGCACCCGCTGTCGTGTAATATTTCGTACCTTGATAGGTCGTGTACTGGTATTTGTTGTCAGCTGCTATCCACGTCATGCGCTGGTGAGAGGCATCATCATTGGGTTCATTTTTCGCCCAGACGTCGGCATCGTAATCAACATGTATGATGAGAAGACCAGCACCAGGAATGTCTGTATCCCAACCAACTTTTTGGCGATTCTCAAGAAGGTAATACTCATTGCTGTTGCCTTTATTGTAAATCACGTAGCTGTCACCCCCGTTTTGCAGGGCCTTCACATTGCTGATGGTCTGGGTGGTGGTTAGTTCAATCGGCTCCTTCCAACCAGCAACCCAACGCTCGTAGCTTGTGTAGCCTGCTGGACGGAAGCCGCCACCATTGTACGAACCGCTGTCCATCAGATCCCACTCAAACATTCCTTGACCGCCGCTGTAGTCGGTGTCGTAGAAGTCGGGATAACCGAGGCAGTGGCTGAACTCATGGCACATGGTGCCTATGCCCGCGATGGTGCCTGATTCCCCCTCGAGCTCGCTGCCGCAGGCGTAGGTGTCAATCTTTACACCATCGAGGGTCTGCGCTCCAGTTCCGTCACCATATAATTTAGCCGAAGACAAGGCGTATTCATGTGACCAAATGGTGTATGACTCACCGCCGTCAGCCTCACCCTTACCTGCATAGACCACATAGACTTGCTCAACTTCGCCGTCGTCATCCCAGTCATAATTGGCATAATTCACCTCGCTGTCAGCCAGCTTCAGGGCTTCGATGACCATCTTTGCCGGATACTTGTCATTGCCTCCGCTGTCGTTCTGACCGTAATATGATTGAGTTTTTTCCACGGTGACAGGCCCTACGATGTCAAAGGTCAGTTCAAATTGTCCTTCGCTTTGCGCCTTGAAGTAGTCGTACATTGAGCCCTTGAAATTATTGTAGGAGAAGTTCTCCTCGTTGGCAATGCGCTGATACAGGGCTTTGTTGTTGGCACTCATGAATGTGAGATCGCTGAAGTTGACGAGGATGATCAGACCTTTCTTCTGTCCTGTGATGCTTCCAGTCTCGCCCGCGCGACGGGGAGCCAGTCGGCGGGTACGGCGGGCATTGGACTTCGCCCGTCTCTGCTGAGCCTTTTGCCTGAATTGTTGTAGGTCAATTGGTTGGAACACGTCCGAGCCAGAGACAGATTGATAGGCTTTGCCATCTGTGGCAAGCCAATAGTGACCGTGTTCATCGCCAACAAGGGTGGCGGCGACGGTCGTGCCGTCTGTCAGCTGTAGTAGCTTCGTCTGTCTGGGCTTGGCAGGAACGGCATAAACAAGGGATGTTGTCAGCAACAGCAGCAACGTCCAGAATATTTTTTTCATCTTAAAAGGAGATAGGATGATGGTAAAAAGTAGTAGCGTGAAATATATGCTTGGAAAAGAAGTCACACGCCTATGCAAATCGGACGATTCACATAGGCGTGTTGATGATTTCGCATAGGCGTTTTTGCGAAAAGTGATAGGGGAATTAATCCTGATCCTTCTGGCTCTCCTCGAACTCCTTCTGGAGCTTCTGCTGCACATCGGCAGGCACGAGCTCGTAGCTGGAGAACTTCATCACGAAGGAGGCGCGGCCACCAGTGATGGAGCTGAGGGCGGTAGAGTAGGATGACATTTCCTTGAGAGGCACTTTGGCGGTGAGCTTCTCGTAGCCGCTCTCGGAGGTCATACCCATAATCATACCGCGACGGCCCTGAATGTCGGACATCACATCACCCATCTTGTCGCTGGGCACGAAAATCTCGACATCATAGATGGGTTCCAGCAGCTTCGGTGCGGCCTCCTTAAATGCCTGCACGAAAGCGTTGCGGCCTGCGAGCATGAAGGACAACTCGTTGCTATCAACGGGGTGCATCTTACCATCATAAACGATGACGCGAACGTCACGGGCGTATGAACCGGTGAGCGGTCCCTGCTCCATCTTACCCATAATACCCTTGAGGATAGCAGGCATGAATCGAGCATCAATGGCACCGCCGACAACGGAGTTGATGAATACGAGCTTGCCGCCCCATTCGAGTTCGGTCACATCCTCGCTCTTGGCGGTGATGCGGTATTCCTGACCACCGAAACGATAGACATCCTTCAGGGGTTCGCCCTCGACGTATGGCTCCACGATGAGATGTACCTCGCCGAACTGACCGGCACCGCCGGACTGCTTCTTGTGGCGATAATCGGCACGGGCAGCCTTGGTGATGGTCTCGCGATAGGGGATGCGGGGTTCGTCAAAGACGATCTGCATCTTATCGTTGTTCTCCATACGCCATTTCAGGGTGCGGAGGTGGAACTCACCCTGGCTCTTGACCAAGATCTGACGGAGCTCCTTGGACTGCTCGATGACCCATGTGGGATCCTCCTGACTCATGCGGGCGAGGATGTTCATCATCTTCTCGGTGTCAGCTTCGTTGGCAGCGCGGATAGCACGGATGTACTTGGGCTCGGGATACTTGATGAACTTGAAGGAATGGTCGCAATCCTTACCATTGAGCGTGTTACCAGTCTTCACGTCCTTGAGCTTCACGGAGCAACCGATATCACCAGCCTGGAGTTCAGCGACCTTTGTGCGGTTGGCACCTGCGCAGACGAAGAGCTGAGCGATGCGCTCCTTGCTGCCACGGTCGGCGTTGGTCAGGTCGTCGCCCTCGTGTACGGTACCGCTGATGACCTTGAAGTACTGCACCTCACCGATATGGGGCTCAACGGCAGTCTTGAAGAAGAAGAGGCTCGTGGGGCCTGCGGGATCGCACTTGACTTCCTCGCCATTGCTGTTGACCACTGCGGGCATCTGATCGGCGAAAGGCACGATATTGCCGAGGAACTCCATGAAACGACGAACGCCCATATCCTTGCTGGCGCAGACGCAGCAGACAGGACAGATACCACGGGCTACGAGGCCGGCACGGATTCCTTCGCGGATTTCATCCTCTGTGAGGTCTTCGGTATCGAAGAACTTCTCCATGAGTGTTTCGTCGTGCTCTGCGGCAGCCTCGATGAGGGTATGGTGCAGGTCGGTGGCCTTGTCGAGCAGGTCGGCGGGGATATCCTCAATAGTGGGAGCACCGCCTTCAGGCTTATAGGAATATTTCTTCATGACAAGCACGTCGATGAAGGCATTGAAGTCCTGACCGGTCTTGATGGGGAACTGAACGGGCACCACCTTGGAGCCGTAGCTGGTGCGGAGCTGTTCGATCACGTTGTCGAAGTCGCACTCATCGTCCAGACGGTTGATGGCGAAGATGACGGGTTTGTTCATACGGTCAGCCAGACGGTAGTGGTTTTGTGTGGCTACCTCGGGGCCGTTCTGTGCGTTGATGAGGATGACAGCGGCATCAGTCACACCGAGGGCTGTAATGGCAGCACCAGCGAAGTCGTCGGAACCCGGGCAGTCGATGATGTTCAGCTTTTTGTCGTTCCATTCAACATGGAAGGGCGTAGCGAAGACCGAGTAGCCGTACTCCTGCTCCACGGGCAGATAGTCACTGACGGTATTCTTCTGTGAGATACGACCGCGACGGTTGATGATGCCGCTCTCGAAGAGCAGGGCTTCGGTGAGGGTGGTTTTACCAGCCCCGTCACTGCCAAGCAAGGCAATGTTCTTGATCTCTTTGGTTGAATAGTTTCTCATTGAGTCTTTGAGTTTATAAGTTGATATTATGATGAGTTGATACGTTTCTTTGGGGTAGTTTTATGGTCTAAATGCCTAAAATGCGGCGCAAGTTAGCAATAATTATTGAAACATCCTGCATAATCTGCCGTTTTTTATGAAAAAACAACTATCTTTGCCCTCAAATTGTTCGTTTTCATGGCTGGCATATACGTCCATATCCCTTTTTGTCGCTCCAGATGTGCCTATTGTGACTTTTTTTCCACAACGCGCGAGCGTGAGATCCCGACATATATCAAGACACTTTGTCGTGAGATAGAAGGTCGCCGAGATGAATTGCCTCAAGCACACATCGAAACCATCTATATCGGCGGCGGTACTCCATCGCTCTTGTCAAGTGATCAGGTACGCCAGCTCCTCGACTGTATTTATGCTAACTATGAGGTTGAGGACGAGGCAGAGGTGACGCTGGAGATGAATCCAGATGACCCTATTAATGCCGCGTTGGAGCGCGGAATCAATAGAGTCTCACTCGGCATCCAAACTTTTGACGACTCGCTTCTTCGCCTCATCCGCCGTCGTCATGACTCGGCAGGTGCCATCCGAACTGTGAAATCTTTGAAAGCGGCTGACATCGCAAACATCAGCATCGACCTCATCTACGGTTTGCCTGGTCAGACGATGGAGCAGTGGGAACGCGACCTTAACATTGCTCTCTCCCTTGACATTCAGCATCTTTCGGCATACGCCCTAAGCTATGAGGCTGGTACAGCTCTCACCCGTCTGCGCGATAGTGGGCAGATTGCTGAAGTGCCAGAGGAGCTTTTTGTGCAGATGTACGAACGCCTCTGTCAGCGGGCTGAAGAGGCAGGCTTCGAGCACTACGAGATTTCCAATTTTGCACTCCCCGGATTCCACTCACGGCACAACAGCAGCTATTGGACGAGCAAATCTTACTTGGGCTTTGGCCCTGGGGCACACAGCTACAACGGCAAGCGGACGAGACGGGTGAATAAGCCTGATCTGGACTCGTACTTGGATTCTCCCCCTGTCCTCGAACACCTCACCCCCTCCGATCTCTACGACGAAGCGCTGATGTGCGGTTTGCGAACGTCACGCGGCATTGATCTTAATGCCATTTACCACCGCTTTGGACAACAGCGCCTCGATTATCTCCAACGTATGGCCGCTCCACATTTAGACGCAGGACGGCTCATAGTGAAGGACGGTCACCTGTGTCTGACTCGACAGGCTCTGATGGTTTCCGATGATGTCATGAGTGACTTGATGGCAGATGATTAGGCGAATGCTACGCGTTATCTTCCATCACCATTTTTCAGTGGGTTCGAAAAGACGGAATTCGTAGCCTTCGGCGATGAGCCATTCGAGACTGGGAGCAAGGATCTTCTTGAGCTTGTCAATGCTGCGTAGGCTGTCGTGGAAGGTGATGATGGAGCCGTTGCGGGCATAACGCTTCACATTCTCGAAGACTTCCTCAGCTGTTAAGCGTTTGCTGTAGTCGCGCGTCACCAAATCCCACATGATGATATGATAGCCCTGCTGGCGGATGACGCGGTACTGCAACGGGCGCATCCATCCGTGCGGGGGACGGAAGAGGTTACGAGAATTGCGTATGAGATCTTCCGCTTTCTGCGTATTTGCCAGATAGTTTTTCGAGAGCCAGCGCAGACCGCCGATGTGGTTGAAGGTGTGATTACCGATGGCATGACCGCCCTCTACGACCTGACGAAACACGTCAGGATGCTTGCGGACATTGTCCCCAACAACGAAAAAAGTGGCCTTGATGCCGTAGCGTGCCAAGGTCTCCAGTACAAATGGAGTAGCTTCGGGGATGGGTCCGTCGTCGAAAGTCAGATACACGGCTTTCACCGATGGATCCATGCGCCATACAGCATGAGGGTAGATCCATCGGAGAAAGCGTGCGGGCTGTTCGATAATCATACAATCAGATGAAAATGAAGAATGAATTCATTCTATCACTTTTCACTCTATAAATTTGTCCTGCTCTGGAACTCCTCGAAATAGGTGCGGAGTTCAGCGTCGTACTTCTCGCTTGCCTTTTCGTCGGTTTCATCGAGAATTTTCAAGGCATTGGAGAGCTGAAGGAGATAGTAGTAGCAGTCCTCGGCACTCATTTGGAGACGGCGGTCGTTGAGGCTGGTGTACCACGCGCAGTACTCTGATGCGTTCTTTGCAACAGCCTCTGCGAGATGTGCTGCCTTGTCCTTCTTCTTGAGGGAGAGCCAAGCCTGAGCTAATTCAAGTGAACCGCTTTGGTAGCTGTGCGGCACGTTGCACTCGGGGATAGACACTTCAGCCTTTTCAAGTACTTGCTGTGCCTTGTCGTACTTGCCTTCGGCGATGAGCTGAGTGGCCAGTTGCGAGAACATACGGCGATGTGTGTAGCACATACGCAAGACGGTCTCGTCGAGGTAGATGTCAGGATTGTCGATGCCACCGAACTTGAAGCGGTTCATCATGTTGTCAAACATACGTTCTGTATCGACGCGCTTGCCGCTCTTCTTGGTGTTGAATGGAGTGATGCGGTTGGCAAGGCCTTCCTGTACGAAGTTGTTGCCGAGATTACCATAGTTCTCAGAACCCACGGTCATGGCCACGTAGAGCGGGCGTTCCCAGTTGCAGCGGGCCAACATTTCGTACATCATCATCTCACTCTTATAGACGGCGCGCTTGCCCTTGAGGCTGATATGCATGACATCGGGGATGGAGTCGTCTGCCATCATCATTCCTGAGCGCTTCACTGCTTCTTTGTCGATGGTGATGACAACACTGTCGGTCGGGAAGATCTGCATCTCTTTGTTGGGATTCAGGATCCAGCGGTCGATGATGGTGGAGAGCTCGTAGGGATTCTCGCCGAGCAGGGCGCGCATTTTCGCAGGGTCATTCTTATAGAATTCGATAGCCTCTTCAAGCGTACCCGGACTGACGCGTATGCCTTCACGTGTTCCGGCTACATAATCGATACGTTTCCACGAGATGGGAACGCTGGGCGAATCGTAGGCCGGACGCTTCATTTGGTCGATGTACCAGTCGGTCTGCAGGTAGGAGAGGTTGCAGACGCGGGCATCAGTGCGCACACCTTCGGTTTCCTGGTTGTACCAGAGCGGGAAGGTGTCGTTGTCACCGTTGGTGAAAATGATGGGATTGCCTTCCTGAGGCAGTGACTGCAAGTAGTTCTGTCCAAAGTCACGGCAGGTGTAGCGGCCACTGCGGTCGTGGTCGTCCCATGTCTGACTGACCATCTGCACAGGCACGAGCAGTGCTATGCATGAGACGAGAGCAGCCATCATGGGCTTGTTCATCCACTTTTGCAGCAAATCTGCAATGGCTGCGGCGCCGAGGCCAATCCAGATGGCGTATGCATAGAAACTGCCAGCGTAGGCATAATCACGCTCACGGGGCTGCTGCGGTGTCTGGTTGAGATAGAAAACAATCGCTAAGCCAGTCATGAAGAAGAGGAAGAAAACAACCCAGAACTGCTTGACGCCTACGGGATCACCGTCGCGCTCTTTCCACGCTTGCCAGCACAGACCGAGCAATCCAAGCAACAGAGGCAGGCAGAAGAAAACGTTGCGCCCTTTGTTCTCGCGTAGCTCTGTCGGAAGTAGTGACTGGTCGCCAAGGCGGATGTTGTCAAAGAAGGGAATACCAGTAAGCCAGTTGCCATGTTCCAGTTCGCCGTTGCCCTGAATGTCGTTCTGGCGACCAGCGAAGTTCCACATAAAGTAACGCCAATACATGAAGTTAACCTGATAGGAAAGGAAGAAACGTATGTTCTCTAACTGCGTTGGCATCTTCACCATGATGGGTTCGCCGCAACGGTCGTAGGGAATCTGTGTGCCCTCGACGCCGCCTAACCACGACTCGTATGCCTCGGCATGGCGGTCGCTGTACATACGGGGGAAGAGCATATTCTGGGCATAGATGTAATCGAGGTCGTAGCGTTGAATCTCATAACGGTCGGGCTCATCGGGTGATGCTTTCTCTTTGCGCTGATAGACGGGAGCACCTTCGTTGGAGACGGGAACACAGTAGCCGCCTTCAGTTTTCAGCTTCACCTGTGAGGTGTAGGCTGGGCCGTAAAAGAGGGGACGTGTGCCGTACTGTTCGCGGTTGAGGTATGTGCCGAGCGTGAAGATGTCCTCGGGGGAGTTCTGATCCATTGGGGTATTAGCGGTGGAACGGATCACAATGACGGCATACGATGAGTAGCCAATCATGATCATCAGCATGCACAGTAGCGATGTGTTCATCAAGCGTGCCGAAACGAGCGGTTTGTCCCCACGCTTCCACTGCAACAGGACATAGAGAGCTGCTAAGATGATGGCACCAATGGCAATACTCTTCCAGCCATAGCCGTAGAATGGAATGCCAAGCATGGCGACGCTGACGAGATAGGCGATGTTCATCAGGAGACGGCTACGATCAGCTATCGTTTCCCAGATTGCCCAAAGCACGACGACGACAAGAACAATGAGATAGACGATGAGGCCGCTGTTGAAGGGCAGGCTCAGAGTGTTTACAAATAGGAGCTCAAACCAACCGCCGACCTTCACGATGCCGGGAACAATGCCGTAGAGCACGGCGGCCACCAGCACAAAGGAGCCGATCAGTGCATAGATGGATCCTTTAAGTGTGGCATTATTTGAACGCTTGTAATAATAAATAAGAACGAGCGCAGGCAGACACAGGAGGTTCAAGAGGTGAACGCCAATGGATAGACCAGTCAGATAGGCAATCAACACCAGCCAACGGTCAGAGTGGGGCTTGTCGGCATTATCCTCCCATTTGAGCATGAGCCAGAACACGGCTGCGGTGAAGAGGCTGGAGTAGGCATATACCTCACCCTCGACAGCTGAATACCAGAACGTGTCGCTCCAGCAGTAAGCCAGCGCGCCCGTCATAGCAGCTGCTTCGACGGCGATGAGTTGCGGTATCGTGCTCACCCAACCATCCTTGCAGATGAGCTTACGTGCTAAGTGCGAAATAGTCCAGTAGAGGAACATAATGGTCAGTGCACTCAGCAAAGCATTCATGATGTTCACCATTAGTGCCACCTTACCTGGGTCAGAAGTCAACTGCGTAAACAGGTTGCCTGTCAACATGAAGAATGGTGCTCCTGGCGGGTGACCCACCTCCAGCTTGTAAGCTGTCGTGATGAACTCGGGACAGTCCCAGAACGATGCTGTGGGCTCTACCGTAGCACAATAGGTGAAGGCGGCGATGGCGAAAGCCAGCCAGCCTAACAAATTATCTACTAATCGAAAATGTTTCATAAATGAAGCACGGTCTTGACCGAATTATGAATGAATAGATGTCGAAATTTAAATGTTTTGGTCTTTTGCGCCGCAAAAGTACTCAAAAATGACGGAATAGACGAATAAAAGACGAAGAAACTTTCACTTTGTGTGGTTTTCACTTTTCATCTCTTCTCTTTTCACATTCTTTGGCACATACATGATTGTCGGAATCATCAGGACGAAGCCAATGAAACACGGAATCGGTGCCACTTTGATGCGTCGTGCGTCGAATGTCCCCGGACTGGGTGCTGGCGCATAGCGACCGCCCACTGTGTTGCGGACATCTGTCTCGGGTAACATCAGCAAGCACCCTGCTACAATGAAGGCAACGGCTATGCCCGTCAGAGTGAAGTTTTGCCATGCGAAGGCACAACATTCTCGGTGTTTTACCCTCTTTTGTTGATCTGTTTTCTTTTTCATGTTCTTTCTCATTTTAGGTTGAGGTTGTACGCTGCGTTGTCTGTGTCGCAGCAATTCGACCGCAAAGGTATGAAGAAAGACGAGAAAAAGGAAGGGAACTGACTGACATTTGTCTGACAATTCCCTGACAATAAATTACCTATTTGATAGTCAATTGATAAGAGTCTCCCCTGTTGCAGGTAATCTTAAGGCCTGCATCATCCACCAGCGGCTTTAAACGTCGAATGAGCGTGTAGAGCGTAGCTGTGGCATCAGGTTTCTTGGGCCAAAGGTGATCGCAAATTTCACGTTGTGTTAACTCATGATCGGGAGTACGGAAAAACAACTCCATCAGTTGGCGTTGCATAGGTGTGAAACGAATATCGCTTTGGCCCACAGCAAACTTACCGCATACTGCATCATAGCTCATCTGTCCTATTACGATTAATCCGGCATTGCGGTGTCGCTCGCGATTCCACAACCAACAGCTCAGCATCAGCCATAAGCCAGATAGTACTGATAGCCAACCTGATGCACGCTGGTCTGAAAGCTTCCAAAGGTCTAAGAGGGTTAACCCTGATTGTGCCGTTAAAATAGGTTCGCGGTGATTGGCCGTCATTGCCAAAGACAGGTAAGCAGAGTCACGAACGGCTGCTTCTGAGATCAAACTACGAAACACGCGGATTGTGTCAGCATCGATGCGATCAGGCTCACACCGTCGCATAGTCTCGGTTAATGCGTAGTCCATCTCAGCCTGTACACGGCGATCTGTTCGTAGCATATTTTCAATACCTGCAACCACCGAGGATGCCAGTATCACAAAAAACACGATAAATGCAGTACGCGGTTTCATAGCTTTTACATTCTTAGTAAATTCTTTCTACTTCTGTCGAATGAAGATGTTAATCGGCGTGCCGGAAAAGTTCCAGCGTTCGCGAATCTTGTTCTCAAGGAAACGACGGTATGGCTCCTTGATGTACTGTGGCAGGTTTGCGTAGAAGACGAAGGAGGGGATGCGCGTGTCGGGGAGTTGCGAGCAATACTTGATCTTGATGTACTTTCCCTTCATGGATGGCGGTGGATAAGCTTCGATGAGAGGCAGCATTTCCTGATTCAATTTAGTCGTTCCTACGCGTGCGCGACGATGCTTATCGACTTCAGCGGCCGTTTCAAGGACTTTGAAGATGCGCTGCTTGGTGAGTGCTGAAGCAAAGATGATGTCAAAGTCAGTGAAGGGTGCCATACGTTCGCGGATA
Organism: uncultured Bacteroidaceae bacterium; assembly: GCA_905236985.1. Taxonomy (GTDB): domain Bacteria; phylum Bacteroidota; class Bacteroidia; order Bacteroidales; family Bacteroidaceae; genus Physcousia. The sequence goes on along the minus strand of CAJORF010000130.1, from coordinate 61,478 downwards.
GTGTCTTCGAAGTATTTAATGGCAGTTGTCGATTTATCCTCCACAAGATCCCATTTGTTGACGACAACGACAAGTCCTTTCTGGTTGCGTTGGATGAGTGAGAAGATGTTCAGGTCCTGTGCCTCGATGCCGCGTGTGGCATCAAGCATGAGGATGCAGACATCGGAGTTTTCGATGGCGCGTATGCTGCGCATGACGCTATAGAACTCAAGGTCTTCGTTGACCTTGGACTTACGGCGAATACCTGCAGTATCAACGAGAAGGAAGTCGAATCCAAATTTCTGGTAGTGAGTGTAGATGCTGTCGCGTGTTGTACCGGCAATGTCAGTGACGATGTGGCGCTCCTCGCCGATGAAGGCGTTGGTGAGACTTGATTTGCCTACGTTAGGACGTCCGACAACGGCAATGCGCGGTAGATCAATGGCATCTTGAATGTCATCAACCGTGGGCAGCTTCTCAAGGATGAGGTCGAGAAGATCGCCTGTTCCGCTGCCTGTGGCGGAGCTGATGCAGAACGGATCACCGAGGCCGAGGGCATAGAACTCGGCGGCCTGCCACTGCTGGTCGTTGTTGTCGGTCTTGTTGGCAACAAGGATGACGGGCTTGTCCGTGCGGCGCAAGATGGCGGCTACGGCCTCGTCGAGGTCGGTGACACCTGTGTTGACATCCACCAAAAAGAGGATGACATCAGCTTCCTCGGTAGCAAGGGTGACCTGCTTGCGGATTTCCTCTTCGAAGATGTCATCAGAGTTGACAACCCAACCGCCGGTGTCCACGACGGAGAACTCACGGCCAACCCACTCACATTTGCCATATTGGCGGTCACGTGTGGTGCCTGCCTCTTCGGAAACGATGGCGTGGCGGGTCTTGGTCAGGCGGTTGAAGAGAGTGGACTTGCCCACATTGGGGCGTCCGACGATGGCTACTAACATATTATTCCAGGTTATATCCGTATTGCTTCATGGCCCGATCTGAGCTGCGCCAGTCTTTATCGACCTTGACGAAGCATTGTAGGTAGATGCGCTTTCCGAAGAAACGTTCCAGTTCACGTCGGGCTTCGGTGCTGACACGTTTGAGTGCGACACCTTGGTGGCCGATGATGATGCCTTTCTGCGACTCGCGCTCGACATAAATGACGGCACTGATGCGGATGAGGTCATCGCTTTCCTTAAAGCTTTCGACAACGGGCTCGACAGAGTAGGGAATCTCCTTGTCGTAGTAAAGGAGAATCTTTTCGCGGATAATCTCAGTGACGAAGAAACGTGCGGGTTTGTCTGTCCAGGTGTCCTTGTCGAAGTAGGCGGGGGACTCGGGCAACAGCTCCTTGATGCGGTTCAGCACCTGATCCACGCCGAACTTATGAAGGGCAGAGATGGGGAAAATCTCGGCCTTGGGCAACACCTCGTGCCAGGCATCGGCTTTTTCGGTGAGCTCTTGTTGGTTGGAAAGGTCTATCTTGTTGATGAGTACGAGGATAGGGACATTCAGGTGTTGCACCTTCTGAAGAAAGTCGGCATTCTTGTCGGGCGTTTCCACCATGTCTGTGACATAGAGGAGAATATCGGCATCCTGCAATGCTCCTTCCGAGAACTGCAACATCTGCTCCTGAAGCTTATAGTTGGGCTTGAGCACGCCGGGCGTGTCGGAGAAGCAGATTTGCATCTCTGGCGTGTTGACGATGCCCATTATACGGTGGCGCGTCGTCTGTGCCTTGAAGGTGGCTATACTAATACGCTCGCCCACAAGGAGGTTCATGAGCGTTGACTTGCCGACATTGGGATTGCCGACGATGTTGACGAAGCCGGATCGATGCGACATTTGAGACTATTTCGGATCGTACCCCCATTTCATGTAGGCAGCACCCCAGGTGAAGCCTGCGCCGAAGGAGGTGAGGATGAGGTTGTCACCTTTGTGTAGCTGCTTCTCGTAGTCCCAAAGGGCGAGGGGCAGTGTACCGCTGGAGGTGTTGCCGTACCGCTGAATGTTGACCATGACCTTGTCCATAGGCATCTCCAGTCGCTTGGCCACAGCCTCGATGATGCGGATATTGGCCTGATGGGGGATAACCCAGGCGATGTTGTCCTTGTTGAGACCATTGCGTTCAGCGATTAGTGCCACGGCATCAGACATATTGGTGACTGCGAACTTGAATACGGTACGACCTTCCTGGTGGACGTAGTGCATACGGTGCTCCAACGTGAAGTAGGAGGGAGGTGCCACAGAACCGCCGGCCTGCTGTACGAGAAAGGGCAGCCCCTGCCCGTCGGTGCGGAGGTAACTGTCCTGCCATCCGAGGTCTTCGGTGGTACCTTCCACGAGTGTAGCTGCCGCTCCGTCGCCGAAGATGGCGCACGTCTGACGGTCGGTGTAATCGAGGACGCTGGACATCTTGTCCGCGCCGATGACGACAACCTTCTTATAGCGTCCGCTCTCAATCATGCTTGCTGCCTGATCCATGGCGTAGAGCCAACCCGAGCAGGCGGCGGAGAGCTCGAAGGCGTAAGCATTCGTCATGCCGCACTTGCCGAGTACGATGCTGGCTGTGGAGGGGAAGTGATAGTCTGGTGTGGAGGTGGCACAGATGACGGCATCTATACTGAGGGGATCGGTTCCTGTCTTCTCCAGAAGTTGCTTGACAGCTTTGCGAGCCATATAGCTCGTGCCGAGGCCTTCCTCATTGAGCACGCGGCGTTCTTTGACACCGATGCGGGTCATGATCCACTCGTCGGAGGTATCAACCATACGGCTGAGTTCCTCGTTGGTCAGGATATATTCAGGTACGTAACCACCAACGCCAGTGATGATAGCATGAATTTTTTCCATACGATTCAATTTAACATATTAACAGATTAACAGATTAACAAAATTAGCAGATGACCTCAAGGCTGCCTGTTAATCTGTTAATTTGTTAATCTGTTAATCAGCTATTCAGAGATGGCTTACGCTTCTTCTTTCTCGATAGCAACTTTTCCACGATAGTAGCCGCAAGCGGGGCAAACCGTGTGATAGATATGGAACTCGCCACAGTTGGGGCAAACTGCCAAAGCGGGTGCTACTGCCTTGTCGTGAGTTCTGCGCTTCAGAGTGCGTGTTTTGGATTGTCTTCTTTTAGGATGTGCCATTTTGATTTACTATTTAGAGATTTTTACTATTTGCGATTTAATTGGGCTTGCTGAGCAGGCTACGCAACGCTTCCCATCGTTCGTCTGTGGGCTTGGGGCTTTCGGTGTTGTCCTCGGCGAAGAAACTATTGATCTCTTCGGGACACTGACCGTCGGGATGTACGTGGTAGATGGGAATCGCCAAAGCGATAGTCTCATAGATATTCCACGCCACATTGACCTCGGCTTCTGCCTCAGCTACCGTGATGGTCTCGCCATCATCGTCGTAGCTGTCGCCCAGTCTGACGTTGATGGTGTCCTCGGCATCAATGGGTTGTGTCATCGCTTCGAGACAACGGTCGCAAGGTATGCTGACCTCTCCCTTGACACGAAGGTACAATTGGTAAGCGCCCGACTTTCTGTTCACCCGCAGCGTAGCATCGAGGCTTCCATGTGTGATATCCTGTTCATCGAGCGCGCTGAAGAATGTATCATCAAGATGCCAGTCGAAGGTAGCTCCATCGTCGGGCAGATCGGTGAGTTGAATCTTGTAGCGGCTCAATGTGTCCATACGGGCTGCAAAGGTAGGTCTTTTTTTTTGAGTGACAAAGGAAACGGCGAAAAACTTTAAATTTTAGCGTTTAAACTGATAGATTTTTGCACATTCCGAGGGTTAAATGCGTCAGTTCTTCTTCAATTCGATACGGAAAGTGGTTCCTTTCCCTATCTCTGACGCTTTCACGAAGATGCGTCCAGTGTGATATTCTTCAACGATGCGTTTGGCCAACGAAAGCCCCAGCCCCCATCCTCGCTGCTTGGTGGTGTAGCCTGGTTGGAAGACATTCTTGAAATGCCCTTTCTGAATGCCTTTTCCCGTATCAGCTACTTCGACGACGACGCGCTGTGGCTCCTCGAAGGCATAGATGTCAATGCTGCCATGTCCGTCCATGGCATCGACGGCATTCTTGCACAGGTTCTCCACAACCCACTCGAAGAGCTGCGAAGACAGGTTGACATACAGCGGTTGCTCTGGTAGGTGAGTGGTGATGGTGACGTGGTCGCTGGTGCGGCGGCTGATGTACTCCACGACATGTTCTACGATCTCGTTGAGGTTTTCGGGTTTAGGCTCTGGCATAGAGCCTATCTTCGAGAAGCGTTCGGCTATCAGTTGGAGACGCTTCACGTCTTTGTCCATCTCGGGCAATAATTCATCGTCGGGGTAGGTCTCACGAAGAACTTGTGTCCAAGCCATCAGAGATGAGATAGGAGTGCCGAGCTGGTGGGCAGTTTCCTTAGAGAGTCCAACCCAGACTTTATTCTGCTCGGCTCTTTTACTACTCAGCAGGGCGAAGACGGCTACGACAACGAAGATGAGCACGATACCGAGCTGAATGTAGGGATATCGGGCCAAGCGCTTGAGCATGATACTCTCGTCATAGCAAATCTCCATGAATTCGTCATCATCGAGGCTGATGCGGATGAGATTCCCCTGTTCCTTCATCTTCGAAGCCATACCCTTGACAATATTCTCGACCTCCTCGGGAGATTTAGCGCGCACCTCCAGATTGCGATATGTCTGCACGCTGCCGTCGGCATTGATTACGATGACGGGAATCGTGTGATTGCCGTTGATGACCTTAAGCACCAAGGCTAAATCAGTTTGCTCATCGGCCTGCTCAAAAGATCTCATCGCCTCTGCCCACACTTCCATCTTACGTTGCTCTTCCTGTGCGAGATCGTTGACGAGGAAATGTGACCAAATGAGTGAAAGCGCGCATATCACGATGGCTGCGCACATCAGCAGGATTTTCACCTGCTTCATTCTGTCTGTCCAAGGCATAAAAAGGTCTTTTTTCTTAAAGAAACGAAATAGAGTGCCATTTTAGTATGCGGATTGAAGAAAAAATTGTACTTTTGCGCCGATGAAACGATTTTTTCCACACCTTATTTATATATATGCCCTTATTGGGGCGGTCTTGACGCTTTCCGTTGGAGGTTGCAAAGAGGAGGCTGATACGTGGGATCATCCCAAAAAGGAACTTGATCGCACTTTGATTGTATATATTGCCGGTGAGAACTCTTTGTCAACTTTTGTCAGCGAGGATTCTATTGAAATTGTCAATGGCTTGAAATCCCTGCCTGAGCATTGCCGTGTGGTCGTATATATTGATGACACGAAATCCAGTCGTCTCTGTGTCGGAATGCGCGATCATCCCTTAGAGACCGTGAAGACGTATAACCGCAACGTCTGCTCCACGGATAGCACAGATATGGAGATGGTACTCTATGAGATTTTCAAACGCTATCCGGCCAAGAGTTATGGACTCGTGCTATGGAGTCATGCTACGGGATGGATCTTTACCCAGGGCAGACAGAGCTCGATCAATCCTCCACGTCGCACCTTCGGAATCGACAATGGTAATCGCACCTCCTCCAATGCGGGACGGCAGATGAATGTGACGACCTTATCCAATATCCTCTCCCATCATCCTCATCTCAACTTCATCTTCAGCGATGCTTGTTTTATGCAGTGTATCGAGGTCGCCTACGAACTGCGTGAAGTGACGGACTGGGTGTTGGGATCGTCGGCGGAGATACCTGGGCATGGGGCTCCATACAACCTGATTATGCCCGCAATGGGTGAGGACGAGTTGCAACCAGACAAGCTCCTGAAACCGTACTATGATTATTACATTAGTGGTTTAGGTGCACTCGAATACAGAGGTGCTATCCTTTCAGCGGTAAAGACCTCCGAGTTGCCTCAATTGGCTCATGCTACACGCCCCTTGGTGCAACGTCTGCTTGCCAATCGTAGTCAGTTGGACTGTTCTTGGGTGCAACGCTACTGCCCGTTGGTGGAATCGGAGTATTTCACAGAATTCTACGATATGGCTGACGTCATTCGTATGCACGTCTCTGACGAGGAATTTCAGGAGTGGTGGGCTGTGATGGAGCGTGCCGTGCCTCACCGCTTCGTTTCGACAGAGTGGACGACTTCCTATATGTCACGTCCTATGCACGTTTATGAACCGGAATATATGAGTGCCGTCTCTATGTTTGTGCCGTCGGCGTTCTACGACGAGTTGGGTTGGATGAAGGATTATCATCAACTGAAATGGTACGAGGCTGTGGGTATGAATTCAACTGGTTGGTAGCCTATGTCAATTGTCAATACACAATATAAGAGTTCTTTCACCAAACAGGAACGCGAGGAGTGTTTCGCATGGTTTGAACGGCATTTCGATGAATTGCCGCAGACCATGAAATCTATTCGTTCCATTCGTGTTACGAATCTTCCGGCTACGGTTCGACGCATGATCAATGTGTTGCGTAAGCGCATGAACGAAGGGCATACTTTCAATGGCGAGTTTTCACTCCTGCTGCTCATCCGCCAGCATCTGATTGAAGAAGGAGCTGTGGCTGATGATTCCGCCGTTAACACATAATCAAACCTTAACTATATGACCGCTATGGCTTTATTTGACAAACAAACCTATATTGAACGCCGCGCCATCCTCCGACAGCATGTGGGGAGTGGACTGATCATTCTTTTCGGCAACAATGAATCGCCCGTGAACTATCCGTCCAATGGCTACAAGTTCCGCCAAGATAGCTCATTCCTCTACTATTTCGGACTTCATCGTGACGGCCTCGTTGGTGTTATTGATGCCGATTCTGGCGATGAATGGCTCATCGGCGATGACATAGATATCGAGGATATTGTCTGGTTCGGATCTGTGGATAGTGTTGCAGATATGGCTTCTAAGACGGGCGTGCCAAAGAGCGCTCCTATGTCACGTCTCGAAAGTCTCGTGCGCGATGCACAGGATCGAGGGCGTACTTTGCATTTCCTTCCGCCCTATCGCCACGACAACATGATCCAGCTGATGGATCTCACAGGTATTCATCCCCGTGACCAGCGTTCGGCAGCCAGCTTGACGCTCATTCAGGCTGTTGTAGATCAACGCATCGTCAAAAGTGCCGATGAAATCGCTGAAATAGAACGAGCTTGTGCGATTGGCTATGAGATGCATACGACTGCGATGCGTATGTGCCATCCTGGGGTCACTGAGCAGGAAATAGCGGGTCGCATCAGTGGTATAGCTTCATCGCGAGGCTGTATTGTCAGTTTCCCCTCTATTCTTTCCATGCACGGTGAGATCATGCACGGCTATCCTTCACCACAACCTTTGGAGGCTGGACGTCTGATGCTCTGCGACTGTGGTGCCGAGACCAACGAGAACTACTGCTCTGACCATACACGCACAACGCCCATCAGTGGACGTTTTACCTCTCGACAGCGCGACATCTATCAAATCGTTGTCGATGCTCACGACCGTGCATTTGAAATTGCACGGCCAGGCATGAAGTGGTGGGACGTTCACTTCGAGGCAGCCCGTGTCATCACCGATGGCTTGAAGGCATTAGGTCTGATGAAAGGCGACACCGACGATGCTCTCGCTGCTGGCGCACATGCGATGTTCTTCCCCCACGGCCTCGGTCACGCTATGGGAATGGATGTTCACGATATGGAAGGGCTTGGGCAGATCTATGTAGGCTTTGACGATGAAGTGCGTCCTCGCCTTGACCAGTTCGGTACCAATTGCTTGCGCTTCGGACGACGCTTGCAGGAAGGCTATGTGATGACCGACGAGCCTGGCATCTACTTTATCCCAGCCCTCATCGATGAGTGGCGAGCCACTGGCCACTGCAAGGAGTTCCTCAACTTTGATGCCATCGAGACTTACAAGGATTTCGGCGGAATCCGTATCGAGGACGATCTTCTCATTACTGCAGATGGTGCCCGCTATCTCGGTGAGAAGCGCATACCTTATCATGTTGATGAATTGGAGAATTTCCTTGAAAACAGATAAAAGACTATTCACCCAAAATCACAGAAACAATGAAAAAAATTCTTTTTATCGCATTGGCAGCCTTTATGGCTGTACCCACTTTCGCCGTTAATGACGAAGAAAAGGAGGAGAAGAGCAACAAACCCGTGTTCACCGTTGTGAAGGAGTTGCCTATTACCAGCATCAAGAACCAGAACCGCTCGGGTACATGCTGGGCTTACAGCACCCTAAGCTTCTTTGAGAGTGAGATCTTAAAGAAAACGGGCAAAACCTATGACCTCGCGGAGATGTTCATCTGCAACCACGACTATATGGAACGTGCGGAACTCACGGTACGTATGCATGGCGACAGCCAGTTTGCCCAGGGCGGTAGCGCAGGTGATGTCCTGCTGACCATCAAGAACCACGGAATCTGCCCTGAGGATGCTATGGCTAAGCCCGGCACAATGATTGGCGACACTCTGGCCAACTTCAACGAGTTCTTCAGCGTCATGGAACCTTATGTGGATGCTGTTGCCAAGAGCAAGTCCAAGACCATCTCCAATCAGTGGAAAGCTGGTCTTCAGGGCATCATTGATGCCTACATTGGTAAGGTGCCCGAAAAGTTCACCTATGAAGGCAAGGAATACACTCCGAAGACCTTTGCCGCCAGCCTCGGCTTGGACTGGAACGACTATGTCAGCATCACTTCCTATACACATCATCCCTTCTACACCAGCTTTGCTGTCGAGGTTCAGGACAACTGGCGTTGGGATCATAGCTACAATGTACCTATGGATGAGATGATGCGTATCATAGACAACGCTCTCGACAAGGGATACACGATAGCTTGGGGCGGCGATGTCAGCGATGATGGTTTCACGCGTCAGGGCCTCGGTATTCTTTATGACCTCAAGGCTGGCGGTGAGAGCCTCACGGGTAGTGATCAGGCCAAGTGGTTGCAACTGAAGCCCGCAGAGCGTAAGAGCTTAGCCGAAGAACTTGGTGTCAATGCTCCTGAGGCTAAACCCTCCCAGGAGCAGCGTCAAGAGGATTTTGACAACTGGACGCTGACCGATGACCATGGTATGCATATCTATGGTCTGGCAAAGGATCAGAACGGTCGAGAGTACTATCTGGTTAAGAATTCTTGGGGTCAGACTGGTGAGTATAAGGGCGTTTGGTATATGACCAAGGCTTTCATTGCTGCTCGCACGATGGGCTTTCTTATTAATAAGAATGCCATTCCTACTGATATCCGCAAGAAACTGGGTATCTAACTCGCCATCGTTTTAGATTCCATAAACGTAAGCAGGGGAGGTTGCTACCTCCCCTGCTTACGTGTTAGTTCCGTTTGATGATCGATGTCTGTGGGTTTCTCAGTCCTTTTTGGTTGCTGAGGAAAGCTTTTGCCGTACCGAAGCGTAAGTAGAGGTCTAAACGCACTGGCATGTGGTTGTCATCATCGGTGATGTAGAAGGTCACTACTTCTCTCTCTTTCTTTCCTTTGAACTCGACGAAAGAGAAAACCAGGCAGTTGTATGTGATACCTGTAGATTCCATCTTGAATTTCTTGCGACCACGGAAAATGAGGGTTGCTTCGCGCACTTTGCAACCGTCCGCCATAGGGAAGAGGATGCGTTGGCCATCGCGATACTGAGAAGGATCGAAGGAACGGGCACGCATCATCATACTGACCATGTCGAAGGCGCAGCTGTTACCTTCCCATTCGTTGGTGAGGAGTTCGCCTTCGTGGGTGATGAAGCGCTGGCGCACGTGAGTTTTTCCACCACCAGGATAGCTGTAGCGTGCTTCGTCGATGTAGTAGCGTTTGCCCTCGAGGGCGCCTTTGCGGTAGTACAAAGGCATGAGGTCGTGGGTGAAGTAACCGCTGAGCGTGTCGCGCATCATGAAGAATTTGTCTGTACGCTTGCTGCCACGGGTGATGAGTGAGGCGCGATAGACGCGTTTGCCCTCGTAGGTCGCATCTTGGATATCCAAGCACGCTGTGCCTGCCTTGATCCAAATAAATTGCCAGTTGAAATAGAGCTGATAGTCGAGCCTCTCACCAGCATTGAAGGCTTTGTTCTCCAACGGACATTGTGCCATTATCCCCAATGAGGGAATCACCGACAGACAAGTCACAAGCATTAGAAGTTTCTTCATTTCATATCAGTGTTTTGTCTTCATTAGGACAGCACTGGATGTGGAAGGTTTAATACTTTTCCTATCTTCCACTTGCACCTCGTTTGCGTGACTCGCGTTCCATGGCAGCGTCTCGTTCCTTGTTACGTGCCTTGATATCTTTGGTTTTATCTGGCTTCTGCTTGGTGATTTTTGCAGGCTTCTGTTTCATGCCGGGTACGCTCCGAATGTTCCAGTCCTGTTTGAATTCCCTCTTGGCCTTGATGGGGAAGGCTTCTTTGAAATAGAACACTTCTTCGGGTGCCGTTCCGCTGTCGTAATCGCCAGTAGTCCATACGCCGTCACCGTTGCGATCCACGAAGCACCGCATATAGTAGTCACCAGGTTTGAGGTAGTAGAACTCTGCAAAGCCGTTGTCCTTGACGTATTCTGTACGCACGGGCTTGTCGGACGAGTTGAGCAGTTGCACGATGACGTTTTTATCTTCGCCAATAATCTTCACGAACAGTTCGCCATAGTCATCTTCCTTACGCGTTCGGAAGTCTTGTTTGATGGGCTTGTTCGTATGTCCTAAGGCTCCTATGACAGCTCCGCTATCAATTTCCAAGGTATATTGATTCTCCAATTCCCATTCTGCAAAGAGTTGGAACTTACGTGGATTGTTTTCAATGGACTCAAAGCGAAATGGAGCATCTTCCCAAAGTGAATCGACTTTGATCTTGAAGTGAATAGCCGAGGAATCGGGTGCCGTCACGGGTTCGGAGAACGTGAAAATGGGATATTGGTTGGGGTCGATTGTGCCGCTGGGCTTGCACTCTAATGAGAGATAGGTGACGAGGTTGGGGTTGGGCTCGGGCTCATAGTTCTTGTTCTGTTTCGCTTTCTTCTTTTGCTCCTTTTCCCATTCCTCATTCTTCTTCTCCAGCTCTTTCAACTGCTTGGCATGGCTCGTTTTAGGCACAATATACTGTGTGTCGGCCTTCCATACAAGCTGGTGGAGCGTGTCGGTGTCTAAGTAGGAGAGCACCAGGGCCAGCGTGTCTGCGTATGCCAACGTCGTGTCCGGGATCCAGTAGGTCACGGTGTCGCCTTTGAGGGATGGCTCAACGATAAATCCTCCATCGCCTTCAAAGCTGAGGCCTTGAATGTGTGGTAAAGTATCGGAGGGTGCGGTGAAGAAGACTGTGAATGATTCGGGCAAATCGCGTTGTATCTTCAACAAATGACGATCCTGACCTTCTTCGAGGAAGGAACGTAGCACGATGTCATCAGGATAGAAATGGGTGTAGTGAACGGGTTGGATGCTGTCGTAGTGTGTGGAGTCACGCCAGATGGTGTCCAGCCGTATGTCGGGACCACAACTTGATGTGAATAGTGTTGTGTCGAAGGCAATGATCTCCCCCTTTTGGCTAAACATGAAGTCGCCGTCCATATCCTTCAGGGCAAATGCTCGATAACGCTTGTCGCGTGCTACACCTTTGATGACGAAACGCCCGCTGCCGTTTGTGCGACTGACACGATCGAAGTGATGCGTGCGGAAAAGACTGTCGGGAACGATGCCCTCCTCATTCTCCTCGTAGAGACCAACGAGAATACCTTTTACTGGTTCTAGGTCTTCAGCATTGAGCACATATCCAGACACTTCCATTGTGTCGATATGGTCTCCTGTTGAAAAGGAGAAAGTGTAGTTGCCCATTGGATTCCCCTCATTGTTATCAACGATAGCATCAGAGAAATCGACCGTATATGTAGTGTTAGCCTGCAGGGTGTCGAAGAGATCGATACGCACGCTCTTTCCAACTGCGCGTATGTTGGGAGCTTCTGTCTGTGGTGGCGATACGATGACCTTCTCGCTGGCGTTTTCAATCTTCACGTATTCATTGAAGAGAATGGAGATCTTACGTTTATCTGAGTTGGTGGCTTGATTGAGGGGATTGCTGGTCACGACACGTGGGGGGGTCTCATCGTAAGGCCCTCCGTCGGGGGAACCAATATTGGCACAGGCAGATACGAAGAGGTAAAAAGAAAGAATGGAAAGTGAAAAGTAAATAGATGAGTTGCGAAATGACAACACTCTTCTCCCTGAGATCACGTCCCAGAGTTCTTTGACATATTGATAGTAATTTTTATTATTCACTTTTCACTCTTTCATTTTTCATTTATTCAGTTTCAGCATTTCTTCGATATGCTGTCGGTTGTTGCTTAGCCGAGGCACCTTGTGCTGTCCGCCCAACTTCCCTTTCCGCTTGAGCCAATCGTGGAAAAGTCCTGGACGAGCTTCGATGAGCTCCAAACGTTGTAACGTGATATCCTTAAAGCGCTTGGCTTCATAGTCGGAATTGATCTCCTGTAGTGCCTTATCGAGCGTTTCTGCAAATAGTTCGATGTCAGCGGGTGACTTTGAGAACTCGATGAGCCACTGATGTCGGCATTTCCCTTCTTCGTCCATGAAGACAGGCGCGGCTGTATATTCCAATACCTCAGCACCCGTTGCGGCACACGCCCGCTTCAGTCCTTTCTCTGCATTATCCACAATCAGCTCTTCACCGAAAGCGTTAATGAAGAACTTTGTGCGTCCGGTGATGACGAATTTATAGGGCTCTGTCTTGGTGAAACGGATTGTATCGCCGATGAGATAACGCCAAAGTCCGCTGGATGTGGTGATAACCATGGCATAGTTCTTGCCTTTCTTCACTTCCCACAGTGGTATGGCGTGTGGCTTTGGGCTATTGATCTCATCCATAGGGATAAACTCGAAAAAGATGCCATAGTCAATCATCAGGAGAAGCGCAGGGTCAGTAGGATCATTCTGAATGCCGAAGAAACCCTCGCTGGCGTTGTATGTCTCCATATATGACATCTTATCGCTGGGAATGAGCCGACGGTATTGCTCGCAGTAGGGAGTGAAGGCTACACCGCCGTGGAAAAAGACTTCCAAGTTCGGCCACACATCGGTGAGGTGCTCCTTGCCAGATAGCTCTATGACTCTGGTAAGTACAGACAACATCCAAGAAGGCACGCCGCTGATATTGGTCACGTTACGATGCAGTGCCTCACGTGCTATGCGGTCGCGTTTTTGCTCGAAGTCTTGAAGTAGGGCAGTCTTCTTGCTTGGTATCCGTGCAAGGTTGATGAGCGGATGGATATTTTCGATGAGAATGGCACTCAGGTCGCCTACAAGTGAATGTTTCAGGTTGTAGTTCGGTGCATGGGAACCGCCTAAGATGAGTGCTCGACCGTCAAGGATGCGACTTTCAGGATGGCTCTGCAGATAGAGAGCTACGCTGTCGAAGCCTCCGGCATAGTGTGTGTCTTTCAGTTCTTGTGGCGAGACGGGGATGAACTTGCTCTTGTCGCTGGTCGTGCCGCTGGATTTGGCATACCATCTCACGCGTCCTGGCCAAAGGATATCCTTGGCTCCTTGGCGCATACGATCGATGTCGGCCTTCAAATCATCGTAGGAGGTCACGGGACACGTTTCGGCAAATTGTTCGTATGTCTTGATGTCTGGGTAATGGTGTTTTTGTCCCCACTCGGTGCCTTGAGCTGCAAGTAGCAGGTGACGCAGCACCTTTCTCTGAAGAGTTTCTGCCTCTTGTGCGTAGGTATCTATGCTACGGCAGCGGCGCAAAATGAATGGACGTGACAGCGATGTGATGCTCATGGTGTTCAATCTTTATTCCTCGGTTTCGGGTACGATGGCTGTCGGGGCTTCTTCCTGCGCTGTGCGGCGTGACTTCGCATCAAAGATGGATTGCACGAGCTGTTTGTCTGTTTTCAGCACTTTCAGTGTGGCTTTGGCAGCCATCTGGTGGCTTTCCTTTTTGGAATAGCCTTGTCCAGTCTCTCCATCCAGTCCTTCGAGGAGTATGCGTGTCACAAAAACTGGTGACGCGTACTGGTCTCGTTTCTCGTCGATCAACCGGAACTCCACGTGTACGCGGTTCTTCTGTGCCCATTCAATGATTTTCGACTTGAAATTCACCTCCTTGGCAGCCAACGAGTCGAGGTTCACAAACCGTCCGATGATGCGGTTGCGGATGAAGAACATGCAGGCATCATAACCGCGGTCGAGGTAGATGGCACCCATCAGCGCCTCGAAAGCGTTGCCGCCCATATAGCTGTTGTGCGAATTGGAGTGACTGTTGCTATGTATGAGCTGTTCCAATCCGATGTCGCGAGCCAGACGGTTGAGCGTGTCGCGCTGCACGATCTTGCTGCGCGTGTTGGTCAGGAAGCCTTCGTGACGGTCGGAGAAATGGTGGTATACGATGTCGCTGACGATGGACTCCAATACGGCATCTCCCAGATATTCAAGCCTCTCGTTGTGCTCGCCAGCACTCCGCTTGCCGTGCTTGGCAGTGGACTTGTGTTGTAGGGCCAGCTTGTAGTAGCCAGTGTGGTGGGGATAAAAGCCCAGGATGTAATAGATAGACGCGCAAAGCTCCCTGTCCTTGCGGAAGGGGAGCTTGATACGGTCTATTAAGTTGTTGCGTACGAACACGGGAACTTATCCTTCATATTTCCTGAAGATCACGCAGGCGTTATGTCCTCCGAAGCCGAACGTGTTGCTTAGTGCGGCGCGGATTGTACGTTGCTGAGCAACGTTGAACGTGAAGTTCAGGTTGTAGTCGATCTCTTCGTCCTTGTCGTCCTCCTCGTGGTTGATGGTGGGCGGCACGATGTCGTTCTGCACGGCCAGGACGCTGGCCATGGCCTCGACGGCACCGGCAGCACCAAGGAGGTGACCCGTCATCGACTTGGTGGATGAGATGTTGAGCTTGTAGGCGTGCTCGCCGAAGAGTTCCTTGATGGCCTTAGCCTCGGAGATGTCGCCGACGTGCGTCGATGTGCCGTGAACATTAATATAATCGATGTCCTCGGGCTTCATGCCAGCATCTTCCAGGGCGTTCTGCATCACCAACTTAGCGCCCAAACCTTCGGGATGGGAGGCCGTGATGTGATAGGCGTCGGCACTCATGCCTTCACCCACCATTTCGGCATAGATCTTTGCACCACGGGCTTTGGCGTGCTCTAACTCCTCGAGAACGAGGCAGCCGGCACCTTCGCCCATGACGAAACCGTCGCGGCTGGCGCTGAAAGGACGGCTGGCGCGCTGAGGATCATCGTTGCGGGTGGAGATGGCCTTCATGGCGTTGAAGCCGCCCACGCCGCTCTCGCAGATGGCGGCCTCGGCACCTCCGGCTACGATGATTTCGGCCTTGCCCAAACGGATGAGATTGAAGGCATCGGCCAGGGCGTGCGTGCTGGAGGCACAGGCAGATGTCGTCGTATAGTTGGGGCCATGGAAGCCATAGATGATGCTGATATGTCCGGAAGCGATGTCGGAGATCATCTTGGGGATGAAGAACGGACCGAACTTAGGACCTATCTCGGCACCCGTACGGCCGTAAGCCCCAATTTCATCCTCGAAGGTGTTGATGCCGCCGATACCGACGCCGAAGACGACGCCTACGCGGTTCTTGTCGACAGCTTCCAGATCTACAGCGCAGTCCTCAACGGCCATCTTGGCTGCAGCGACGGCATACTGACAGTAGAGGTCCATCTTGCGGGCCTCCTTGCGGTCTATGCCGAAGTTTTCGGGATTGAAGTTCTTCACTTCGCAGGCAAACTGCGACTTGAATTTTGAGGTGTCAAAATGGGTAATGGGTGCAGCGCCGCTCACTCCCGCCACCAGGTTCTTCCACGTCTCTTCGACGCTGTTGCCTAATGGTGTGACGGCACCGAGACCGGTTACCACAACTCTTTTTAATTCCATAAATGATATAAAATGGTTGACGAGCTGACGAGTTATCGAGTGGCAAGCTTGTTAAAGAAATACTTGTCAACTTGTTAACTCGTTAACTCGTCAGCTCAGTCGAAAAGGGGATTACTGATGTGCTTCAATGTAAGCGATAGCGTCGCCGACGGTGGAGATCTTCTCAGCCTCGTCATCGGGAATGGAGACACCGAACTCTTTCTCGAACTCCATGATTAGTTCTACGGTATCCAGAGAATCTGCACCGAGGTCACCGGTGAAACTCTTTTCTGCACTCACTTCATTAGCATCAACGCCAAGCTTGTCGACGATGATATCCTTTACTTTGCTTTCAATTTCAGACATAATTGTTGTGTTTAAAATGTTATGTTTAGAATATACCTTCCATTTTTCGGGGTGCAAAGGTCGTACAAAATCTTCACATGTCCAAAAAAAGTGGCAAAAAAGTGCACATTTATGCACAAACGCCCCCTCCGTGTGCAAGATGAAAGCGTTCTGTGTCTTTTGGCTACATTTTTTACAAGTGCTCGCGACGCAAGGGATAGCTCCCGCGCAACTGCTCGAAAGCTTCGGGACAAGCCTTCAGACGCTTGCTGTCGGTGAGCGGGTTGTAGAGCTGTAGCGCCAGCTCCTCAGGCGAAGCTGCGGGGACGAAGTCGGCAGGTAGCGCTGGCGGTTGGATGTCGAAAGTCATCGGACGGCCGAGATGGCGGCAGATGGCTGTGAGGGTCATACGTGTGGCGTTGGCCTTACCGTCGGCGCTGTAGCCTGCGATATGTGGGGTGCCTATATATACTTTATTTAATAAGGTGTGGCTGATATTTGGCTCATGCTCCCAAGTGTCGAGTACCACGTCGCGAACCGTGCCCGCATCGATGGCGGCTTCCAAAGCCTGTTCGTCAATGAGCCCTCCCCGTCCAGCATTGATGATGACGGGACGGCGCCTCATCTGCCCAATGAATTGTGCATCAATGAGGTGATAAGTGGCATAAGGAGCCTCTGCCGTGAGTGGCGTGTGCAGGGTGATGATGTCTGCCTCGCGCACCAGCGTGGTGAGGTCTGTCCAGGGCATACCGTCGGGCAGTTGTTCGCCAGCCGCTTCGCGGGGTGGGTCATTGGCCAGGATGCGTGCGATTCCTAATCGCCGTGCGGCCTCCATGACCGCTGTCCCCACATGGCCCACGCCCACGATGCCCAAAGTCGACGTTTGGAGGTCTAAGCCGCGGTCGCGTTGCAGGAGCAGGAGGCTGTTGGCAACATATTGTGCCACGCTCGTTGCATTGCAGCCCGGACAGTTCGTCCAGCTGATGTCTGCCGACGCTAAGTATGCTGTGTCAATGTGGTCGTAGCCAATGGTGGCTGTCACCACAAGCTGCACGCGGCTGCCCTCCAAGAGGTGGCGGTCGCATCGCGTGCGTGTTCTCACCACAAGGATGTCAGCATCACGGACGTCGGCAGCACCGATTTTGCTGCCCGCCTTCACCACCACCTCGTCTGCTATCTCTTGCAGCGCTTCTTGGATGTATGGAATCTTATCGTCTACAACAACCTTCATCTTTTCATAGAATCAGAAGAATATGAGGGATATACATCATTTGTATCGTGGTTAAAGAATGTCCGGCAATTGGTGCAACTTGGTGCTGTTCGATCCCTTGATGAGGATGAGCCAGCCATCAGGTTGCGTCTTCTCGATCTCCTGCTTCACGGCCTCTACATCCTTGAAACATGTTATTTCGATCCCGTCGGGCTTACAGACTCCTTTCAATGCTTCCTCGAAATTCTCCCCGACAAACCAAGCCCGTTCGATCCGCCCGCCATCGAATACCGCCTCGACCACAGTCTTGTGTGCCGCTTCGCTTGCTGTGCCCAGCTCCCTCATGTCGCCTAATATCACCATCTTTTTCGGCTGCTCGATGTTCCTGAAGTTCGCCAGCGCCGCCATCATCGAGGTCAAGTTGGCGTTGTAGGCGTCGATAATCAGCTCGTTGTGCACGGTCTTTCGGTATTCCGACCGTCCCAGGCTTGGATGGTAGCCTTCCAGCGCCGCAGCGATGTCTTTGGCGCTGATGCCGAAGTGTAGACCTGCCGCCACGGCTGCCAGCACATTGTCCAGGTTGTAGTCGCCGATGAGCTGCGTGGCGGCCTCGTATGAGACACCGTCCCTGCCCGTCCAACGAATATGGAGCATGGGGTCACAGCGCATCACGGCGCCGTAGCAAAGGGCATCCGTCTTTTCACCCTCGTGCGCGTAGACAATACATTTTCCCGTGTTGATGTCGATGTCCCGCTCTGCCAGCATACCGAGTATGTCCTTGCTGCTGGCATTGACAAAGAGCTGTGCCGTAGGCTTTTGCCCTAAGAAGTCATACAGCTCGCCTTTGGTGCGCTTCACACCCTCGAAGGAGCCGAAGCCCTCGAGGTGAGCACGACCGACATTCGTGATCAGCCCATAGTCTGGCTGCACGATATCCGTCAGGAATGCGATCTCGCCGGGATGGTTGGCGCCCGTCTCAATGATGGCCAGCTCATGTTCGGGGCGCAACCGCAGCAGCGTCAACGGCACGCCGATATGGTTGTTCAGGTTGCCTTGGGTGTACAGCACACGATACCGTCGGCTCAGCACCGCCGCCAAAAGCTCCTTTGTTGTTGTCTTGCCGTTGGTGCCGGTCACCTGCAGCACAGGTCCCTTGAACTGCCGGCGGTGATGTGCGGCTAATGCTTGTAGCGCCTGCAGCACATCTGGCACGAGGACATACCGCTCGTCGCCTGCTGGTACAACTGCGGAGTCATCAACCACAGCCACTGCAGAACCTGTCTCCAAGGCTTTCGCGGCAAAATAGTTACCGTCGAATGACTCTCCCTTCAAAGCGAAGAACATACTCCCCGCTGGACAGCGACGGCTGTCTGTAGTCACTTCCGGGTGCTGAATAAACAGCTCATAGAGCCTTTCTGTAAGCTTCTCTTCCATGTTTTTGCTTAATTTTGCCGCAAAGTTACAATAAAGTTTAGAGTTTGAACCTCAAAGTTTAAACTTTTTGCTAATTTTGCCGCGCAAAAACATCATTAATCTCATCATGACCCTCAACATTGCAGGTAAACTGATAGATTTCTCCTCGCCGCAAGTCATGGGCATCATCAACGTGACGCCCGACTCCTTCTACGCTGGCAGCCGCACGCCGATAGCGTCTGGCGCCTCGGGTGAGTCTTCCGCTGGAGCCTCCTCCCTCCTCCGGCGCGCCGAGGAGATGGTAGCACAGGGAGCTGCCATCCTTGATATTGGAGCTTGCAGCACCCGCCCCGGTTCTGCACCCGTCTCGGCTGACGAGGAATGGCGCCGCCTTGATGCCGCTTTGACGGCACTTGCGCCGCTTCGTGCCAGCCATCCCGACGTCCTCATCAGTATTGACACGTTCCGCGCTGACGTCGCCCGTCGCTGCGTGCGCGACCACGGCATCCATATCATCAACGATATCTCTGCCGGTCAGCTTGACGACACGATGTTCGCCACCGTCGCCGAGCTCAGCACGCCCTACATCCTCATGCATAACCCCTCTCCTGATCCCGCCTCCCCGTCCTCCTCTGCGTTCTTGCCCGCCTCCTCCACCGAGTCTTCCTCTTTCCTCCCCTCCGTGGCACGCTTCTTCGCCGAACGCCTCGCTCAGCTCTATGCCCTCGGCGTGGCAGATGTCATCCTCGACCCAGGCTTCGGCTTTGGCAAGACGCTGGAGGAGAACTACGCACTGCTTCATCATCTTAATGACCTCATCTGCCTGTTCCCAGACAACCCCTTCCTCATCGCTCTCTCCCGTAAGTCGATGATCTACCGTCTCCTGGGCATCACGCCCGACGAGGCCCTCAACGGTACCACGGTCCTCCATACCCTTGCCTTGCAAGCCGGTGCCCATATCCTCCGCGTCCACGATGTCCTGCCCGCCGTCGAATCCATCCGCTTGGTGCAATACACTTTAAACGTTAAACATTAAACGTTAAACGATACTATTTCATGTTCTTCTCCTTTAGCATCAAAGATTTCCTGGACATCCTTCTGGTAGCGTTCCTCCTCTATTACGCCTACCGGCTGATGAAGGAATCGCGCTCGCTGAACATCTTCTTCGGTGTCTTGGTGTTCACCGTCTTCTGGATCTTCGTTTCGCAATTTCTGGAGATGCGGTTGCTGGGCACCCTCCTCAACCGCATCGTCAGCGTCGGAGCCATCGCCCTGCTCATCCTATTTCAGGATGAGATTCGTAAGTTCTTCTATGGCTTTGGTACACACAAACGGGTACGCGATGCCATCCGTTTCTTCAGCGGCGAGGAGAAGCAGTCCCACACTCGCGAGGACATCATACCCATCGTCATGGCCTGCCTGTCGCTGTCCAAGCAGCGCGTCGGTGCCCTCATCGTCATGCAGCGCTCCCTGCCCCTCAACGACTTCATCCGTTCTGGCGAGCTCATCGATGCCAAGATCTCGCAGCGCCTCATCGAGAATATCTTTTTCAAGAACTCACCCCTCCACGACGGCGGTATGATTATCTCTCATAAGCGCATCACCGCCGCTGGCTGCATTCTTCCCGTGGCTCATGACCTCAATATGCCCAAGGAGCTCGGCCTGCGCCACCGCGCAGCCATGGGCATAAGCCAGGAGACTGATGCCCTCGCCATCGTCGTCAGCGAAGAGACCGGCAACATCACCGTCGCCTTCCGCGGCAACCTCCAGCTCCGCATCACCGCCGAAGATCTCGAACGCATCCTCACCGAAGACTCCTTCTAATGAAAAAAGCCGCCAGAATCGGCGGCTTTTTTCATTTTTTCATTTTTCAATTACTTCGCGATAGCAATGCTGACGCGGTTCTTGTCATTCTCGCTGTAGGGCTGTACGGTGTCACCGAAGCTCTGAGCGGTGATACGGGACTCAGCAATGCCAGCCTCAATGAGGGCCTTCTTGACATTGTCGGCACGCTTCTGAGCGTACATCTGGTTGATCTTCGGATTACCAGTGCCAGCGTCGGCGTAGCTCTTCACGTCAACCTTTGTGTCGGGATTCTCCTTCAGGAAGGAGATGAGGTTCTGCAGCTTGGCAGCCTCGCTACCCGTTGCGACCACCTCGCGGATGGGATAGAAGATCTCGGTCTTCATCTCAGGCTTCTTGACGATGGGCTTGGGCTCGGGTTTCGGTTGGGGCTTGGGTTCAGGTTTCGGAGCGGGCTCGATGATGACGGGATCCGGCTCAATAACCGTGTACTTCACCGTGGGGCCGAGGGCGATCTTCACACCCAGCAGGGCATTGAAGTACCAGTCGGGGTTCTCAGCCTTCTTGGAGTTGTACTTGTCAGTGAGGATGTTGGCGTTGCCCTCGAGGTTGATGCTCACGCGGTCGGAGCAGCGGAAATCGAAGTCAAGACCGAAGCGGCCGACGGGGCGCACCTTGGTGCCGTCCCACAGGTATTCCATCTTGAAATCACCATTCGGGTGGTTCTTCAAGATGTCAGCATTGATAGCATTGGCTTCACCGTTGTTCCAGCCGATGTTGGCAGCACCGCCGACAATCAGGTTCATGCCGAATACGCGCTTGGGTTTCCAGCCGCCGAAAAGATTAATCAAGTTGATCTTCAGATCGAGGCCGGCGCTGACGTAGTTCCACTTGTAATTATCGTAGTTAACCCAACCGCCCTTGGACTCCCAGCCGCTACCCTGCAGGCGCAAGCCGAGGACCGGGTTGAACTGATAGCCTACAGCCAGCTGAGCCGTCGGGCTGATCAGATCCATGAACTTGGCCTCACCTAAGGTGTGAGCAGCACCGCCCTGCAGCTGCAGGAACCAGTGAGGCTGAAACTCTGCGATAACTTCGGGCTCCTGCTCCTGTGCGGAAGCCGTTGTGAAGGCAGCAAACATCATGGCTGCCAGAAAAAACATTTTTTTCATACTTTTTTTGTTTTGAAATGAAGATAAAGTATTTAATTCATTATGATCCTAATACGAAGGTGACATAATATGTACGTGTACCCCTGACTTTTCCATCACGGGAATAGACGACGATGGTTAAAAGATGCTGCTGACCGTCTCCTACCATATAGGCAATATTCTTGAATCGAATAACATAGGAGTGCTGCATCGCCCCAGTCACAGGAAGACTTGACAGATTGACACCTGAAAAACTGCTGTTTGTAAAGAACTTCGTACCACCAGTATAGTCTGATATCTTCCAAGGAAACTCCTTGTAATACAATGATTCTGCGAAAGTGGTATAGGTATCACTATAGACAGTATGTACAGTCCCTTGAGTTGTGCCCCAGTTACTTTGGCTCTTGAAAAACTCAACCGAGAATCCTTGCTTTCCTGCTGGTTGATTAGGCTCGTCGGTGAAATTCACATAAATCCTATTAGCCCCGCTTCTGAACGTGAGATTGGCATCTGCATAACGAATAGCCATTGCACCACACTCATCGCTGACACGATAGGACGAAGCAGCAGAAGACAACGCAGAAGCATTGCTACCATAGAAACCGACTGTTCTGGAGGTTCCGACGGAACGATTGAGGTATGTGCTCAGACCACTGGCATCAGTAAAGTCAGTGGCTCCATTGATTGTACCGCTCACAGAATAGCCCACACATGCAAAACGTACATTAAGTCCAGATGATACCAGCTGTTGTGACCATGAGATGATATCACGCGCCACCGCATTGGCCTCTTCTGACATACTACCGGAGTTGTCTACAATAAAAACGATATCGGTCTTGATGTCGTTGCCTCCGTTCTCGTCTGCATTATTATAGATAGAGAAGCCTTTGGGCTTACCATCTAAGGAAATCCAGATGTTCTGTTCTGGGTTATTTGTGCCATAAAGACGCAGCCATTCAAGTGTCTCGGGATGCTGAATGCCAGTCATGTCAAGACGGCAGATTACATCATTGCCCGAGATTTCGCAGATATACTGCACATTGGGTATATTGATATTAGGATTAACCACATCCGGAGTATCGTCAACTTCAGGATCCTTGGGAATACTGGAGTCGCCTGTGCCGCCATAGTCGAGATAGTAGTTACCGCTGCTATTGCGCAATAGGCGTAGCTCTACGGATGTACCCGAAACCAACTCGATATCCTGCTTCACCATAACGGAAATAGCAGGATTAAGACCGATGTAGAGGATGGCCACGACATTCGAAACACGAAGGTACTGCGGTGGCAAGATAGCCTTGAAATGGTTCGTGCCATCTTCGCACATTTTAATGTGCGTAGCCGTAGTACCAGTTTGGGTTGTAACAGACTGTTCCTGCATATTCACAGTCACACTATTGTCATACGCCAACAGTTCTATTCTGTAATTTCCGGCAACCAATCCGGCCAAACTTGCATCAATCATGACTCGACTGAGCATATGGTCGAACTTCAAGGGCACAATGGCTTCAGACGGAGAGGTCGTAGTAGTTGCCATGCACAGATCGCTCTTCGTATACTTGTCATACGTGCTTTGGTCCTCATTGACCGTGAAGGTGAAAGAAGATGATGCAGAGGACATGAACGGATAAACAGCATAGTAGCTCACTTCATGTCCGATATCCGTAGCAAGCGGTATTCCAGCTCCTGCATTGATAAAACGATTCGAGCTGTAGACATACTTCACGTTGTCAGCATAGTTGCCCCTGGACGCTAGCCGGCCATTCTCCTCCATGGAAGCAAACACGCCAATGGCATCGCCTGTGTCAAATTGAGTATCGCTGGCACGGGTCGGATTAGAGGATTTGACCGTAAAGGCCACAACCCCGTCATTGCCTGTACCGGGTTCCTGTTCTTCGCTTGTACATGCTACAGTGATCATGAGAAGTACCATCACTGTAGCAAGAGCTGTCTGATACTTTCTCATAATCACTTAACAATACTAAATACAGACCCTTTGGTAAATTGACTGCTGGTCGAATTCTGCCGCGCAGGAGCATTTGAACGGGGCCATGAGGTATATTCAGACATACCGTCCTGATCTTCAAACACGCGGAAGATACCTTCTTCCATCAAAGTTTTATTGGGGTCGCTACCCTTCTCCACCATGATGAAGGCATATTTCAGATTGACAATACCACCAGAGGCTTTGGTACCCGAAATGACGAGCGCAGTCTTCGTACTGATACCGTTCGTCTGACCAATAGTATTGAAAAACGCGCTGAAATTATTCCCAGAACCGCTGATAAACGCTCCTGTACCTGTGCTTGTATCGGTACCTGAAGCGTTCGTCTGGTCGATATCCAACGTATTGTAGATGCTATTTTGGTTGCTGAAGCGAATATATGTGCTGTTGACAATTGCACCTGGAGCATATCCACCATTGCCATAGTCTTCGCAGTAAACAGCCTGGAATGGATCCACAAATATGGTACCCTCTATGTTGGGAGGTGTATTTCCACGATAGATGGGGATGTAAGGTGAGATTTTCTCCTGGATATCTTCCGGAACGACATCGTTAATGCGCTCGTCAACATTCCAAGGATTGATGTCACCCGTAAACTCCACGATTTCGTGGTTGGCATCCATATTGATTGTATATTCGTATGCCTTGCCGGAATGGAACTCAAGATTACCCTGTGTTTCCACCGTATAATCAGCTCCGTTCATAGTAATCACGAACAGTTTTTCGTTCTGTGAGACAGATTGTGGAGGCAGAATGACCTTGTAGCTTAAGGTTCCATTGGACGCACAAATGACGTCTTTGGTCGAGCCAATCGCTGTAAAGGTCAGGTTGTTCAGGTTGACATTGGCACTCGTATGCACGTTTTTCACCTTCACCTGAATGTCACTGCTGTTCCATCCATCACCCGTTAGATTGATGACAATCTTGCTCAAGCGATGACTGAAGCGCAAATCTACGAGCTTTTCAGAGGTGGCATTAGTACTAGCCGTACATAGGTCACTACTCGTGTAAGCTTCCGGCGTTCGTTGGTCGCCATTAACACCAAAAGTGAAGGAATTGGAAGCATTACTAACATAAGGATAGATGGCAGTGTAATATAGTTTTCCATCCTGTGGAATCTCAATGCCAGTATTAACCCGGTTGAAACGACTTCCATCGTACTGATACTGAACATTATCCGCATAGTTGCCATGGTCTGCAATGATGGCGCGGTTGTCCGAGCCTGACGACTCAACAGCGAACACGCCGACGCGATCATTTATGTCAAATGAAGTATCAGTGGCACGCGTCGGTGCATCTAAATAAGGGACAAATGATACAACAACGGTCGGTGTCGGTTCAGGAGTAGTAGGTTCTGGTTGTGGGGTGGGCTCTATTACATCTGTACCACCACCTCCACAGCTAGCAGCTAACATTAGCGTGCATAAAATAGTTAAAAAAAGCTTTTGTTTCATAATAAGTAATATATTGAAATTTAATTGGGAAAAGCTGCATTTTTATGGTTTAACCGCACGTACTGGAAGTCCCCAATGACGCTCTAACCCGTTTAATTGAGGTGTGATCGTCCTTGTATAGAAATAGAAAATAGTGGCCCAGCTCTTTTTCTTATCGGGATCCGCAGACATCCAATATGAACTAGTCCAGTAACTACCTTCCTGGCCTTTTGTTGAGACATCCGAACCTATCTTGTAACCGCAGGCTGGGAAAAAGATATTCTCTCCTGTAATTCGGCTGGTGAACACATAGCCATTCAGGCCGTCCTTTGACTGCCATTCGATTTCGCAATTATTTATTAATTTGTAGAAATCGTTCTCCGTGGGCATACGCCAATCAGCACCCCACAATCTGGTTGCAACATCCTGTTCGCTGCTGATAGTAAAAGCTCCGGTGAATACTTGATCCTTATACGGTGAAAGATAGTCATCATAGGAGTAGTTAGCTCGTTGTATGGTGTCACCCCATGCATAGTAACCACCTACGTCGCCAGTTTTCCTTGTAGCACCAACATTCCACCTTGCCCATTTCACACCTGTACCCATATCTACACCGTCTTGCGGGATAATACCAGTACGAGTGTCATTTTCAGAACCCGGAACGATCTCGTTGGACAGATCCGGTTCTGGTTCAGGCTCAGGTTCAGGTTCAGGACGTGTTCCATCATCCCAAACTGGACGAATACTCATGCCATGTGCCTTGTGGCTGGTCGATGGAGTAAGTTTCTTACTGGAAGGTAACAATTGGAAACACACGCCCTCTCTTTGCCTTGTCACAGAGTCTGTCCATATAAAGGCGAATGAATCTATACTCTTATATTGGTCTCCTTCGCGAATACCTGCAAGGGGGAAGAAGATCGTGTTGTTGTTTTTTCCAGTGAACCGATAACCCTTTACACCATTCACGACAGTGAAAGTGGGATTACAGGCCTGCAGTTCCATTACTTCTTCCGGAGTAGGAAGTCTCCAATATCCTTTCCACTGAGCAGCGGCAATATCAAACTCTGGATTGCCTCCGACGTGTTGGTTCCAAGCTGCAGGTCCGTATATTCCCGCGTTGAACTCGGTCAACTCACCCGTAGGATCACCCCATCCAAAATAGCCTCCATAGTCGGTTTCCTTCTCAGCTCCGACATTAAAAGGTGCCCATTTAACACTCAATCCGAGATCGACTGGATCGGTGGGGACTTTAAATTTCGACGCGCTCGAAGTATCGAAAGATCCCACGTCAGATTTTATTTCTAATTCACCAACCTGTGCATAAACGAAATAATTATATGTTGTGTCTGGCATCAGTCCGTCTAAGGTAATGTACGTTGTCTGACTTTCGCCGTATAGTTGAGCCATACCCATGGCATTCTTCCAATTGGCAGCGTCATTCCATTCTTCTTTCAATGCATATTTCACTCCATATTTCACCTCCGACATCGCATTGCTTGCAAGGGTTAATGTAATCTTTGCTGATTTTGATGCTGCTTCAGCGCTGACATCATTTAATGCTAATGTATATTCGGGAGTTGTAAATGTGTCATAATTAGAATCAGGTTTATAAAAAGTCTTGCCACCGACTACGGCGTAGCCACGATAATAATATGTAGTACCGGCAGAAAGCCCCGCTATATAAACATCGGTACCTGCAGCTTTAACTGTATGCCATATCTCACCGTCTGTGCTATATTGCACACCATACTCACCTAACATATTTGATTGGTCAATTGTCATAGTCAAATCAATATATGCACTATTCGGAGTAATATCTGTTACATTGTTGATTTTAAGGCTCCAAGCTATGGCAGGGTCTCCCCATACTGGACGAATAGCAAGTAGGAATGTCTTCTTTTCATGAGTAGGCATACCAGCTGGCTCATTTTGATCCAATTTCATAAACCTTGCTTCTTGATTATCATAAGACGTTGAAGACCAATAGAATCCCTGATTCAAACTGTGTTTATTTCCAGTTTCTGTGTTGACATATCCTGTCATGGGAAGGAAAATTGATTTCGTGGGGTCTTTTCCAGTGACTCTAAAACCCTCAACACCATTCAAGGTCTCAAAATTCCAGTCACATTTACATAATTCATTGATCTCCTCCAGTGTCGGCATACGCCAGTTGGATCCTTCATACGGTTCCTTCCAATTCTTAATGACAATGTCTGTCGAACTCCATGGTACCAGATCTCCAATTTCTTCAGGCTGTTTGGCACCATAATTGATGGAAGCCCAAAGAATGCCCGATTCAAGACCAAGATCTACAGGTTCTAATGCAGCAGGCAAGGGTTCATATTCAAAAAATATGGACTTGAATGCTGTACGGGGTAAAGTTATAATACCTTTCAGAGGAATAGTAGTTCCATCCTCAGCTATGGCCTCCACTCCATCATCGGCAATCTCAACTTTCATGAGAAGATTTTGTGCTGACGCTTCAACAAAATTCAGCATGCAAAGTAAAATAAGTATAAGTTTCTTCATCATTATTTGTCATTAGTGTCCAATAAAAATTAGACGAGTTAAACAATTAATCAAATAGTTCTATAAAAAGGGGATAATCGAATTCTTTGACATTAGGGCTGGTATTAGGGTTGCTATGGTGAGCTCCCCTTCAAAGAGATGCTCATCCATCGGCTTCCTATATATCGTCGCATTCTTCTTAATTACGTTTTTCTGTAATGCAAACGTACAAGAATATATTGAAATATCGTCTGGTTTGTCATATTATTAGTAAATTAAATTTTAAGACATCCCATTATTGAAATTAGTCTTATCAAACAGGTCTCGCAAATGGGTTTTGTCTTTCTATGATTTGGCAGCAAAGAAACAAAATCGAGCTTGTTTCATCTCAAGAACCCCGCTTATTAGACTAAATTTCAATTATTTCAAAGGTCGATTAATCAATTTTTATTGGACAGCTATTATTTTTTGTATATTTTAAAAGTTTGATTGTCTATATGAAGTAAATAGATGCCTTTGGAGAGGTGCTCAAGATGAACTGTAATGCGATCCGCTGTCTTCGTAACGTTCAAAACGGCATTCTTTCCATCCAATGAATACAAGTGAACTGGCGCATCATTTCCAAGCCCCTCTACGACAACTATCTTGCCATCTACATAACGGAAACGCATGGATGCGGTAGCTTGATTCTCTGCATCTTCGATGTCTGTAAGAATGTCGGAATCACTACTTTTGAACTCTATATTAGATATCTCTGAATATCGTACGGCCAATGTCGTTTCAAGAGTTGATGATTTAATAAGAAGCCCATTTTCATTGAATGTAATAATGGGCTTGTCAGTAAGCCAACAATTAAAAAGCGGAGCATGTTGGCCATGAACGTAGACCAACACCTCCTCTGCAGCTTTCATAGGATTCAATGTTGCAAGGCACAACATTGCAGCTACTGAGTATTTTTTATAGTCGTATTTCATTGGATTATTTATACATTTGTTATTTTCTTACACCTATGAGAGCAACTCGCTTCACACGCTCACGTCGGTCATTGCTAAGAATTCCAAATTCTCGACGAACTGAGTCTGAGGGATAGCCGTTGACGTCCAGCGTAGCCGTTATGATACCACTATCACCAGGCAGAAGAATGGAGTCTCGAATGAATAGTTCTGTACAAGAGCACTCGGGAAGAGCATTTCGGACGAAGAGAGTATCTGTGCCTGTATTAATCATTGTAATATCAACAGACTTCTTTACTGTATCACCTTCGAAAGTGCCCATATCTACTTCGGATGCTATATATAGTTCTGCATAGGGGACTGATGGGACACCATCAGATGGGGTGATGGGCATCAATTGTGGGGTAGATTTGCGTTTACATCCGAAACACAACAAACAACAGACAAGGATTATAAGGATATCGCGGCAATTCATGTGCGTTAGAAGGATATATTAATGATACAGGCCGACTCCCTCAGCATATTCGTCGCGAAGAGTGAGGAACCAGCGTCCATCTTTTTCAACGGGATTGAGGAAGAAGTTTATGCAGCCTTTGCCCGTTTGCATATCACCGTCTTCTGAGATCTGAAGGGCAATGCGCAGTTCATTATCACGATTGCTATAAAGTACAAGATCTTTCAGCGAGCAGTCAACGATTGGAAGCAGGGACATGGCTTTCTTAAAGCCCTCAGCTTGCTCTGCTGGTAAAGGAAGAATGGAGTCGTTACGAACGATGTTCAATAAGTGTATAGCTCCTTCGTAGTCACCTTCCTTAAAATATGCCATATACTGATCGGCCAGATTGCTGATGGCTAAAGAGTCTTCATTAGAAAACTCAAAGACCGGAAGACTTAAATCTGGAGCTTCTGCAACCTTCTTTTCGTGACAAGAAGCCAAAAGGAAAAGGGTGATTAAGAGTAGAAAATAAGAGTAAGAATGTCTCATTAGATATTTTAATTAATAAGGGGGAGGGAATCTTCCCTCCCCCTTCTTGGATGTTATCACTAATAAGCGATTAGTTTACTGAGCCTTGACATTATTCTGGGTCTTCTTGATGGTTATAGTAACATCATCATAGATGATACCCCAGTAATACTCAATCTGAACAGGAATCTTCAACTTGAATTCTGCGACTGTCGAATTGACGTTGTAGTATTCAAGCTCATCAGCAGAAATACGCTTGAAATGTAGATCAGGAGCAACAGACTTCAAAGAAACAAACGTATTAGGATTAGCCTGATTCAAGTTAGTCTTCACATTCACGTTATTACTGATGTAAGAACCTACGGGAACAGACGGAATGTTAATAGTGAATACATTAGTTCCAGAGGGAGAATAGTACTCTTCATAGTCGATAGCTGCACTTGTCTTCCAGTTCATCACAGGAGGAGTAGCAAGCTCGTTGCCGCGGAAGTCTGTGAAGCCATGGATAAGTGAAGAAAGTTTGATGATCTGAGGCTGATCATATTCACTTGTAGCATCTTCAATGACTGTATCGTCTACCTTGTTCAATGAAATCGGGCGCAAGAAGCGAACATCGAAGAGATAATCTTCAATCTGGAGATCACAGTAAACAGGAGCACCATTGGACATATACTTAATTGCAGCCTTTACAGTAGCCTTGCCATTATTAACATTGGTCAATGTAACAGGCTTGCCTGTCGTGGCATTCTGTGAGAGAGGCAGAACTGCAATCCTTGCCTTTAAGACGTCATTGCTACCAATATACTCATGGCTAACATAATTCAACAATGCCTTAGCATACAATGTTTCATCGAGCTTAATGCAAGTTCCTCTCAAATCACTAACATTGGAGCCATCCCATGAGTTGCCTGTATTCTCTTCAATGTGGGCAATACGCTGAGTTGTACCATTGTAGGTAGCATAGAGATTCTTCATAGAAAGATCACCAACTGTAGTGTTGCTCACTGTGAAGCTCTTGGCTGAACCTGAATCCAAATAGCCTTTGTATGTGCCATTACCACTATCATCAAAGACAATACCATACTTCAAGTTGCTCTTAACGAATGGGCCATTAGCAGGAGCACCTGTAAGTGTAGTCCAAGTCAAGAAGTCGCCCTGTAGGAAGTTACCCTGGAAATCATAGAGAAGAGTATTCTTGAATTCGATAGGCTTCCATGTAAGATAAGGAGCACCCTTCGCACCAAGATTTTCTTCAGGTGTTGTGACGTTGGTATGAATTTCATCTGCACCAATTGCAAAGCCACTAGCAGTTGCGTTACCAAACTTATACCAATATTCATTGATACGTTTAGCAGTAACATTTATATTTGCTGTGACAGTCTTCTTATCAAGAGTCATCTTTCCAGTTGTAAAGATTACATAGATGTCAGGATATGAGACATTTCTGGACTTGAGGAGAATAGCGCGAGTCAGCTGAGTGGTACCATTCGAGACGAGGTCGCGAATCTCGTAATCACTGATATTCCAAGTGAGGACAGAGGTTGCCATATTGAAGCCACTCTGGTTATCTTCCTCGTAACCAATCTGACCATAAGCTGGGTTGGAAGCATTAGTTGCTGCGAACTTCGGCTCAACACCGGTCTTGTTAGCATTCCAAGCTGCATAGTTTGTAATATAATACTGGTCGAGGTCACTAACGGAACCAGAAATTGCATACTGGGCACCACCAGTTGTAATCGTGCCACCGAGCAGACCATAGTTGGACTCAAACTCTTCACGAGTGAATACCTTGGGAAGATCCTTATGACTCATGAGGTCTTCCTCAGTTTCACGCCAATTAGTTCTGATAGCCTCGATTGTACCACCACCTACAGTGTAGCAGTCGTTGTAGCGAGTAACCGTAGGAACAGGAGTCTTAGAATCATATGCATAAGTAATAAATGTCTCGACGGGAGCCTCATCCTTACGAACAATCTTGATGGGCAAATAGCCATAGTCAATGATACGATTAGGAGTCTCACCCTTATAAATCAAAGAAACACGGACGAGGGGAACACGGTCGATAACGACTTCGGTAGCCTTAGCTGCGTTGTAAGCACGACCCTTCAAACCATTAGAAGCAGCTTCAGGATCCTGAGGATGGAGATAATAGTGACCTTTAACAGTACCGTTGGAACCGTCTGCAACATATATTGCAGCGTGGGCAGACTCGTTAGTAGCGTTGTTACCAAAACGGAAGTCTGTCAATTCGAACTTATATTCAAAATTGCGGTCGAAGTTCTCGCCCTCAAATTTAGCGTGATTGCCAGCGGCATTAGTATAGTGCGTTTCGACAAGAGCCGTTAAATCAATATCTTCCTGGAAGTTAACGCGATCCTGACCATCACCTGCTGCAACGCCATAGGTGGCATTAGCATTGCTGACAGCATAGCGAGCTTCATCAACGGTGGCGAAAAGGTGCATACCCATCGACTTGCCAGAGAGCTTGTAAAGGTCACAAGCACCGCAGTGATCATTGAACATCTTGGTCGCAATGAAGTGTGTGTAGTCCGTGTTACGAGTAGGAACATTCTTCACATGAGACAAGCGGAGATCAGAGACCTTCTCTTCAACGATAGCAGCATAGTCGGAGGTAACAACAGTGTCACTATAGTGAACCTGAGTAGCAAACACGGTAGCATA
Source organism: uncultured Bacteroidaceae bacterium (assembly GCA_905236985.1). Lineage (GTDB taxonomy): Bacteria > Bacteroidota > Bacteroidia > Bacteroidales > Bacteroidaceae > Physcousia. The sequence goes on along the minus strand of CAJORF010000130.1, from coordinate 29,175 downwards.
GCTGTTGGAGTTGTCAACGGAGGTGTTCACAACGGAACTGATATTACCAGTCACCTTCAAAGGCACGCTGAGAACGCCATCGGCAACACTCCAGCTGTGTTCTGAACCAGTTTTGGCACCGAGCACGTCAACCTCTGCATTACCGCGTGATCGGGTGTAGCTCTTGTTATCGCTAATGATGCTTACGCTTGTTGCATTGTCAAAATATGCGTTCGAAGGATTGATGTGGTAGTTGGCCACAGCATTCAGCATAACAGTAATGGTGCCACTGCTTTGTGAGTAACGATCGTGATCAGTCAATGCACCTGCAATAAAATAGTTGGCAATCTGCGGCTCTTTCACAGCGGATACCCAATCCTGAGTTCCTACAACCTCCTCACGTACAGCGGGATCGTCGATATAGGAAGTTAAGGGCTTCCAAATCCAGCCTGAACCTTCTTCCAGATAGTACTTCGGAGTCAGGCGGGTAATCTTGGTGGCCTCAATACCCCAATAATAAGTATCGGGGCGGAATACCAAACCTGTGAGATCACAAGCGATGGGAAGGTAAATACCTTCTTCATAGCCATCTACGCCAGTGATGACAATGCCTCTCTTGTTCATGGCAGCAGAGATACCGCCATTTTGCGCCCACTGGATATCCGTAGTAATCTCATCATACTGCTGGGTGGTAGTGTTCCACGTAAACTTGTGGAAATAGCCGTCAACATTAGGAACATAATAGTCGCCATTCTGGCCATTGACGCCATCTTTGCCGTCCTTGCCATCCTTGCCGTCCTTACCGTCCTTACCGTCCTTACCATTGACGCCATCCTTGCCGTCCTTACCATTGACGCCATCCTTGCCGTCTTCGCCCGAAGTTCCAGGGGCACCAAGTGCGATGTAGGGTGTCTTGACGCCGTTCTTGTACCAATAGCCATCTTCACCGATGTTCCACACATCAGCGTCTGCGCCATTAGTGCCGTTAGTACCGTTAGTACCATTGGCAATACGATAGGAGTTGCCATCACTGGTAGTAAGCACAACACCACTACCATCTTGCTTGACATCGGTAATTACAACGCCCTGAGCCCATTGGTTGTTTAATGCTGCCAAAGCCTGCTCATTGGACGCAATCTGTTTCTGTAAGTCTGCGATGTCATCACCATAATCCTTACAAGAAACGAACGTACTTGTCGAAGCGATGGTAATCACTCCGAACAAGATCGCGCTAAAAATTTTTTTGTACATAGAGATAAAAATTTTTAAAAAAGGGTTATTGAAAAGTTGAACTTTGTTTGTTTATTCTTTCATTTTTGCTTGGCGGCAGCTGGTTTGACCGCTGCACGTCGTTTTTAGGGCGTTTCTCTCTTTTTCTGTTTCGTACTTTAGCGTTGACGGGTCTCCTTAAACCCGGTTTTTCACGTTAATATGACCACCTCTTCGGGAGAGATGGATGTCTATTTCGGTGCAAATGTACGCATAATTTCATTCTCACCAAAAAAAGTTATTAAAAAAATGCTCTAAAACCGCAAAAAAAGCGGTCTGAGGGGTGTTTTCGGACAAAAAGCGGGTACAAAAGCATACTTTTTTGTGTTTTTAACGTTTGGTGAAGGCATAAAAATCTGTCGTCAAGGGCCCCTCTGCAACCTGTTCTGAAGTTAACATCAAACGAGGCCTTTCGCAGGGTAATTTCTGCCATCATTTTAGTCATCATCTGGCACATTTTCGACGGGAATGAGGAGTGCAAAAATAATAAAAGGTTCGCGCGCGTATATTATAATAAGGTGTAGGGACTATTTTACTGAAATGTTTCAGAAACGAGTTTTCTGCTTGGGTCATCCATAGACCTTGAGGACGGTTCGAGCCGATTGGTCGATATGCGTGGTCGAGAGTGAGCGAAGGTAGATGTGGGTCGTTTCTTCTGTAGTATGCCCCATGCAAGTGCTGATTGTCTGTATCGGCACACCTAAACGGTATGCTTCGGATGCCCAACTGTGGCGCGCGATATAGGATGAAAGATGGCACTCCAGGCCACAAAGATGCGAGAGAAGCTTCAGATGACGGTTATAGCGGCGCAGTGCAGAGTCGTAGCTGCGCTGCGTAAAACCAGCGGGGAGGATGGGAAAAAGGCATCGGGATGTTGCCTGATGCCACCGTTCAATGATGCTTTTCATGGCAGGCGCAAGCTCCACAACAACCAGCTGCCCTGTCTTACTGCGCTGATAGATGAGGTGCGCACCTTCGATATGTCGTTTCTGCAACTTAACGAGGTCTATGAAGGGGATACCTCTGCCAAGGAAACAGAAATAGAAGAGATCTCGCGAGAACATGAGTTCGGGGTTATCTGTGAGGTCGAGATGAAAAAGGCGCTGTAGATCTTCTGCCTCGGCTGCACGTTTGCGTGTAGCCGCCACACTCTTGTAGACATCACGGAATGGCTGAAGGTCTGTGCAGCATCCATCACGGACAGCCGTGTTATAGGCAGCGCGCAACTGACGGATGTAGAAACTGCTGGTGTTACGACATACGCCCTGAGTATGTAGTAAGTAGTTTTCAAACTGCATCGCCAACACAGGCGTAAGGCGTTCGATGTGCAGTTCGTTCATGTCTCTAGTATGGAGGAAACGAGTGAATGCCCTCGCTGCCGAACGGTAGTTAGCTGCCGTTCTGGTATGACCTGTCAGCTCTTTTTGCTCTGCAAGGTCGTAGATAAGTTGTAAATAGTTCATAGTATCATATTTTAAACGAGCCGCAAAAATGGGTAAAAACCCTCACAATGGGAACATTTTTCCATCCTTTTTTCATGTTCAGCGTATTTTTCCTATGTTCAAACGTCGTTTCTGCCAATATCTTCCTCATTTCACTCTTGATAGACCGCTTCTACAACCTCAATGAACAGGAGTATGTGATTTTTTGCGCTACGGATACAAGGATCATGACTCCTAAGGGTTCTCATGAAGTCTCCTAAGGGTTCTCGCGTAGACTCCTAAGGGTTCTCGCGAAGTCTCCTAAGGGTGTGGACATATAGACTTTCAAGCGTGAACGACTGTACGTTTTGCCTCACACGTTTAGACGTATGGCGATGTACGACTGGACGCGTGAAGTGATTCGGGAAAATCAAGCCATTTACAAAAAAGGTTTCAGCTTTCAGGTTGTGGATTTAACCTACTGTCGTTCAAATTCATACATTCTGAACCCTTACGCTTGAAGTTTCAGCAAGCTTCAGGAAGGTTCAGAAAACGGTCATGTTGTGCAAAACAGGAGTCACGCTGTGCGATAATGACGGATGATGGGGGCGCGTAACTACACGCCACATTGGACGTTTTGAGTTTAAGATAGCGAAGAGTGGGTATTGGCTGAAGCTTGCTGAAGCCTGCTGAAACTTCGCCGATAAAGGCTCAGCCTAAAAGAGTGTGATTGTGAGTGTGATACGAGTAAAGCTGAAAGCTGAAACCTTTTTCGCGAATGGCTGTTTTTCGCGCACGAACTAAATATTCTCCTGATTGTTCATTGGTGAGGTTCATCAGCCAGTCTTTGGCAACCTGGTATACCAAATGTAAAAATGTACAGTATTTTTACAAAACAAGTTTTATACTTTAAAATATAAGTCAGGTGTTTCGTGTCCATCTCTCCCGAAGAGGTGGCATATTAACGTGAAAAACCGGGTTTAAGGAGACCCGTCAACGCTAAAGTACGAAACAGAAAAAGAGAGAAACGCCCTAAAAATGACGTGCAGCGGTCAAACCAGCTGCCGCCAAGCAAAAATGAAAGAGAAAACAAACAATTATCAACCATTCAATAACCCTTTTTAAAAATTTTTATCTTTATGTACAAAAAAATTTTTAGCGCGATCTTGTTCGGAGTGCTTACCATCGCTTCGACAAGTACGTTCGTGTCTTGTAAGGATTATGATGATGACATCAATGACTTGCAGAGACAACTTGACGAGGTGGTCAACACTAAGATTGCAACGATCAACACTACGTTGACAACGTTGAACACTCAGGTGACCGCTATCGATGCTGCTTACAAGGAGGGCGACAAGCAGACCCTCGCTGCAGCTAAGGAATTAATTGAGGCAGCGAAAGCTGACCTGAAGGCTGCTCATGACAAGGATGTCAAGTCCCTTCAGGAGAAAGATGCAGCTCTTGATCAGGCTATCGCTAAGGCCAATCAGCGCATCGACGACATTGTGAAACTGCTGTCTGACCAGGATGGTAACATCCAGCAGGTGGGCAAGGACCTCAAGGCCCTCTCCGACAAGCTCTCCGATTTCGAGGCTAAGTACGGTACACTCACCACTGCTTTCGGTGATCTCACCAAGCGCGTCACCAACCTTGAGGACGCTGTGAAGGCTCAGGATGCCGCCCTGAAGGCTCTCGCCGACCAGATTGTCAAGGGCTCTGATTCCGATGGCTACAATGACACCGAGCTGAAGAACAAGATTGACGCAGCTGGTAACAAGATTGCTGCTCTCGAGAAGAGCATTGCTGATCTCGACAAGCAGGTGAACGACAAGATTGACGCTGCTGTCAAGACTATCAACGACAAGATTGATGGTGTCAATACGGACCTTCAAGGTCTGAAGGGCGAGTATTCCGCATTTGCTACTCAGGTTACCAATGAAATCACTACGATCAACACCAACATCGCTGGTGTGAAGGCTCAGGCTGAGGCAACAGCAGCATCCCTTGGCACTCTCGATCAGATGTTCAAGATCCTCGTTGACGACCTCCGCGGCCTTGTCTATATGCCGAAGCTCTATGTTAACGGTATCGAGACTATCGAGTATCCGTATCTGAAGTATGAGCGTCTGGTTAACCAGAAGAACCTTGCTCAGACTCGTAAGGAGAAGGATGACGACGTTGTTGTCAACCTCCGCGACCTCGAAGACTATCGCAAGCTCGCTGCTCCCGACTCTGTCGCTTACGGTCCCGTATGGCCTGTTCAGTACCACATGAACCCCGGCAACGCAAGCACCGAGTTTGCAAGCGTTATGGGTTGGTATGTCTATGAAGGCGAAGTTCTGACTCGTGCTTTCTATGACACCAAGAATAACACAGCCAGCACATACGGCTTCACTCCTCGCAACAACTGGGATAACCAGTACAAGAACGACAACATCTGGGAGAAGAAGAATGGTATCATGACGCTTGGTCTCCAGATTACAAACGTTGAGAAGATCGACAATCCTGGTGTCGCTGCTGGTTCCAACCACTTCCCCAGCGATCTGAAGGAAGACACTAACGATGGCAGGAGCCCCGAAAGCGTTTACAACGTTATGGCTGCTCTGCAGGCACGTTCCAGCAAGTCAGCTGCTGACTATGCAGCTGCAGGTAAGGACACCATCATCACTTCTGACTATGCTCAGATTCTTCCCGAGAAGGTGAAGATCGAGGGTATGATCTGGAACACCAATCCTGGTTACTGGAAGAGCCAGAACGAGCGCATCAAGGACTTCTGGGAGAACAAGAAGGGTTATGGCGACGGCAACTATGCTAGCTGCGCAGCTCTCGACGGTGGTGTTCCTTATAAGTATCGTACTGGTGATGGCACAGCTGCCAACGGTCGTGACGAAGAAGGTCCTCGTTGCGGTAAGTGGGTACACGTTTGGGATACTCCTGAAGAGGCTCTCTTGCACCCCGCTGACATCGAACTCTACATTGATCAGGAAGTTGTTCTCTCCAAGTACCTCGGTATCCACTGGTACTTCGAACAGAACGAGCCTATCACCAAGAATGTTGCTGACCACAAGAACATCCAGACTTGGAAGTTCGACTCCGAAGAGCTCCGTCGCTACGGTTTCGTTTGGGTATTTGATACCGTTGACTACTATGTTGATACCAACAAGACCCATGACAGCCGCTACATGAGATTTACTGATCACAGAACTGGTGCTTTGGTTTCTGCTGATATCACAGAGGTTGGTGCTACCTATGAATCCACTACTCACACATCTGTAGGTCGTGAGCCTCTGGTACGTGTTCGTTTCTATCACTTCAGCGACATCAGCAACATGGAGAAGTGGCAGAGCCTCAACACTTCCAGCGAGCCTAAGAAGGATATCGACGCTTTCAATGCTCTCAACGCAAAGTGCGTGCTCGATGGTTACATCCGTCTGCATATCACACGTCCTGAGAAGCTTGAGATTGAGTATCCCACAGAATCTATTAAATTCGATCTCTGCAACGATGCTTCCACTACCAAGTATGGCCGCACCAACTACTGGGATTATGCAATGTTCAATGCTCGCGTCTTGAAGAATGCTCTGAACGAGATGGAGAAAGAGCAGTTCGATGCTCAGTATGCTGTAGAGCTCGCTGCTGCTGGTCCTCAGAACCCCACTGGTGAGAACCGTGATGTAGAGGTAGCTCAGTACATCCAGTCTGGTTCACCCATCGCTGAGAGTCCCAATGAGTACTACTACTACAAGAATGTAACTGGTGTTGCTTTCAATGCTTCTAACTGGTCTGCTTGTCAGGTTGGTCACATCTACACTGAGGAGAATGTTGACGGTGTTTCTAACCACACTTATTGGTGGACTATTTCTGCTGAGGAACTCGAGGCTATGACTCATCACGCTGGTTCGCCCGATGCTGGTAGCACGCCTGTCACAGTTACTCGCTGGATCCACTACACAGGTCACTTCTATAGCAGCACACGTGAGCACAGTGCCGGTGCTAAGTACGATGACATCTTCATCAAGCTTACTCTCACTATCAATCGCGATGATATTGGCACTTCTGAGACAAGCAAGAAGGATGAGAACTATTGGTACAAGGCTGATGGTTCATGGAACGGCTGGTTCGATCTTAAATCAGCTGAAGGCTTGCAGTCTGTAGCTATCAATACTCCTTATCCGAAGGATGTTAACGATCCCGCTGTTCGTCCGACAATTCCTTGGACATACGAGCTTCGTGCTGCTTGGGATCAGAACAAGATTGCAGTCAGCAACAAGACTAAGTCTAAGCTGTATATCGCTCCGTTCGAGTATAAGATTACCGCTCTTGATGGAACTGTTTACATGGTAACTCCGAAGCGTGGTAGTGGTGATAATGTCTTTGACAAGTTCATCTGCAAGTACTGGAATAACAATACTCATGCATATAAGCTCGATCAGACTAATCCGTTCAACTCTGCTGAATTGCTTAAGAACAATGAAATCCTGAATTCTTGTGCTATCCGCTATGAGCCCGATGCAGCTGGTATCCAGATGGCTTATGGCATGAACGTAACTACTGTTGCTAATGCAAGTGCTTGGCCTAAGACCGACGGTGTGTTCTCTAACGATACCCTCTATGCTTACGTAGTTTCTGGTCCTGATACCAAGCGCTTCAACTCGAACCAGCATCACGTTCAGGCTTCCAGCCGCGAGTATGAGCCTATTGCTATCATTGTCAACACTGATCCTGAGAATGGCGGTCAGATCACTCTTCTCCATGAGTATGTTGAGAACAAATGGCTCAATAGCCAGGATTGCTACAGCGATAACCATGTAGGTGAAGAGAACGAAATTGCTGAGGCATGTCTGAATGCTGTCGGTTATGAACTCACTAAGATTGGTAAGCAGACCTTCGATGGTGACCTCGAACTCCTGACTGGTGAATTTGAGGATCATGGTAACCCGATTGGCAAGCAGCTCCGCGCATACATTGGCGTAATTGCTACTCAGAAGTGCAACATCGCTAACCGTATGAACGATAAGGAAGAGCCGAAGAACTTCACAGTCTTCCAGGCTTCATGGGAGCGTCCTATCAATATCCTCGAAGAGGCTGACTTCATGGTTGACGCTATTAACAACGGAGACTATATCTATATGGTTGACCTTCTGAAGCTGTTCGACTGGCGTGGTGCAAGCAATGTTCCAGTAAGACAAGGTGCTATCACCGACACTGGTTATATGTGGGGTGACACTGGTATTCCTGCTCATTGGACTGTTCAGAACTGGCGTCCGAACCAGTGGCTGTGGGCTTATTACGGAGTGAAGGAGATTACGATGGATCTGCGCACCAGCGCTGTTCAGACTAACCTTTCACAGACGAATCCTGCTACATTTGTTCCCATGAGTTCTATCTCTAACATGGTTCGCCTCACTGGTAACGGTACTCCTGGCGGTAAGAATCGTAATGTGGTTAGCTTCGATCTCCGTAACCCGATCGACTATGCTATGCATACGATGAATGCAGACCTCATCTCCTACATGGGTCTTGACAATGCACGTCAGGAAGGTCTTGACAATGATAAGGCTAAGTTCGGTTATATCTTCTACGAGAATAACGAATTGAACGTCCAAGACTTCAAGATTAAGGTTCCTGTCACAGTTACATATGACTGGGGTGTGATCCTCGACCAGCCGATCGTTATCAACGTTCATTTCACCCGTGGAAACACAACAACTCCTCAGCCCTGATAATTCCTTAAAGAATTAATCAATAATGCTCTTAATAGAGAGTGCGTCTAAAGAGAGTTAGGCGCACTCTCTTTTTTACCAACAAATTTGATGTTTATTCAAGATGAAGAAAGTTTTACTTCCTATCACGATTTTAGCAATGATTTTCTTCATTGCATGTACTGGCACTGAAAAGAAATCTGCCAGTCAAGCGTATCAAGATGGTCTGACATCTCAGGATAGCACGATTATGTTGCAGAAATGCGACAGTTGCATGCAACTCCTTTCAGAGGGTAATATTGAAGGTGCCCTTGATATGCTCGTCTTATACGACGACAGCCTTCAGCAGGTGTCTCCACTCACCGATGAGACACGTGCCTCCTATAAGAGAAAATTCACGTTGTTCCCCGTGCTGAAATATGAGCTGAAATATGTCTCATTCATGGAATCTGGTCTCAACGATGCTAAATATGAAGTGCAGTTTGGCCCTGATGAGGCTGGCGCTCCCAAAACATCCTATATGTTCAATCCTGTAAAGGTTGATGGTCAGTGGTATCTCTGTGTCAAGACAGGTACTCAGGGTATTGATGAAATGAGACGATAATACCTATCTCTATAACTTTTATATTTGTTCTCCATGAAACGAGTTCTTATCGTTATTACGATACTTCTCCCTTTCTTTGGCTTTGCGCAGAAACAGAAATCATATACTTTTGATTTTTCTAACGCGTCTGGACTTATACCTGCAATTGAATTGCCTGAGGAAGAGTATAATGGCCATGAAATAAATGTAACTGATTGGACTTTTCGAAGCCCCGATGACAAAGTCTCTATTAGTTTTGAAGGACGTTACCCCGATGGCATGGGTGGCTTCTTTACTACGGGGTGGCCTCAAGAGGATGGTTCATTCGAACATTTTTTATTTCTTTCTCGTGGCTCTCGCTTCATTATTTCCAGTAATGGCGCTGATCTTGAATCATTCGTATTCGAAAAAAGTAGTTTCCCTGGGAATTTGCAGCTTATTTCTCCTACTGGAGTAGGTAGAATGGACGCTGCTACCTTTAGTTGGTATAGTGAAGGAGCCCTAGGTGTTACTACTTTAAACTATAGTTGTAATGGCCAAAATCCTAAAATTCGAGAGGTAACAGTTTCTTATTTGATACCACAGGATGTGCTTGAACCAAGAAACACCATTCCTCTTGACAAGTCAGACATCCATCATCTTGACGAAATCACTTTTGATTTTGCTAAGCCTGTTCACCTCGGAGAAGCTGCAAGTTTCGTCTTGAATGGCCCACGTGGATTCAATCCCGTTAGGATGTCGGCAAAGGTTGTCGGCAATAAGGTCGTTCTTTCACTTCCTGAGGACGTGACTATTGACGAATCGAATGAAGCAAGTCGTGGAACATACACCTTAACTGTTGCTGAGAAATCCATCATCACTACCGATGACGATGAGTTCTATAATAAGAAGACAACCTATTATTTTAATGTTGTAGAAGCTTATTATAAGTTTGTTAACGATATTCTTTGGCCTGATATGTCAGATAATGTAGAAAAGATTGATACCATTGTTCTTGGCTTCCCCGGAGAGGTCGGCAAATTTGAGGTGGATGACCTGAAACTTACGGATCGTGAGGGAAACATTGTCAGAACCATGCAGGCTAAGTGGCTCGTTGAGAGCGAATATACTGCTGACCGTCCCTTCTTCAAAGCCGATCGAGACATCTATAAGTATGTTCAGTTTGTTTTCTCTGGTTCTAAGACAGCGGCAATTAAGACGTCAGGTATTTATCATATTACCATCCCCGAAAAATTTATTTGGAATGGTAGGTATGATCCTACAGCTGAAGATGAGGGCATTTCTGCCGGTGCTCGCTTCAACCCAGAGTTGGTGCTTGAATATAATGTCAATGGCGTAGTTTATCCTTCCGATGAAGTCTTCCAAGCCGCTCAAGATTTGTTGGCCTTCACAGGTGCTGGTTATCCTGCTGCAGATAGCCCTTCACGTTTGGCCCTCCAGAGTCTCGTTGATGAGGGTGTCGGAGCAGATGAGCTTTTTGAAGCTGCTATGGACGCTTTTTATGCTGAAACGGTTCTTGAAATGCCCAAGTCTGGGTATTACCTCCTTTCAGCTGTCGGCTCTGATGGCAAGGAAGTCTATGTCGGCTACGAGAATGGCAAGGTGAGCCTGACGAGTGATCCTGAGGAAGCGGCTCATCTGTTGGCTACTGTTAACGAAGATGGTACGCTCGTGTTTGAAACACCAGATCACAAGTTCCTAAAGCAGATGATGCCAACTGGTGCCAACGTTTCTGATGCCAAGGACAAGATGAACAATCTGACCTTTAGTCGTTTGGTACTTCAGGACGAACATGGCAATGATATCTATACACCGAAGCAATTATTTGGCCTGTGGAGTATCAATGGCATTATCGGAACAAATGATGAGGAGCAAGATATCACTGCATATACTCTTGTTAATCTTGAAAGCCTTTTGTTTGAAACGAATCGCGATAAGTCTTTGCGCTACTTCAGCGCTACACAGACTAATGCCTTCCGCTTGACTGAGACCGACGCTCCTGTGCCTGATGCCGCTTATACCTTTACACCTGCCGCTGGCTCAGAAATGGAGTCGCTCTATTACATTACGCTCACCTTCGGGGATGATGTGAATGGTATCAAGTTGGTCAGCAGTGAGGGAATCGTCCTGAAAGGCACTTCCACTCGTCAATATACGCCTACCAAGATCACGAACACTGGTCGTCAGTTCGTTTTCTTCTTTGATGATGTGGCAGCCGGTACATACACGTTGACTATTCCTAAGGGCGCGTTCACTTATACTTATAATGAAAAGACTGTTGCTGTCAAGGCGATCTCAGTTACTTATCGTGTCAATAATAGTGCCGTTTTCGTAGAAGATTTCTTGTACTTGCACAGTACGTACTACCACAACTATCCTAACATTGATACTTTCGTTCGTGATGTTGACTTAAACAACTTCTCTATGGTGATCTATGATCAAGGTATTTATGGTTTGGATACGAACAAGGCTGTAACGATAACTACTATGGGGGGGATAGATGAATATGCTCGTGGTCATTTGGAGTTTGATAATAACTTTGTAGATCAATATGGCACTAAGATGACGCACATGGTACTGGTCATGGACGAACCTATCAAATATGGTACACTACCCGCGCAGACGTATTGCTATAACATTTATGCCGGCACTTTCGGTGACTCCAATTTCGCAGAGTGGTTGAAGGATCCGCAGAATAAGCGTAAGGGTGATTGTCATGTCAATGCATACCTGACTCCAATGATCAGCGTCGATAATGATAGAGGTAATATGACCTTTGATCCTCAACCGATCACTTCGCATATCACCAAGCTTTCAGACATCACCATCACCTTCCCCCATTTCAATGTGGTAGATATCACTGAAGAGAACAATATAGATGTCTTGGAGCGTTACACTGGCCGCACCATTTCCACTTCGGTTGTCCGTGTTGAAGGAAAGAACAATCAGTTCACCTTTGCATCCGACGAGACATTGACAGCGGATACGAATAATGGCGGTTATATGATTCCGATTCCGCTCAATTTCTTCAAGGCTGGTGAGTATTTCTTCCCTGCTGAGAGGGAGATGGAGCTCTTCTACTATGCCAAGGGCGGTGCTGATGCCATTGAAGGAGTTGAGGCAGCACCTCAGACGGGTGTCATCTTCGACCTTTCTGGCCGTCGCGTAACCAATTCTTCCAAGCCCGGCATCTATATCGTCAACGGACGAAAGGTCGTGGTGAAGTGATGAGGGAGAAATACGAAATATAAAATATAAATAATAGAAAATCAATATAGTTTAATTGTTTAACACCTTTTCAAAAACTAAAAAAGTATGAAAAAGTTGATGTTTTTGGCAGCTATGATGTTTGCTGCCTTCACAACGGCCTCCGCACAGGAGGAACCCATTGAGATCAAAGAGTTCCAGCCTCACTGGTTCCTGCAGTTGCAGGGCGGTGCTTCCCACACGCTGGGAGAGGCTAAGTTCATGGATCTGATCAGCCCGACAGCTCAGCTTGCTGTTGGCTACCAGTTCAATCCCGTTCTCGGTCTGCGCCTGCAGGGTAGCGGCTGGGAGAGCAAAGGTGGTTGGGTGTCATGGCCTGGCAAGGCTGCCGCTGGAGAAGACGGCTCCTACACCTACAAGTGGAACTATGTCAGTGCAGGTCTTGACTTGAAGATCAACCTCGTCAATCTCTTCGGTGGCTGGAAGCCCAAGCGCGTGTTCGGCATGAACCTGATCGTCGGCGGTGCTGCTAACATCGGTTTCAAGAACGACGAGGCTCAGAACATCCCCGTTTATGAGGGCTATGAGCTTGAGTACCTATGGGATGGCACGAAGGTTCGCCCCGTTGGCCGCTTCGGCCTTGACTTCGACTTCCGCTGCTCCGACCGCGTAAGCATCAACCTCGAAGGTAATGCCAACATCCTCGACGACCACTACAACTCCAAGAAGGCCGGCAATCCTGACTGGTACTTCAACGCCCTACTCGGCGTGAAGATCGCCCTCGGTCCCACAGTGAAGACCACCATCATCGAGCCGGATCCTGTCATCATCGAGCCCGCTCCGAAACCCGAGCCCAAGCCCGAGCCCAAGCCCGTGAAGCCCATCGTCAAGAAGCCCGAGCTCCGCACAGAGATCTTCTATCCCATCCGCGAGGTGGTTGCTACCGGCAGCGAGGCTGCTAAGCTGGAGAACCTCATCTCCTTCCTGAAGCAGAACCCCGAGACCAATGTCAACGTGAAGAGCTATGCTGACGCTGGCACAGGTAACCCGAAGATCAACCAGATGTACGCTCAGAAGCGTGCTGAGAACGTCAAGAAGGCTCTCGTAGAGGCTGGCATTGATGAGGCTCGCATCAGCGTTGAGAGCTTCGGTGACACCGTTCAGCCCTTCAGCGAGAACGACAAGAACCGCGTTTCTATCGCTATCGCTAAGTAAGTGAATATTGAAAATAAAAAAAGCCGCCGATAATGGCGGCTTTTTTCATTTAATTATGTATCTTTGCCGCGCATAAACGTAAAAAATCATAATTGGACTGTGATTATGGAAGAAAAGCAGGAGCAGATGCAGCTGCCGGAGAATGCGTTTCGCGAGCTGCACGAGAATGAAGTATATGAACCATTAATGCGCTCTGACCGTGCCTATCCCGAAGTCAACGCATGGAGTGTGGCATGGGGCATTATCATGGCTGTTGTCTTCTCAGCCGCCGCGGCCTATCTCGGCTTGAAGGTTGGTCAGGTTTTTGAAGCAGCCATCCCTATAGCCATTATTGCCGTTGGCTTGAGTACGGCGGCTCGTCGTAAAAGTGCTTTGGGTGAGAATGTCATCATCCAAAGTATTGGTGCATCATCGGGCGTCATCGTTGCTGGTGCCATCTTCACCCTGCCTGCCTTGTATATCTTGCAGGCCAAGTACCCCGACATCTCCGTCAATTTCTTCCAGGTCTTTCTGGCTTCGCTGCTTGGCGGATGTTTAGGCATTCTCTTCCTCATCCCCTTCCGCCGCTATTTCGTGAAGGACATGCACGGCAAATATCCTTTCCCCGAGGCGACAGCCACGACTCAAGTACTTGTGAGCGGCCAGCAGGGCGGCAATCAGGCGCGTCCGCTCATTTGGGCCGCAGCTATCGGAGGTTTGTACGACTTCATTGTTTCCACCTTTGGCTGGTGGCATGAGACGCTATCTACGCGCATGACCGCTTGGGGCGAAGCTGTTGCTCAAAAGGCAAAGCTCACTTTCTCCATCAACACAGGTGCTGCAGTTCTCGGTCTCGGTTATATCGTTGGCTTGAAGTATGCTGCTATCATCTGTGCCGGTAGTCTCTTTGTTTGGTGGTTCCTCATCCCGCTGCTGGGTATGACCACCGTTGACAGCGTTATGCTTTCTGAGATGGATCCCCAGTACATCTTTACCAACTATGCCCGCTATATTGGTATTGGTGCCATCGCTATGGCTGGTGTCATAGGCATCGTCAAGAGTTGGGGTGTCATCCGTGGTGCTGTCGGATTGGCTGGTCGTGAGTTGAAGGGCAAGGGCAAGGCTGTGGCTTCTGCAACGCTTCGTACCGACCGCGACCTCAATATGCGTTTCGTCGCTATTGCCGTCTTGTCGGCACTGCTCATCGTCTTTGTCTTCTTCTATTTCGGCGTCATTCACCACTTGGGTCAAGCCATCGTTGCATGGCTCGTCGTGACCATCATCTCCTTCCTCTTCACTACCGTTGCAGCCAATGCCATTGCCATTGTTGGAACCAATCCCGTCTCGGGTATGACGCTGATGACCCTCATCATCGCTTCCATCGTCTTGGTGGCTGTCGGTCTTCACGGTACGGAGGGCATTGTGGCCAGCATGATTATCGGCGGTGTCGTCTGCACTGCTTTATCCATGGCCGGTGGTTTCGTCACCGACCTGAAGATAGGTTATTGGCTTGGAACTACGCCCGCCAAGCAGGAGACATGGAAGTTCCTTGGCACACTCGTTTCAGCTGCCACAGTCGGCGGAGTCATCATCGTCTTGAACAAAACATACGGTTTCACCGGTGAACACGCACTCGTAGCTCCTCAGGCTAATGCGATGGCTGCAGTCATTGAGCCTCTGATGATGGGGCAGGGGGCACCCTGGACGCTTTACGGTGTAGGTGCTGTGCTGGCCTTGCTGTTGAATGTGCTTGACGTCCCCGTTCTGGCCTTCGCTCTCGGTATGTTCATCCCATTGGAACTGAACGTACCCCTCGTGGTTGGCGGTGCTGTCAACTGGTTTGTGACCCATCGCTCCGATGATGCAGCCTTGAATACTGCCCGTGGCGAACGCGGCACCTTGCTTGCCAGCGGCTTCATTGCCGGTGGTGCGCTGATGGGTGTCGTTGCCGCCCTGCTTCGCTTCTTCGGCCTCAACCTCATGAATCCCGAATGGCTTGCTCAACCGATGTCCGAGATCTGTTCTATCGTCGCTTACGCGCTACTGATCATCTATATGGTCAGGGCGAGCATGGTTAAGAGTGAAAAGTGAATAATTGGCACCTTTAAAAATATGAAACGGTTATTCATCATGGCTGTTGCCGCGATGCTGATGAGCACCGTAGCCCACGCCCAGGAATGGCAGCGTCTGTCTGCTCCTATCATGACACCTTGGGGCGAACAGATCGACCCTGACCATGTGTGGCAGGAATACCCGCGTCCGCAGCTTGTTCGTCCCGATTGGATGAACCTCAATGGGGTGTGGCAGTATTTCCGCCGCACTAATACAATCAATCTCAGCTATCAGCGTTCCATTGGCAGCTTCCGTCAGCGAATCCTCGTTCCCTTCGGCGTAGAATCCGCGCTCTCGGGTATTATGCATACCGATTTAGGTACGACGGCAAAATCTTCGTTGATGTATCGTCGCATCTTCGAGCTGACCGATGTTTTCAAGGGTAAGCGTACGCTCCTCCACTTCGGGGCTGTTGACTGGCGTTGTGCTGTCTATGTGAACAAGCAGAAAGTGGGAGAGCACGACGGCGGCAATGATCCCTTCACTTTCGACATCACCGAATACCTCACCGAGAGTGGTGAGCAGGAGTTGCAGGTGGCTGTCTATGACCCCAGCAGTGACGGCGGACAGCCACGTGGCAAGCAGACCACCAATCCTGGCAGCATCTGGTACACCAGTTGCAGCGGTATCTGGCAGACTGTCTGGTTGGAGCCCGTCAACCAGTGTTATGTGGAACGCTATGAAGTCGTTCCAGATGCGGAGAGTGGTACAGTGAAAGTGAAAGTCTTCGCCAATGATCCCACTTGCAAGTTCTACCTCATTGCCCGCGATGGTGAGGAGATCGTTGCCACAACCGACAAAACCGCCGTGGGCGAGGAAGTCACCATGACCATCCCCAATGCCAAGCTTTGGTCGCCCGACTCCCCCTTCCTCTATAACTTGGATATCTATCTCACGATGGAGAACTGTCAGGACTGCGACAAGGCGCGCGGCTACTTCGGCCTGCGTACCCTCTCCAAAGGGATGATCAACGGCCATCCTGCCTTTCTGCTCAATGGCAAGCCACTCTTCATGTACGGCCCGCTGGATCAGGGATGGTGGCCAGACGGTCTGCTGACACCGCCCTCCTACGAGGCCATGATCTATGATCTGAAAGCCATCAAGGCGATGGGCATGAATATGGTGCGCAAGCACATCAAGGTAGAGCCAGACCTGTGGTATGAGTGGTGCGACCGCAATGGCCTCATCGTTTGGCAGGATATGCCCAATGGCAGCGAGGGAGGAAGCCTTGGCAGCAAGGAGGAGTTGCAACACATCTTCTACGAGGAGAGTGAGCGTATCGTCCATGCCTTGAAGCAGCATCCCTCCATCTGTGTGTGGATTCCATATAACGAAGGCTGGGGGCAGGACGCAGGCGCAGGCTCAGGCCACACGATGCGCGGCTATCTCGTCGTGCGTAATGCTGATGCTGACATGGGACGTCTGATGAACGCTGCCTCGGGTTGGACGGACTTTGAGATTGGTGACATCACAGATGCCCACAGCTACCCCACACCCAACGGTATGCCCAATACCCGCAACGACCGTGTGAATGTCTGCGGTGAGTTCGGCGGTATCTCCTATCTGATTGAGGGGCATCTCTGGGGCGGCAACGATCAGGTCTATACCTCTGTAGAAAACGGCGAGGTCTATACCACCCGCTTCAACCAATATACCTCGGCCTTGCAGAACCTGCAGATGACAAAAGGTCTTTGGGCTGGAGTCTATACGCAGGTCACGGATGTGGAGAAGGAAAACAACGGCTTCCTGACCTACGACCGCAAAGTCTGGAAAGTCAACGAGGAACAGCTGGCGTCCATCCGTCGCAACATCGAGAAGACCATTCATTCACGTATGTCCGATGCTGTCAGCGTCGTGAAGGCTGGCGACAATGCCTCCAACATATCGTGGCGTTTCACCACCGAAGAACCCTCCTCTGGTTGGGAACAGCCCGATTTCGATGATAGTGAATGGAAACGTGGCAATGCTGGTTTCGGCGACATCAGCCAGTCGGCAGCCCGCGTTCGCACAAAGTGGAGTACGCCCGAGATATGGCTCCGTCGCACGTTCAAGTTCAGTGGCCTGACGGCAGACGATCTCCAGAACCTGTGTCTGCGTGTGTTCTACGACGAAGACACGGAGATCTACATCAATGGCGTGCTGGCTTTCAGCATCACGGGCTATAACACCACCTACCAGCTCTTCGATATCAGCGATGCGGCTCGTAATGCCATTAGTTTGGACGGCAATAATATCATCGCCATCCACACACGGCAAACCGGTGGTGGACAATACATCGATGCGGGCTTCAGCATCCGTTCCTATACGGACAATTCGGAGCTGAGCGTGGAGCCATTGGCAGAGGTTCAGCTTCCCACATTCACTGAAGATCCTGAGAAAGCTTATCTCTTCTGTTATGCCAAAGCTGGTGCGCCCCAATTGTTCTATGCCTACAGCTACGATGGTCAGGAGTGGCAGACCTTGAACGACGGCAACAGCATCTTTGGCGTCACCGATGGTCAACCAGCATTGAAGAGCCCTTTTATCCGTAGGCTGGAGGACGCAAGTGGCAAGAGTACCTTCCACCTCATCCATGGAAGCGAAAGTGCCTCTGGCCTGTTCCATTGGATGTCCGATGATCTGGTCAACTGGCAACCCGTTAACGGCACTGATGGCTTGATCATCGATACAGATGTGCTCACGCCCGAGATGGATTACGATGCCTCCTCCACTTTCTATATCTACTATTGGTCGGTGGAATCAGATGGCCAGTATGCCCTCAAGTTTTCCCGCACCAAGGATTTCACTACCTTTGCGCGTCCTTCGACATATTTCTCACCGGGCTACTCTGCGCGCGACCTTCACACCTTCAAGGTCGGCAATACATACGTGGCGCTCTTCACTGATCCGGATGATCAGGGGCTCTGCACCGCCACCAGCAATAGCATCTATCCTGCCCGTTCCCGCTTTCAGAACTTCAAGAAGGTTTTTTCACAGTCCCGTAAGCTCATGTCATCGACCGTCTTTCCTGCCTTCGACGGCAATGGATGGTTTCTCTTGGGCACAGAGGGCGGCATCAAAAGCGTATATTGCGCAGCCACGGCTACGGCTTCCAACATCATCTGGCGGCTTTACGAGAATGGCAGTTGCAATGTGCCTGCTGATGCCGACGGCGGAAAGGTTCTGGTCATCACGCGTGAGGAGCTCTCAAGCCTTATCCATGCGCTTGATGAAAAACACACAGGCGTACACGCCATCACGCCTATGGGTTTTGTCCTACATCCCTATGTGTTTAACCTAAAAGGCCAACGGGTTTCTGACACACAGCCCAAGGGTGTTTATATTGTCAATGGAAAGAAGATGGTCAAATAGTTAATCGTCAGATTGTAAATTGTCAAATAGTAAATTTCTTTTATGTCATTAATCGAGAAAATCATTGCACGCGCGCAGGCTAATCCTCAGCGCATCGTGCTGCCTGAAGCCACTGAGGAGCGCACGCTCATCGCGGCTGACAAGGCTTTGGCCGACAAGTTGGCCGACATCATCCTGATTGGTAATCCCGCCGAGGTTCACGCTCTCGCAGCCAAGCACGGCTTGACACACATCGGCGAGGCAACGCTCATCGACCCCGAGAACTACGAGCGCAGCGAGGAACTGGCGCAGTTGCTCTGTGAGCTCCGTAAGAGCAAGGGCATGACCATCGAACAGGCCCGCAAGTTGGTGAAGGATCCCCTCTATCTGGGTTGTATGATCATCAAGACCGAAGGTGCTGACGGACAGATCAGCGGTGCCCTCTCCACCACGGGTGAGACATTGCGTCCTGCCTTGCAGATCATCAAATGCTCACCGGGCATCACCTGCGTCAGCGGTGCTATGCTTCTTATCACGGACAAACCCGAGTATGGCGAGGACGGTGTGCTCGTCGTGGGCGATGTGGCAGTCACGCCGATGCCCGATGCCGACCAGCTCGCACAGATTGCCGTTTGTACAGCTCAGACCGCCAAGAGCGTCGCAGGTTTCGACGATCCTCGCGTGGCCATGCTGAGCTTCTCCACTAAGGGTTCTGCCAAGCATGAAGTGGTGGATAAGGTCATCGAGGCCACTCGTCTGGCCAAGGAACGCTGTCCCGAGCTCAAGGTCGATGGCGAGCTGCAGGCTGATGCCGCCCTCGTGCCTTCTGTGGGGGAGAAGAAAGCCCCCGGCAGTGCCATCGCCGGTCACGCCAACGTCCTCGTCTATCCGAACCTTGAGGTAGGCAACATCAGCTACAAGCTCGTACAGCGTCTCGCCGGTGCCATCGCCATCGGCCCCATCCTCCAAGGCATTGCCCGTCCCGTCAACGACCTCAGCCGCGGCTGCTCCGTAGATGATATCTATTATCTGATTGCCATCACCGCTTGTCAGGCAATGGACGCAAAATAAAGTATAATTGATAATGTATAATGGATAATTGGCTGCGCTGTCATATCCCCAATATTGGAACAGTATGTTAATTATACATTATACATTATACATTGTCAATTCAATAAAATGAAAATTCTTGTTCTCAACTGCGGAAGCAGCAGTATAAAATACGCTTTATACAACATGGATGACCGCTCGGTCATCACCAGTGGTGGTATTGAGAAAATCGGTCTGCCCGATTCCTTTATCAAATACAAGGTTACTGTTCCTTCGGGTTCTCCCGAAGGCCCACAGAAGTTCCAATTCGAATCTCCCGTCCCCGAGCACACCACTGGCGTGCAGCTCATCTTCAAGGTGCTGACCGAGGGCGAGCACGCCGTATTGAAGGATCTCCATGAGATTGACGCTGTCGGTCATCGTATGGTGCACGGCGGCGAGAAGTTCTCGAAGAGCGTACTGCTCACACCAGAGGTGATGGAACAGTTCGCCGCCTGCAACGACCTTGCACCGCTGCATAATCCCGCCAATATCAAGGGTGTCAATGCCGTCAAGGCCCTGCTGCCAGACCTGCCGCAGGTAGGTGTCTTCGATACCGCCTTCCATCAGACCATGCCCGATTATGCCTATATGTACGCTCTGCCCTACGAACTCTATAAGAAGCACGGCGTGCGTCGCTACGGCTTCCACGGCACCAGTCATCGCTATGTCTCGCAGCGCGTCCTGGAGTTCCTCGGATTGCCCGTAGAAGGCTCCAAGGTCATCACCTGTCACATCGGTGGCGGTGCTTCCATCGCGGCTGTCAAAGATGGCAAGGTCGTTGATACCTCTATGGGTCTCACGCCCCTCGAAGGTCTGATGATGGGAACTCGCTCTGGCGATATCGATGCCGGTGCTGTCACCTTCCTCATGGACAAACTTGGCCTCGATACCAAGGGTATCTCCAACCTCCTGAATAAGCAGAGCGGCCTGCTTGGTGTGAGTGAAGGACGTAGCGACTTCCGCGACATCCTCGCAGGCATTGCCGAGGGTAACGATCTCGCCCGTCTGGCTAAGGAGATGTACACCTATCGCATCAAGAAGTACATCGGCTCTTACGCCGCAGCTATGGGAGGCGTTGATGTGATTCTCTTCACCGCTGGTGCCGGCGAGAACCAGTATGAGGTGCGCGAAGGGGCTACCCGAGGCCTGGAGTTCCTCGGCGTGGAGCTCGACGATGCCAAGAACCGCGCCTGTCGCGCCACCGAGGCCATCATCTCCAAGGATTCCTCCAAGGTTAAGGTTTGTGTTATCCCCACCGACGAGGAACTGATGATTGCTTTGGATACCCTCGCCCTCGTCTCCTGATACCCCAAGGCTCTATCTCAGACTCTCCCCCCGCCCTCCCTATAAGGGAGGGAGCAGTTACTTTTGAAGATAAAAGTTTACTGCCATCAAATCATTCCGCTCCCTCCCTTATAGGAAGGGCGGGGGGAGAATCTTCAGGGAGCCTATTTCCATTACCTACTTCTGATGATATTGTTCTCAGAAGTAGGTATTTTTGTATGCCATATTGCTGACAGACTTGTTCATCTCGCATAGAATGATTATTTTTGCAAGCAAAAATAACGACGGACAATGAAATTATCAGAACTACGCACAGGCGAGAAGGCCGTCATCGTTAAGGTGAGCGGTCACGGAGGCTTCCGCAAGCGCATCATTGAGATGGGCTTCATCAAGGGACAAACCATAGAAGTTCTCCTCAATGCACCCTTGCAGGATCCCGTGAAATATAAGCTGATGGGCTATGAGGTGAGCCTGCGGCATGATGAGGCGAGGTTGATTGAAGTAGAAAGACCAGACACTATAGACCAACCCCCTACAGATACTACAGACTCTCCCCCCGCCCTCCCTAAAAGGGAGGGAGCAGTTACCTCTGCAAATAATGGTTCGCTGCATTCAAATCATTCTGCTCCCTCCCTTATAGGGAGGGCGGGGGGAGAGTCTATTTCCATCGCTCTCATCGGCAACCCCAACTGCGGCAAGACCTCCCTTTTCAACTATGCCAGCGGAGCTCATGCCCGTGTGGGCAACTACTCCGGCGTTACTGTTGATGCCACTACGGCCACGGCTGAGCAGGAGGGCTACACCTTTTTCCTCACTGACCTGCCCGGCACCTATTCCCTTTCGTGCTATTCGCCTGAGGAACTCTACGTGCGTCAGCATCTGACCGACGAGAACCCAGACATCATTATCAACGTCATAGATGCCTCCAATCTCGAGCGCAACCTGTACTTGACCACGCAACTTGTGGATATGAACCTGCGCGTTGTTTGTGCCTTGAATATGTACGACGAGTTCGAGCGTCGTGGCGATACGATCCAACTGGACACCCTATCGACCCTCTTCGGTGTACCTTTCGTGCCGACCTCCTTCAAGAACGGAGCGGGCGTTAAAGAGCTGTTTCACACGGTTATCGAGGTCTTCGAGGGCCGTCATCCGCAGATGCGTCATATCCACATCAACTATGGTCATGAGATAGAGGATGGTATCACGCATATCCAGCAGTTCCTGAAGGCTGACGAGCACCTGACTACGCATTTCTCCACCCGTTACCTCGCCATCAAGCTCTTGGAGCACGATCAGCAGGTCACAGACTTCGTGGAGCAGCACGTTCTCGATGAACACCGCCCCGAAGATCATCAGCGGATGCTGGAGGCACGCGACTATGCCGTCGCCCGTGTCAAGGAGGAGACAGGTGTAGATAGCGAGACGGCTATCATGGATGCCAAGTACGGCTTCATCCACGGCGCGCTGGCCGAGGCTGAGTATCAGCCGGGCACGAAGGAGGACACCTATCGCACCACACATCGCATCGATAACCTCCTGTCGAATAAGTACCTGGGCTTCCCTATCTTCTTCCTCATCCTCTACGTCATGTTCCAGACAACCTTCACCCTCGGACAGTACCCGATGGACTGGATCGAGGCGGGTGTGGAATGGCTCGGACGATGGGTCGGTGCATCGATGAGTGAAGGCCCGCTGCGCTCCATGCTCGTCGATGGCGTCATCGGAGGCGTGGGCTCGGTCATCGTCTTCCTGCCGCAGATCCTCATCCTCTACTGCTTCATCTCCTTCATGGAGGACTCTGGTTATATGGCGCGTGCCGCCTTCATCATGGACAAGCTGATGCATCGCATGGGGCTGCATGGTAAGTCGTTCATCCCCTTGGTGATGGGCTTCGGTTGCAATGTCCCCGCCGTCATGGCTACGCGCACCATTGAGAGCCGACGTTCGCGTCTCATCACCATGATGATCCTACCCTTCATGTCGTGCTCGGCGCGCCTGCCCATCTATATCATGATCATTGGCACCTTCTTCGCAGCCCAGTGGCGCAGTACGGTGCTCGTCTCGCTCTATGCCGTGGGCATCCTCGTTGCGGCCATCGTCTCACGTCTCTTCTCCCGCTTCATCATTAAAGGCGAGGACACCCCCTTCGTCATGGAGTTGCCGCCCTACCGCTGGCCGACGGCCAAGGCTATCGGTCGTCACACATGGGAGAAAGGCAAGGAGTACCTCAAGAAGATGGGCGGCATTATCCTTGTCGCCAGCATCATCGTATGGGCATTAAGTTACTTCGGCCCCTCCATGTCTTCAGCCGTTGCGACGGCTGAGGACATGGAACAAAGCTACCTCGGCCGTGCCGGCAAAGCCATCGAACCCCTCTTTGCTCCCCAGCATTTCAACTGGAAGCTTGACGTCAGCCTCATCGCCGGTGTCGGTGCCAAGGAGATTGTGGCTTCCACAATGGGCGTACTCTATTCGGGTGATGACTCATTTGGCGACGATGACGCATTTTGTGAGGACACAGGCAAATATACTCGTCTGCGTCAGCAGATGGCAGCCGACGGTGTCACGCCGCTCACGGCCTACGCCTACCTCCTCTACATCCTCCTCTATTTCCCCTGTCTCGCCACCATCGTAGCCATCAAGAACGAGACTAGCTCCTGGCGCTGGGCCATCACTGCTGCACTCTACACCACCTTTATCGCCTGGCTTGTCTCTGCCGCTGTCGTACAAATCGGGAACCTCTTTTAAATGAGTAATGAACGAATCACTCATGTTCCAGTCTCTCCTCGTCGCCCTCATCCTCATGGCCTGCGTCGCCTACACTGCCCGCCGCCTCTGGAAGCGCTTCACGTTGAAGCGCAGCGATGATGTGCACTGCGCTGGGTGTCCTTTGGCTGAGACCTGCAACCACCGCCACAATCACACCACTTGTCAGCATGAGAAATGCTGCTGCTCGTGAAACTCATAGAAGTGGGCTCGAAACATAACTTTTGTGAAAAAACTGCTCCAAAAAAGGCGGCGGTTGAAGATTTTTTTGTACTTTTGCGCGTAATTACGACGAAATCAGCCTTATGGACGAGAAAACAGTGATGCAGGACGGCATCACACACCACCTGAATCGTATGTACCAGGATTGGTTCCTGGACTATGCCTCATACGTTATCCTCGAACGTGCCGTGCCTCATATCGGTGACGGCTTCAAGCCTGTGCAACGCCGTATCCTTCATTCTATGAAGCGGATGGATGATGGTCGTTTCAACAAGGTTGCAAATATCGTGGGACATACGATGCAGTTCCATCCGCACGGCGATGCCTCCATCAAGGATGCCCTCGTGCAGTTGGGTCAGAAGGATCTGCTCATCGACTGTCAGGGGAACTGGGGCAACATCCTCACGGGCGACGATGCCGCAGCAGGACGTTATATTGAGGCGCGTCTCTCTAAGTTCGCCCTCGACGTGGTCTTCAACCCCAAGACAACGGAGTGGAAATTGTCGTATGACGGTCGTAATAAGGAACCCATCACACTGCCTGTGAAGTTCCCATTGTTGTTAGCGCAAGGTGCTGAGGGTATTGCCGTTGGTCTCTCGTCCAAGATTTTGCCACACAACCTCAACGAGCTGTGTGAGGCGGCCATCGCCTATCTCCACGACGAACCTTTCCAGCTCTATCCCGACTTCCCCACAGGTGGCAGTATCGATGTCTCGAAGTACAACGACGGCCAGCGTGGCGGTGTGGTGCGTGTGCGCGCCAAAATCGAGAAACGCGATCAGAAGACGCTTGCCATCACGGAGTTGCCTTTCGGCAAGACCACGGGTTCACCCCAGAAACCCAGTCAGTTCATCGACTCCATCCTGAAAGCTGCCGAGAAGGGTAAGATCAAAGTGCGGAAGGTCGAGGATATGACTGCAGCTGGCGTGGAGATCCTCATCCATCTCCAGCCAGGCGCTTCGTCGGACAAGACCATAGATGCCCTCTATGCCTGCACCGACTGTGAGGTATCCATCTCGCCCAACTGTTGTGTCATCGACAACAACAAACCCTGCTTCCTCACGGTTTCTGAGGTGCTGCGACGCTCTGTCGATCATACGAAGGAATTGTTGCGTAAAGAGCTGCTGATTCGTCGTGGCGAACTGATGGAAGCCCTTCACTTTGCCTCTTTGGAGCGTATCTTCATCGAAGAAAGGATTTATAAAGGAAAACCCTTCGAGAATGCCAACAGCACCGATGAACTCTGCGAATACATTGACGAGCGTTTGACGCCTTTTTATCCGCAATTTGTGCGCGAGGTGACGAAGGAAGATATCCTGAAACTCCTCGAAATCAAGATGCAGCGCATCGCCAAGTTCAACAAGGACAAGGCTGACGAGGCCATAGCGCGCATGAAGAACGAAGTCGCGGAGATTGACCGCGACCTGGCTAATATGATTGAGGTGACGGCCAATTGGTTCCGCTTCATCCAAGATAAATACGGCAAGGATCATCCGCGCCTCACTGAAATCCGAAACTTCGATAGCATTGAGGCATCCAAGGTAGTGGAAGCCAACCAGAAGCTCTACATCAACCGTGAGGAAGGCTTTATCGGAACGGGCTTGAAGAAGGACGAGTTTGTCTGCAACTGCTCTGACCTCGACGACGTGATTATTTTCTATAAAGATGGTACTTATAAGGTGATTCGCATCGGAGAAAAGGTGTTTGTGGGCGAGACGGAACGTTCGAAGGCTGAGAAGCGTAAGTGCCAGATAATGCATGTAGCTATTTTTAAGAAGAACGATACGCGCACGATTTATAATGTGGTTTATCGGGATGGACGTGATGGGGCTTACTTCATCAAACGCTTCAACGTCACCAGCATCACCCGCGACCGTGAATACGATCTCACACAGGGTAAGCCCGGCAGCCGAGTCGCTTATTTCACCGTCAACCCAAACGGCGAGGCGGAGATCATCAAGGTGAGCCTCAAACCCAATCCCAAGCTCAAGCGAGTTTTCTTCGACAAGGACTTCAGTGAGATTATGATCAAGGGACGTGCCTCGATGGGCAACCTGCTCACGAAACTCGACGTGGAGCGCATTGGACTCAAGAGCCACGGAATCTCGACGCTCGGCGGGCGCAAGGTGTGGTTCGACCACGACATCAAGCGCCTCAACTACGACGAGCACGGACAGTTCCTTGGTGAGTTCCACTCCGACGAACAGATCCTCGTCATCCTCGACAACGGCGAGTTCTATGCCACCAACTTCGATCTCAACAACCACTACGAGGCCAACCTCCTGCGAATCGAGAAATACGATGCACAGAAGGTCTGGACGTCAGCGCTCTTCGATGCCGACCAAGGCTATCCATATCTCAAACGTTTCACGCTCGAAGCCATTGCTCGCCACCAGAATTTCCTCGGCGAGAATCCCGCCAGTCGTCTGCTGCTGCTTACCGATACGCTCCAACCTCAGCTCCTCGTCACATACGCCGCTCCCGATGACTTCCGCGAGCCGTTGGAAATCGATGCCGAGAAGTTCATTGGTCAGAAGAGCTTCAAGGCTAAGGGCAAGCGCATGACCACGCTCAACGTGGAGAAGATCGAGGAGCTCAACCCCACCTCCGATCCTTCTCTGGATGATGACGAGAATCCAGAGGGTAGGGGAGAGGAGATGACAGAAGAGGTGGAAATGCTCGAAATGTCGGAGTCTCCTGACTCCTCAGAAGAAGCAGAATCGTCGGATCCTCAGAGGATAGAAGAACCGTCCGAGCCCACCCCCGAGCCTTCCCGTCCCGGTTCTGTCGATCCCATCACTGGCCAGTTTACCTTATTCGACTAAAAGTCACCCCTATAGCTCTTGAATTCTCATTTTTCAGCTTTGAAGTTTCTTCGATTATACATAGCTATTGCAACAGCCGCGCTGATGTCCCACCCATCCAGTGTGGTTGCTCAGGAGAGCCATACGCAACAGCAAGGCCGTCCCACCGTCCACTCCACGCTCGTGGGTATCGGTGGCGTTCGACAACTTGATACCTATCTTTCGCCACAGAACTACCGCGGACCGCAGCTGCATTTCCTACACGAGACGTTTCGCCGTACACATCATGCTGATGGACGCATCAGTGTGCAGACGCTTTGGCAGGGAAACGTATCATATACGGACAACAGCGCAGCCAATGCCCATTTCATCGGAGGAGACATCAGTTTCGACGCTGCATGGCACTACTCGCTTGTCGATACGCGGCGCGAGAAAACGACCAACTCCAACGGATTCCAGTTACTGTTAGGCCCACAGATTGGAGCGAACGGAGGTTTCCTCTACAGCACACGTAATGGCAACAACCCAGCTCAGGCACTCGCCTGCGTGCGCCTCTCCGCATCCGCATCCGCAATCTACGGTTTCCACCTCTGGCGACAGCCCTTCGTCGCTCGCTACCAGCTTGATCTCCCTCTCATTGGCATGAAGTTCAGCCCCAACTACGGCCAGAGCTACTACGAGATCTTTTCATTGGGGCATTACGACCATAACATCTGCGCGACGCATCCCTTCAACGCTTTCAGCACGCGCCACCTGCTGACACTCGACGTACCTTTGCGCCGTACCACATTGCGCGTAGGCTATCTCTGCGACCTTCGTCAGAGTCATGTCAACGAACTCAAGTATCACAGCTACTCCCACGCCTTTGTCATCGGTGTCGTTCGTCACCTCACCATACATCGACCTGCTCATAGGAGTGAAAAGTGAAAAATGAAAGAGTGAAAAGTGAAAAATGAGGAAATATTCATTCTACATATTACATTGTACATTTTATATGGCAACAGCTTGCCTGTTGCTGCTTTCCTGTGTCCGCGAGGAACAGTATGACGACACGCCGAGAGGCAATTTCGAAGCGCTCTGGACCATTATCGACGAGCATTATTGCTTCCTCGACTATAAGCGTACTGCGATTGGTCTGGACTGGGATGATATTCACGTCCGTTATCGTTCCCGTCTGAAGGATGATATGAAGACCGTCCAACTCTTTGAGGTCCTCTCGGAGATGCTCGCTGAGCTGCGCGACGGCCATGTCAACCTCTATGCTGCTCATGATGTTGGTCGCAACTGGTCGTGGTATGAGGATTATCCCTCTAATTTCTCGCAAGAGCTGCAAGACGCTTACCTCGGCACCGATTACAAGATCGCCTCCACTATCCGTTATCGCATCCTCGAGGATAATATTGGCTATGTCGTTTGCTCTTCCTTCTCGTCGGGCTTCGGCGCAGGCAACCTCGACGAAGTCTTTTATAGCCTCCGCACCTGCAACGGCCTCATCCTCGACGTGCGCGACAACAGCGGCGGCAACCTGACCTACGCCGAGAGTCTGGCCAGCCGTTTCACCAACGAGCGTCGTTTGGTGGGTTACATCAGCCATAAGACAGGACGTGGGCACAACGATTTCTCCAAACCCGTTGAGCAGTATCTCGACCCTGCTGATGGTGTGCGTTGGCAGAAGCGAGCCGTCATCCTCACCAATCGTCGTTGCTATAGTGCCACCAACACCTTCATCCGCGATGTCAAGTCATGTCCTATTGTCACCGTTCTTGGCGACCAGACGGGTGGAGGCAGCGGACTGCCTTTCACCACCGAACTGCCCAATGGCTGGTCTGTCCGTTTCTCTGCGTGTCCCATGTATGATGCCGACATGAAACAAATAGAGTTCGGCATCACTCCCGATACGCTTGTTAGTCTCATCGACGCAGACAAGGCGCGCGGCATAGATACCCTCATCGAAACCGCCCGCCGCCTCATCAACGAATAATGGTTGCCCATTTGGGCAACCATCTTCTTCAGTGTCGACACTTGGACTCGAACCAAGGACCCCCACCATGTCAAGGTGATACTCTAACCAGCTGAGCTATGCCGACCTGTTTAAATGTCTCGTCTCAAACGCTTTGGGCTTGTACGCCTGATAGGACTCGAACCTACACGCCTCGCGGCACCAGATCCTAAGTCTGGCGTGTCTACCAATTCCACCACAAGCGCAT
>CAJORF010000129.1 GCA_905236985.1 uncultured Bacteroidaceae bacterium | reverse complement strand
GCTGCGCACGTTCATCACCGAGGCAGGAGCCCGCAACGACCTCGCCGCCCACGTCTATGACATCACCTACGGCTGCTTGCGACCTTACGTGGACAACCTGGTCATCATCGACGACTCCATCGTTCGCGGCACTACACTGAAGGAGAGCATCTTCAAAATCCTCGACCGTTTGCATCCCAAGAAAATTGTCATGGTCAGCAGCTCGCCACAGGTGCGCTATCCCGACTTTTACGGCATCGATATGGCCTGCCTGGAAGAGCTCTGTGCCTTCCGTGCGGCCATTGCGTTGTTGAAAGAAAGGAGCCTCACCCCCACCATCAATGAGGTCTATCAAGCATGCAAAGAGCATCCGATAGAGGCGAATCATGTTAGGCGTATTTATGAGCCCTTCACGGTCGAAGAGATTAATGCGAAGATAGTGGAGATGCTCCGTCCGTACGGCATGGAGACACCTATAGAGCTTGTTTTCCAGAGCATCGAGGGTATCCACACCGCCTGCCCCAACCATCACGGCGACTGGTATTTCACGGGACATTATCCTACGCCTGGCGGTATCCATCGCGTCAACAAAGCTTTCGTCAACTACATCGAAAAATCATCAATCATAAAATTGTAAATTGTAAATCGTTAAATTGTAAATCATCATTATGTGTGGCATTGTAGGATATATTGGCCAAAAGAAGGCTTATCCCATTTTGATTAAAGGACTCCAAAGATTGGAATATCGTGGTTATGATAGCGCAGGCGTGGCCATGATTGATGACAAAGGCGGCCTCAATGTGTATAAGGCAAAAGGTAAGGTCGCCGATTTGGAAAACTTCTGCGAAGACAAGGACATCAGTGGCTGCGCAGGCATCGCGCACACCCGTTGGGCTACCCACGGCGAACCATCCAGTGCCAATGCCCATCCTCACTATTCAGCTTCCGGCCGACTGGCACTCATCCACAACGGTATCATCGAGAACTATGCCACCATCAAAGAGAACCTGGTGGCACGTGGCATTCAGTTTAAGAGTGTCACCGACACCGAGGTGCTGGTGCAGCTCATAGAACATATCATGGTGAGCAATGACCTTGACCTTCTCGGTGCCGTGCAGGTGGCTCTCCATCAGGTGATTGGCGCATACGCTATCGCCATCCTCGACCGCGAACATCCCGACACCATCATCTGTGCCCGTCAGAGTTCGCCGCTCGTGGTGGGTCTGGGTGCAAACGGTGACTTTTTCTTAGCTTCTGATGCCAGCCCCATCGCCGAATACACCGACAAGGTGGTCTATCTGAACGACGGCGACATCGCGGTGCTCCGGTTGGGCGAGGAGCTAAAAGTGGTGAATGTAGATAACGAGCAGCAGCACCCGAAAGTGAAGCAGATTGACGTCACTATTGGTCAGCTTGAAAAGGGCGGCTATCCTTTCTTCATGCTCAAGGAAATCTTTGAGCAACCCAACTGCATTCGCGACTGTATCCGTGGGCGCATCAATGTGGATGCCGACCGTATCACCCTTTCTGCCGTTATCGATTTCCGCGATAAACTCGTGGCCGCCCGACGCATCATTATCGTGGCATGCGGCACCTCGTGGCACGCAGGACTCATCGGCAAACAGCTCATCGAGAGCCTTTGTCGCATACCCGTGGAGGTGGAATATGCCTCTGAGTTCCGCTACCGCGAACCCGTCATCTTCCCTGATGATGTCGTCATCGCCATCTCGCAAAGTGGTGAGACTGCCGACACACTGGCTGCCATTGAGCAAGCTCGAAGTGCCGGCGCATTCGTTTTCGGTATCTGCAACGCCATCGGTGCCAGTATCCCCCGTCAGACCTCCACAGGCGTCTATATCCACGTGGGACCGGAAATCGGTGTGGCTAGTACCAAAGCTTTCACGGGACAGGTTACCGTCCTCTCCATGCTCGCCCTCTGCATTGCCAACGAGCGTCGCACCATCTCAGGCGAATTATATAAGGAAATGGTTGCAGAGCTGACGCACATTCCCGAGAAGATGGAACAAGCTTTGAAAACCAATGAGCAGATAGAACGGCTTGCCCCCATTTTCACCTACGCCAAGAACTGCCTCTACCTCGGTCGCGGATACAACTATCCCGTGGCTCTCGAAGGCGCATTGAAGCTTAAGGAAATCTCCTACATCCATGCCGAGGGTTATCCCGCTGCTGAGATGAAGCACGGCCCCATCGCCCTCATCGACTCCGAGATGCCCGTCTTCGTCATTGCCACCCGCGACAAGCTTTACGAGAAGGTCATCAGTAATATACAAGAGGTACGCGCACGTGGAGGACGTGTCACGGCTCTCGTCACTGCCGGCGACGAACAGATCCGTAGTCTCGCCGACCACGTCATCGAACTTCCTGACACTCTGGAGTGCTATCAGCCCCTCATCGCCAGCATCCCTCTGCAGCTTCTTGCCTATCACATAGCTGTCTGTAAGGGCAAGGATGTCGATCGGCCTCGTAACCTCGCCAAGAGTGTCACCGTGGAATAAATATGAAATCTCGTGTTCATCGTTATGGAGACAAAGTACATTTTCGTAACAGGCGGTGTGGTTTCCTCGCTTGGCAAGGGAATCATCTCCGCCAGCATTGGTAAACTGCTGCAGGCACGTGGTTTTAAGGTCACAATTCAGAAATTCGACCCTTACATTAATATTGACCCAGGGACGCTGAACCCATACGAGCACGGCGAGTGCTATGTGACGGAGGATGGTTTTGAAACTGACCTGGACTTGGGGCACTATGAAAGATTTACGGGAATTCATACTACGCGAAACAACTCGATTACCACGGGACGCATATACAAGACGGTGATAGACCGCGAGCGTCATGGTGACTATCTAGGTAAGACGATTCAGGTGGTGCCGCATATTACGGATGAGATAAAGCGGAGAATTACGCATTTTGAGGGGTCTTTTGATTTTGTGATTAGCGAAATCGGCGGCACCATCGGCGACATCGAGAGTGCGCCGTTTATGGAGGCCATCCGACAGTTGCGATGGCAATTGGGACGCGATGCGGTGTGCGTACACCTGACCTACGTGCCTTATCTTAAGGCGGCTGATGAGCTGAAGACAAAGCCGACACAACACTCCGTAAAGGAATTGCAAGGGATGGGTATTCAGCCGGATATCCTCGTCCTCAGGACGGAACGCCACCTCGACGACTCTATGCGCATGAAGGTGGCGTCGTTTTGTAATGTCGATTTGGAGTGTGTGGTGCAGAGTGAGGATATGCCCAGCATCTATGAGGTGCCTGTGAGTATGCAGAAGCAGGGACTTGACGCCGCTATCATGCGAAAGATTGGTATACCCGTAGGCGAGACACCAGCCATGAAGCCCTGGCATGACTTCCTTGACAAACAGCACAATGCCACGCGCGAGGTTCACATCGGGCTGGTGGGCAAATATGATCTACAGGATGCCTACAAGAGCATCCGCGAGAGTCTGAATCTGGCTGGCATTTACAACGATGTGAAAGCACGACTGCATTTTGTCAATAGCGAAGAGATTACCAAAGAGAACGTCGATGAGAAGCTCGAAGACATGGCAGGTATCATCATCTGCCCGGGTTTTGGGCAGCGTGGTATAGAGGGCAAGATTATCGCTGCAGAATATACTCGTAGCCACGATATTCCCACCTTTGGTATCTGTCTGGGTATGCAAATGATGGTCATCGAGTTTGCTCGCAATGTGTTGGGCTATAAGGATGCTAACAGTACTGAGTTTTCTGAAGTTGACAAGTTGGATGCTAACAAGAACAACTCGTTAATTCACAATGTAATCGACATCATGGAGGAGCAGAAGAGCATCACACAAATGGGTGGCACAATGCGATTGGGGGCCTATGAGTGTGAACTCCAGAAAGGCAGTCGGGCCTATGAGGCCTACGATTGTGTAAGCCTTATCAAGGAGCGCCATCGTCACCGCTATGAGTTCAACAACGCTTATAGAGAGGATTTCGAGACGAAGGGAATGAAGTGCGTGGGAATCAACCCTTCCGCCAATCTGGTAGAGATAGTAGAGATACCTGACAAGCGCTGGTATATCGGCACACAGTTCCATCCTGAATATTCATCCACCGTGCTTCATCCGCACCCTCTTTTTTTGAGCTTTATTAAAGTCTGTGTAGAATAACCCGTAGTATCAATATGAAGCAAGGAACATTCCTCTATCATCTGACAGCCATCGCAGTAGTCGTAGTTTGGGGCTCCACATTCGTTTTCACCAAGTTGCTGCTGTTGAACGGTCTTTCGCCTGCGGACATCTTCACGATTCGTTTTGTCATTGCTTATTCGATGCTGTTTGTTTTCTCGTTACTTTATGGATCTCACAAATGGTTTGCCGACAGCATCAAGGATGAACTACTGATGTTTCTTCTGGGTGTAACTGGTGGTTCGTTGTATTTCCTGACCGAAAACGCGGCTATGAACTACACCACCACAACCAACACCTCGCTCATTGTCTGTTTATGTCCCCTGTTTGCAGCATTGCTCATTTCCATTTTTTACAAAACGGAACGACTTCATGGCTGGCAAATAGTTGGGTCTTTGTTGGCTGCTTTGGGTGTTGTCATCGTGGTGTTGAATGGTCATTTCATCCTTCACCTTTCCCCAAAAGGTGATGCACTGGCATTTTGTGCTTGTTTGTGTTGGGCCGTCTATAGTCTTCTGATGATACCTGCTGGCAAACGTTACGACACGTTGTTAATCACGCGTAAGGTCTTCTTCTACGGTCTGTTCACGATGATTCCATATTATCTTCTTTGGCCAGTGTTTCCACCTATTCATTCGCTACTCCGTACAGATGTCCTTTTTCATCTCTTGTTTCTCGGCTGCATCGCATCTACCATTTGTTTCTTGGCTTGGAACTGGGTTATCAAGAAGTTGGGAGCCGTCATCACTACAAACTATGTCTATTTCAATCCTGTTATCACCATTCTCTGTGCATGGCTTGTTCTGTCGGAGAAGATTACTGTTTGGTTCCTTTTAGGAACTGCTTTGATATTAATGGGATTGTATCTTGCAGACCGAAGACACAAGAAAGCATTATCTGCCAATACGCAGAAATCATCATCATAACTCGTAGATTATAAATCTGTAAATAGTAAATTACATTATGTGTGGCATCGTATCTATTTTCAACATCAAGCAGCAAACTCCAGAATTAAGGAAGAAAGTGCTGCGTATGAGTCAGAAACTACGTCACCGCGGACCCGACTGGAGTGGTATCTATTGTGGTGGCAGTGCAATATTAGCTCACGAACGACTGAGCATTGTAGATCCCGAGAGCGGTGGACAGCCGTTGTTCTCTCCCGACCGCAAACAGGTGTTGGCTGTGAATGGCGAAATCTATAATCACCAAGAAATCCGTCGTCGCTATGCTGGGGAATATGAGTTCCAGACAGGTAGTGATTGCGAAGTGATATTGGCCTTGTATCGTGATTTTGCTATTGGAAAGATCACGATACAAAAATTGCTCGAAAGCCTCTCTGGCATCTTTGCCTTCGCCCTCTACGACGAGGAACGGGATGAGTTCCTGATAGCCCGCGACCCCATAGGTGTCATACCTTTATATATTGGTTACGATAGTGACGGCAAGGTATATGTGGCCAGCGAGCTGAAG
>CAJORF010000128.1 GCA_905236985.1 uncultured Bacteroidaceae bacterium | reverse complement strand
TCACAGTCTTCGCGACATGCTTGGGGGCCTGCGGCGGCCTCGTCGCGACTGTTGTCGGGGGCGTGCTTGCGGGCGTTGGCTGCTGCGGCGCGACTGCCATCATCGCCTGACCCTCCGTCATCTCCACCGTCGGCGGCTGCGTCTTGGCCTCAGCCCTTTCCTGCAGATGACCACTCCCCTCCCCTTGGGAGGAAGTCGGGAGGTGGCTGTTCTCCTCCGGCCACAGTAGGAAGGTGAGAATGACTGCTGCAGCGATGCTTGTGATGGCCGCTACGAGACGGTAGCTGCGTGTGCGACGAGGTTGCGACTCTTCTTGTTCCACCGCCTCGTGCATCCTCTCCATAAAGCCCTCTGGCAGCTGCGGCGTGTCAGTATATTTGCGTCTCAGGGCTTCGCGTAGGTCGGTATCTTTCAGCTTTTTCATAGGGCTTTCAATCTTTTATATAGTTTCTTGCGTATTCGGTAGAGTCGGTTGGCCAGTGCCTTGGGAGCGATGCCTGTTATGAAGGCAATCTCCGAGAGCGGGCGGTCGTCGAAGTAGTAGAGTGTAAGTAGCATTCGTTCCTCATCTGGCAGCTGCTGCACCAACTCCTGCAAGTGCTCAATGCGCTGCTCGTTACCTGTGGAGAGCTCGGCTTCCAACTCTTCGTCGCTGATGTCTGTCTGCCACACGGAACTGTCTTCCAAAGAGACGATGAGGGGACGGCGGCGTTTTAGGAAGTCGAGCGTCAGGTGGTATGCGATACGGCAGAGCCATGTGCCGAGCGAGGACTGCCGCGCGTCGTAGTGCTCTATGTTGCGGAAGGCTTTCAGGAACGTGTCCTGCGTCAGTTCCTGTGCGTCCATCTCGTCCGTGACCTGCTTGACGATCAAGGCAAACACCTGACTGGCGTAGCGGCGGACCATCTCGTCCTGCCCCTTGCGCTTGCCGCTGCTCACGGCCTCCACTATCTGCTTTTCTGTCAGCATGGTCTCGTTTTGTTGGCGACTCTCTACTTATTATACGACAAAAATCGCAAATTATCCCGCATCATCTCCAATTTTTTTCAAAAGAATGATTATTTTCCACCTATTGCTCCGCCTACCTGTCACAGGCGGGCGGAGCGGATAAAGAAAATCTACCTAATCTGTTGTTTGTATTAATCTCCTATTCGTTCGATGATGAAGTCGCAGGCAGAGAACCAGCGGCTGCCGAAGTGGTGTGCGTTGGTGATCTCGGGACGGGTGCTGACGCCGTAGGTGAGGGTGCCATCCCGAACGATGATGTCATCTATGTAGATGCGGTTCCACCCGAAACCCTGTCCGCCGTTGGCCGCGGCCTTGTTGATGTCCAAGACATATACTCCATTTTTTTCTGCTGCACGGCGCTGGAAACGGCAGTAAGCTGAGAACCATACATTTCCGCCCATGTCGTCGTCGGCAGGGATTTCCTTCTGATAGGTGTCATAGTCTATCTTATCGCCAGCCTCGCAGAAGATAAAGATACCTGAATGATTGGATTCGGCCTTTTCAGCGCGCACGACGGCAGACAGGCGATAACGACCAGGGCGTAGGCCATGCAGTGTGTTCTCGGCTTGAAAATCTGGGTAGTTCTCAAAATGAACTTCTAAATAGCTCTGGTGTGTGTCACCCGTGTAATGTTCGCCATGAGCGGTAAAGTGTTCCCAAGGGCTGAAGTCATCGCGATGTAAAGGCCGGTGACTGATCTTCCAAAAGTTACGGTTCAAGTATTCCTGTTCCATCTCATTTAGACTGTCTATGTCAGCTGTCTGGTTTTCAAGGGCATCGAGGAGTGTGCGCGCAGAGGCCACCTGTTGCTTCAAGTCATTAGGCACGGCGGCAGCTATCCCGTCAATAGTGTGTTGCAACTCGCGGAGATGGACATGCGAAAGCTGGAAAGGATAGGCGTTAATCTCTTTGATCAATGTATGACAGATGGCTTCCTGTTCCGTGGGATTAGCCGTGCGGCTCAGCTCTGAAATTCTGCGGATTTTGGCCAACAAGGCATCGTAGCTGGTGTTCTGCTTCTTGAGCACAGGCTCGTCGTAGAGTTGAAGCACCATCTTTTGGAAAGCATACGAATCCTTCTCTTCGAGCGTGTCTGTATTCAATCGGGCGGCCCGCTCGGGGTTATTCTTCTTGAGGTCGTTCACCAAGTTGTGCGCTACGCTCAGACCGGTGTTTGTCCTGTTTAGGTATTCGTCCGGGTCGTAAGACTTCACCTGCGGAACGGATGTCATCTTCGGACAATGGAACTCGTAGATAATCCCTTCGACTTCAAAGCTTTTGTAAGAGCTTTCTGCGCTGTCCATCTCTTCGCTCATCCATGAGAGAAGATAGGTGGAGCGAAACCCGTCATCGTCTTTGAATCCGATAATACGGACGTTCATTTGTGGGTCGAGTTGCAAGGGAAAGGACCGTCCATTTTCACCCCAGGCAATGCTGACTCCTGGAAAAACCGCCTGCTCGTCGCCCGCCACGTAGCTATAGTAGCTGTTGGCATAACGGGCTTGCTTGTCGAAG
>CAJORF010000127.1 GCA_905236985.1 uncultured Bacteroidaceae bacterium | reverse complement strand
GTTGGGTGAATTGTTCTCGGGTCATTGGACATTTTTTGTGATGCTTTCTGATATATAAACGTATGAACACCCCAAAAGGTTGTGCGCCCCTCCTTTTTTTTACCTCTAAAGAAATTAATTATGTGATAAAAATGCAGCCGCTTGCATCAAACAAACGGCATTACTGCTCTATTTTGCCAATAGTGTAGCCTCGAAAAGCCAAGGAAAATAAAAGAGACATCTATATGTTTTGTTTAATTTGTTATGACGCAGCAATTGACGCATCGTGATACGTCAAATAATAGATACAATGTATTCACTTTTCTTTTTTCCCTCTCTTCATCTCCCATCCCGTTAACTTCGTATGGCTCCATGTAGTGCGGAAAGCAAACCAACCATAGGGTAGGGGAGAAGGATCGAGGTAATCGACTAGGAGTTCGTTGTCAATGAAATAACGTGTGCGGCCGTCGGCGTGAACCTCTATCCTAATGGAATACCAATGGTTTGGCTTTAGCAAATGAGCCTCATCGGTATATTCTTTGAGTATAGCAGGGCGGCGGCTCTCGTCTGTTATGGCAAGGCTGTCGCCGTCGTAGCGGCGAAAACGAGTAGTGGTGTTGTGATTGCCGCCGTAGCCCAGATAGTAGCATTGCAGGCGGTAACTCTCTACGAAACGGCCTCCACGTTGTGGGATGCTGCGGAGTGGCGAAGGTGCTGTAGGGAGGCTAGCCATCCAGAAACAGTTGAGGTCAGAGAGGCGGTCACACGGGCCACCGTCCATGACCACGCAAGCGCGATAGGTGATGGTGCAGGGCGCATGAATAGGTTCGTCCCACCAGAGAGAAAGGCCCTGTGGCGACGTGATGTCGAGGGTATCATCCCGCAGTATCACCCGTGTCCTGGGCGACTCCGCCTCGATATGCCAATGCGTCCCTTGGGCAAAAGAATGAATAAAGACAGCGTGAATACTGACCAATATGAAAATTCTTTGCAACATATTCTAAAAGGTATTTTCCATCTTGCAAACTAATAGTTGATTCCTTATAAAACTGCAATCAGTTTCGAATGTCGCCGCAAAAATAGTTATAAATACTGAAAAGTGAGGCAAGAAAGCTGAAAAAACATATTTGAATCCTTTACAAGTCGGGTGTGGATCTTCGAAATTATAAAACGATGTTGACTAAATAGTTGATGATGCTGTGGGTTTGTTTAGGCAATTTGATCTTTTTCAAGGTCTATAGCGTGACATTTCTGCTGGAAATGGTAATATATGGGTAGAAAGTCCGTTATTGTAATATGCAAATAGGAAAAAACAGAAGCGATGAAGAGGTCATCCAGCGGGTGTTGGAGGGACATCAGGAGGATTTCGCCCTCTTGGTAGAACGCCACGCCAGCGCGCTGCTGCATTTTGTGGGGCGCATGATTCTTGTGCGGGAAGAAGCAGAGGAAGTCGTGCAGGACGCCTTGCTGGTGGCCTATCAGCGATTACACGATTTCGATGCACAACGGGCGTCCTTCGCCGTGTGGTTGCGGCGCATAACCTTCAATATCGCTACACATCATCTGCGAGGACGTCATCTGTCATTTATTGCTCTGGAGGAGAATGTGAACGGCATCCAAACCACCACTGACGCTGATCTTGACCGTCTGCTGTCGGAGGGAGGACCAGACCTCAGAGATCTGTTAGACCGAGCGCTTGAACAGCTCCGCCCGGAGGAGCGTACCCTGCTGCATTTGTTTTATACCGACGGACAACCATTAAGTGAGATCGCTTTCATCCTCGGACTGACGGACGAAGCACATCCCGCACGGGCTGTATCGGTTCTCACCAGCCGCCTACACCGCATCCGAAAGAAACTATATGTAACCATAAAACGACTGCGCAATGAATACCGATGACATTCCCAAGGCACATCCCGAATTGCTCGATGCCCTGCACCATCAGGATGAGCAGGCTCAGCAGATGACACTCTCCGAAGGGTTCACGGAGAAGGTGATAAGGGCTCTCCCCGCGCCCTCCCATGAAGGAGAGAGCCTCGCTGACGCTCGAAAGCTGCGCTCAGCTACTCCACTCCATCACGGGAGGGGTACCCGAAGGGCGGGGTGGGTCTCCCACATTGCTGCTATCTTCCTCGCTGCTGTTTTTCTCGGTGGGTTGGCATGGGCCATAAGCCCCCTCCTAACCTCCCCCAAAGGGGAGGAACCTCAATCAGCACAGGTATCCGCTCCCTCCCTAACAGGGAGGGCGGGGGGAGAGTCTTCCCTCATCCGCTTCTCCGACATTCGCCTCGACAGCATCCTTTCCGTCGTTTCCGCTCACTACGGCAAGATCGTCTGCTTTCGTAACGAGGAGCCACGTAGCATGAAGCTCATCACCACGTGGAACCCTGCCGACTCGCTCGCGGCCTTCATCGGCCATCTCAATATGTTCGATTACCTGCACCTGACACTACAAGGGGACACCATTTTTGTGGAATCGACTAACGAGGAGGACGAGTAATGAAACGGCTGTTATACCTCATTCTATTTACGTGCGCGAATCTCTTTCCACTATCTGCACAAGAACCCCATCCCTCCCACACAGGAAGGGCGGGGGTGGGCCTTCTCTCAGTCCTCCAATCCATCTCCGATAACCAGTCGGAATACACCATCGACATTGTATCCGATGGTCTTGAAGAGCTGACGACAACGGCAACCTTCGAAGGATTAGACGCGGTGAGTGCTGTCAAGCGTGTGTGCAAAGGTTTGCCCGTGAAGGTGAAAGTGCACAGACAGCACATCTACGTGCAGCATGAGCGACAGAAGAATGTGCGCAAGTTGAAGCTGAACTGCGCGGTACAGGACATCCGTGCCCATAAAGATCTCCTCCATGCCAATGTGGAGCTGCTGAGGCCCGACAGCACTGTCATCGAGCAGAAGGAAGCCTATCGCAGATATATGGCGGAGACATACAGTTGGGAAACCAGTGAGTTCTCGTTCATCGTGCCTGCCAAGCCTGCTAAGTACCTTTTCCGCATCAGCCTCGAAGGCTATCGTACCGCTTATGTCGATTACACCTTAGACCGTATAGGTCGCCGCGAACACGAGCGCGGGCTGCCTCCCTTCTATCTGGCACCAGAACCCAAGACGGGTATGATGCGCGAGGTGACCATCACGGCCTCGAAGGTAAAATTCTACTACAAGGGCGACACCATCATCTACAACGCCGACGCTTTCATCCTCGCCGAAGGCTCCATGCTCGATGCCCTCATCCGTCAGTTGCCAGAAGTGGAGATGACCTCCGACGGACGCATCTATCACCAAGGCAAATTCGTCGATGACCTGCTGCTCAACGGCAAAGAGTTCTTCCGCCACGATCGCAAGCTGATGCTGGAGAACCTGCCCGCCTACACCGTGAAGGACATCGCCATCTACGACAAGCAGACCGCCGAGAACGAGTGGCTGGGCATCAAGGACGAGCGAACGCAGCGTCACGTCATCGATGTGCGATTGAAGAAAGAATACATGATTGGCTGGATTGTGAATGCAGAAGTCGGCGGTGGAACGAATGAGCGTTACCTCGCCCGTCTCTTCGCTATGCGTCATTCTGATTTCTCACATCTGGCCATCGTGGCGAATGCCAACAATCTTGACGATAACAGCAAGCCCGGCCAGAACGACAACTGGCAGCGCGGCCAGACCAACGATCTGCGGCGCACGGAGCGGGCCGATCTGGATTTCCACGTCAGCGACCGCAACAAGCGGTGGGAAATCTACAGCAATGCCGCTGTCAACCACCAGCGCATGGAGGGCGAGATCCACACCATCCGCCAGAACTACCTGCCCACGGGCGACACCTACGACTACAGCTTCAGCAGCCGTCGCAACGAGGATCTGCGCCTCTCCGCCAGGATGGATTATATCCGTAGTGGAAAAACCGTCCGCTGGAGCATCACGCCCGAC
>CAJORF010000126.1 GCA_905236985.1 uncultured Bacteroidaceae bacterium | reverse complement strand
TCAAAAACATTGTATAAAGAATGGCCTCTATTGATGTTGAAGTACTGTAATTCAATCGTACTTTTCAACTAAATTGCAGAAGAACCAAATAGGTACACACTTTGTTACCTATGTTTACTGTAATTGTACACACTTTCTTAGTTTTCTTCCTGAGGCTGTGCACATATTCCTCAGATGCATCCTGTTCAACTGCTCAGGATGCCAGTGTCATGATACCATGGGATTCGGTGGAAAGGGAACTTCATTTTCTTGTATCGCACTTGCCGCCATAACTATTTACGTCAACTTTTGAACCTTTATCGTCACTTTTTTTATTCTTTTGAGCCAGATAACCGAAATAGTCTGTATATTTGCAGCATCATTTCACGTAAATCGTAAAAATCGAATGATTGTAAAATCGTAAAATTAGTATAATTCTCTGATGGACTGGCTCATTCAACTCTTCACCAACACCGACAGCATTGCACATATCGTGGTGCTCTATGCCTTGGTCATCTCCGTGGGTATCTTCCTCGGACGTTTCAAGGTCTTCGGTATCTCGCTCGGCGTAACCTTCGTGCTCTTCGCTGGCATCTTGGCGGGACATATCGGTTTCACGGGCACCCCCGAGGTGCTCAACTATGTTCAGGACTTCGGCCTCATCCTCTTCGTGTATTGCATCGGTTTGCAGGTCGGCCCAGGTTTCTTCGAGAGCTTTGCCAAGGGCGGCATCACGGCTAATGCGCTGGCAATGGGCATCGTAGGCTTGAACGTGGCGACGATGCTGGTGCTCTACTTCATTCTCTTCTACGACCCAGCCGTTAAGGGCGGCGAAAATGTGTGGAACCTCAGCATGATGACGGGTGTGCTCTGCGGTGCCATCACCAACACGCCCGGCCTTGGTGCTGCTTCCGAAGCCGTCTCCTCGATCTACAAGGGAGCCACGGAGATTCCGCAGATTGCCTCCGGCTACGCCTGCGCCTATCCCCTTGGTGTCGTGGGCATTATCGGTGCCACCATCGCCTTGCGCTACCTCTGTGGCATCAGCCTGAAGGTGGAATCCGAGCAGATTGAGCGCGAGATGAACGAGAACCCGCACGCCAAGCCCCACCGCATGACACTGCGCGCTGACAACAAGGCGCTGGAGGGACGCAGCATCCTGCAGATCCGCGACTTCCTCGGTCGTAACTTCGTCTGCTCACGCTTTCTCCACGACGGCCATGTCACCATCCCCAACCGCGACACCATCGTCAACATGGGCGACCTAATGTACATCACCTGTGCCGAGGATGACTGGGAGGCGATCTCAGCCTTCATCGGCCCTGTAGATCATGTGGAATGGGACGAGCAGGATGTGCAGATGGTGTCGAAGAATGTGCTGGTGACACAGCCCCACATCAACGGCAAGACCTTCGGACAGTTGCACTTCAGTTCCGTCTATGGCGTCAACGTCACCCGCATCCACCGCAATGGCATGAACCTCTTCGCCGACCGCAACCTCCGCATCCAGATTGGCGACAAGTTGGTCTGCGTAGGCCCAGAGGACGCTATTGAGCGCGTAGCCAATATGTTAGGCAACGAGGTCAAGCGCCTCGACCACCCCAACCTCAGTGCCATCTTCATCGGTATCGTCGTCGGTATCATCTTCGGCATGATGCCCATCGCCCTGCCTGGCGTGCCCACTCCCGTGAAGCTCGGTTTGGCTGGCGGACCGCTCATCATCGCCATCCTCATCGGTCGTTTCGGCTATCGTCTGCATCTCGTCAGCTACACCACCAACTCCGCCAACCTCATGCTGCGTGAGTTCGGTCTTGTCCTCTTCCTCGCCTCTGTGGGCATCAAGGCTGGTGCCACTTTCTGGCAGACAGTCACTGAGGGCGACGGCCTCACCTATGTCTGGGCAGGCTTCCTCATCACGGTCATACCTATCCTTATCATAGGTACGCTCGCACGCCTGCGCTACAAGTTGAACTACTTCACACTCATGGGATTGATTGCAGGTGCCACGACCGACCCGCCAGCCTTGGCCTACGCCAACCAGACGGCCAACAACGACGCGCCAGCCGTAGGCTACTCCACCGTCTATCCCCTCTGTATGTTCCTCCGCATCCTGACGGCACAGCTCATCATCCTGCTACTCTACTCCATCGTATGAGGCAAGCCATTTCGCTGAGTTTTGCCACCACCGTCGCAGCATCCATTTAAGGCACAGCGACCATCTTTCCTTTATTGATATAAAGTCCTCGTGCGGTAGGCTTTCCGCTGAGCTGACGTCCATCGGGCAAGTACCAAAGGTCGTTACGGAAACCGTTTTGTTCGCCCGATGCCACTGCTCTGCCCATCATAGTATGCTGGATTAATGTGGTTTCATCGCCCATGAAAACAAACGATGCGTGTCCATGTTCATCTACATGCATTTGCGTGATGGGTTTCGACATGAACTTTTCGCCATCGGCATTGGCATGGTTCAACGTAGCTGCCGGTTTCGAGGTGTTAGTCAGTTCATCGTTAGCTATGATTTCGTCACTCATCAAGTCAACGTGGACATACGGGTAAGACCAGTCAGCAGATGCGCTTACACTGGCTTTGTTGTTGGCGGGGAAGATGTGATAACGCTTCACTCTGGCGTCGTTGGGGGAATTCGATAGTCCTGCCCACATGTCATAGTCGTACTCAACGTGGAAGACGAGTATGCCACTATTGGGCAACAGCTTGTCCCACCCTTTCTGCTGTCGATTC
>CAJORF010000125.1 GCA_905236985.1 uncultured Bacteroidaceae bacterium | reverse complement strand
TTCATCTGCGTAGCAATCTGCTTGGTCATCTATCCCATGTCCTACTTCACCGAGGTCTGGAGTCTGGCTTTCGCCACAGGAACCTGTGTCATGGTGCTCTTCTGCGCTGCCGCCACCTGGTACATCCACAAGCCGGTGGAAGAGCTCAACTTCATGCGCGACGATTTCTCGACTGTGGCCCGTGTGATGGCTAAGTTCAAGAAGCAGTACAACGACTGGCTCCATTACGTGGCTCCCGCGCTCCTCATCCCATGGATCAGCTGGGCTTGCTACGAGATCTTGTGGAAGAACGCTCCAGAGAATGCCGACGCCAAAATGCTGTTCTTCATGAGTCTCCCGCTCATCTTCAGCGCCTGCCTCGGTGCTATCATCGGCTACCGTTACCACCGCAAGGCCGTGAATGCAGCACAGGACATCTTGGATGAGATTGAAGAGTGATCGCTGCCCCTTGTCGTCATAGAGAGGTGTCTCTATACCTAATGAACCCCAAAAGTTTTTATCAACTTTTGGGGTTCACTTCAAACTGCGCACTGGCATCACTCAATGCTTTCGACATCCACACCCTCAAGTCCTGTCATGAAATGGAGGATATGCTCACCGTATTTGCTGCGCGATGTTTTGATTTCCAGCTTCATCGTGTAA
The DNA here is from genome assembly GCA_905236985.1 of uncultured Bacteroidaceae bacterium. Lineage (GTDB taxonomy): Bacteria > Bacteroidota > Bacteroidia > Bacteroidales > Bacteroidaceae > Physcousia. Next base: position 13,654 of record CAJORF010000125.1, on the reverse strand, counting down.
TGGCGCGGCACAGACATGGCGGCGGAACGCTCGTTGAGGGAGAAACTGGCGATGCTCACGCCGTCAGCCTTGAGGCGTGCGAGGACAGCCTGTAGCTGTGCTCGGTCGGCAGCACTGAGGGTGATGGTGAGGTTACGATGCCCGATGTGAGGCAACAACCAGTTCAACGCCTCCAATCCAATGAGCACCAATACGGTGGTGAAGGTGGCGAGCCCATACATCCCAGCTCCAGCAGCCATACCAATAGCAGCCGTGACCCATAGACCTGCGGCTGTCGTGAGGCCGTGGACCATCTGACGTTGGAAGATGATCGTACCAGCACCGATGAAACCGATGCCCGAAACGACCTGCGCGGCGATGCGCGAGACATCAAGACGATGTCCTTCTGTTGTCAAGGCACCATCGAAGCCGTGAGCAGACAGAATCATGAAAAGTGCTGCACCCAGCGCTACGAGGAAATGTGTACGAAAACCTGCTTCCTTGGCACGGAAACCGCGCTCCAAGCCTATGACTCCGCCCAACAGGGCAGCCACAGCGATGTGTATAAGAAATGTTGTATTCATAAGGATGATTCGTTTTGGATGTCTTTTTCTCTTACTCCATCTCCTCATCGAGCCGTCCACCCCAGAGATACTTATTGGTCTCACGAGCTGCAACGCCACTGAGCAGGAGCAGGGCCACGAGATTAGGGATGGCCATGAGGGCGTTCATCGTATCGGCGATGTTCCAGATGACGTCGAGGCTGATGATGCTGCCGAAGAAGAGGGCGACGATGTAGAGGATGCGGTAGAAGCGGTTGATATGCTGATGCTCAATATAGTTGACGGCACTCTCGCCGTAGTAGCTCCAGCCGAGGATGGTGCTGAAAGCGAAGGTGAGGATGCCGAAGGTGAGCAGCGGCGCACCTACGTAAGGAATCTTGGAGAACGCCACCTTTGTCAGCGCGGCACCGTCGGCGTAGGTGATGTCTGGATAAGCTAAGATGCTGCTGACGAGCACCAACCCCGTAAGGGCGCAGATGATGACGGTGTCCCAGAAGGTGCCTGTGCTGCTGACCAAAGCCTGTCGCACAGGATTGCGCGTCTGTGCTGCTGCCGCTACGATGGGCGCACTGCCCATACCGCTCTCATTGGAGAACAGGCCTCGCGCTATGCCGTAGCGTGCGGCCATCATCACGGTAGCACCAACAAAGCCACCGCCTGCTGCGGATGGATTGAAGGCCGACTGCACGATGAGCTGCACAGCGGGCCACACGTAGCTGCCGTTCATGCAGAGGATAACGATACAACCCACGACGTAGAGCAGTGCCATGAAAGGAACTAAAAAGGTACACACGCGCGCGATGGACTTCACGCCGCCCATGATGACCAACGCCGTGAGGGCGCAGATGACCAGTCCCACCGCCCACGTCGGCACGCCGAAGGTCTCGTTGGCCAGCAGCGCGATGGAGTTGGCCTGCACCGTACATCCTATGCCGAAGCTGGCCAGGGCGGTGAAGACGGCAAAGAGCAGTGCCAGCCATTTCATGCCAAGCCCGAGTTCAAGCGCATACATGGGGCCTCCGTATGTACGTTCGTCATCGCCCTTGACACGATACTTGACGGCCAACAGTCCTTCTGTGTATTTCGTAGCCATACCGAAGATACCTGTCAGCCAGCACCACAGCACGGCACCCGGGCCGCCTAATGCCACAGCAGTCGCCACGCCGACGATGTTACCCGTTCCGATGGTGGCAGCCAGCGCAGTGGCCAAGGCTCCAAACTGCGAGACATCGCCCTCGGCTCCCTTATCCTTCTGCACAGACAAGCGTATGCCTGTGAGCAGTTTACGTTGCGGCACGCGCAATCGGAAGGTGAGGAACGCGTGAGTGCCTAACAGCAGGATCACCATAGGCCAGCCCCAGAGCACGGAACTGAGCAGAGAGAAGAGGTTGTTGATAGCATCCATTGGGGTGACGGGTTGCGAGCGGATTGTGGAAGAAGGGGATGCCTACGGCGGCACCCCCTCATTGTCAGTTATTTGTCGAAGAGCAGTTTAGCGCTTTTTGGGATGGATCTTCTTGGATTGTTTGACCTTTTCCTTGTCGTACTTCTCCCAAAGCTTCTTCTTGGTGCAGAGGTCTTTCTGTGCCTGTGTGCTGGCTTGTGCAGCAGCTTCGGCAGCAGCTTCGGCTTCAGGGGTAGCCCAAGCGAATTGGAAGCCCTGTACCTTGTTCCAAGCACCACGTGTGAAGTCGGGGAAAGCTACGCTGGCGCAGTTGTTGTCCATCGAGAGCGCACCTAACTCAGCCAGGCTGCACCACTCGGCGAGGTCATAGACATCCATGTCGAGGGGCAGACCGTTCTGCAGACAATAGACGAGGCGAGCATCCATGAAGAAGTCCATGCCGCCGTGTCCGCCGACCTTCTGTGCCATCTCGCCATACTTCTTGATGATGGGATGCGTGTACTTGGCCACAAGCGCGTCGTGTTCAGCCTTGGGCAGGAAGCCGTGGCTCGAGAGATCGTCCACCTTAGGTGCAACACCGCTGGCACTAAGCTGGCTCTTGTCGAGAGCAAAGTGCTGCTCAGGGTACTTGGTGGCATAGCCCTTGGTGCCGGTGAGCTTGAACAGACGGTTGTAGGGCTGGGGATTCATGACGTTGTGCTGGATCTCGACGACCTTGCCCTCGGCAGTACGCATGAGGGTGGTTGTCTGGTCGCCATTACGATAGTTGGCAGGGCGCTTGCCCGTCTTGGCTTCGACGTAATCAGGACCATGAACAGCCTTGGTGTCCATAGCGACGAGCGTGGTGAAGCGGTCGCCGCGGTGGATGTTCATCGTGAGTGCCACAGGACCGAGGCCGTGGGTAGCATAGACGTCGCCGCGATTCTCCATGTTGTACTTCATGCGCCATCCGAGCTTGTCAGGATCGCTGCCGTTGGGATTCTTCCAGTAGTAGTCCCAGAAGTCGTCGAGGTTGTGGATGTAGGCACCTTCGCCACGCAGGATCTCGCCGAAAACGCCGTGCTGCGCCATGTTCATAGCGTTGAGCTCATACCAGTCGTAGCAGCAGTTCTCGAGGATCATGCAATGCTTGCGCGTCTTCTCGCTGAGGTTGATGAGCTCCCAGCACTGCGCGAGGTTCATGGCCGACGGCACTTCGATGGCGGTGTGCTTGCCGTTCTCGAGGGCACACTTGGCAACGGGGAAGTGGTGATCCCAGTCGGTAGCCACGTAAACGATGTCGATGTCAGGACGTTGGCATAGTTCTACATAGCCGTTCTCGCCGCTGTATATGGCAGCAGGGGGAAGGCCGGCATCGCGCAGGTATTTCTGACATGCCTCTGCACGTGCTTCTTCATAGTCGCAGAGGGCTACGATCTGAACGCCAGGGATGTATGTCCAACGGGCAACAGCTCCAGGGCCACGCATGCCCAATCCCACGAAGGCCACGCGCACGGTCTCGAGCTTGGGAGCCGTGAGCTGCAGGACATCGGTTTGGCCGGCATCACGCTGAGGGGTGTTAATGACAATTGTTCCTTTTTCCCAGTGCCAATCATTGTTGGTGACAGAGAGCGACTGGGCATTTGTCGTGAGCGACAAAACTGCCGCTGCAACCAGTGTTAGAAGTTTCTTCATGATGAAAATGTCGTTAGTTTAAAAAAAGTTTGATGATTTTGGTGCAAAGATAGTACGAAAAGCTGAAATTATGTGTATCTTTGTGGCAAATTTTAAGAAAATCTTGCATTCTATGCCTAAAATAAGCTGTTTTCTTCCATTTGCCGATGAAAAAGAGGGGCAATTGACGATAGAAACCCTACGCGCTGACGCCAACGTGGCCGACATACAGCTCATCGAAACGCCGTTCCAGACGAAATCGCTGCGACGGATGAGCGAAGGCGTATCTACCCCTTATATTTTGCTCTATACCAAATGTTTCGACCTTCAGCTGGGCTATCACGCCCTGACGCGCCTCGTCAGCGTGGCTGAAGACACAGGCGCTTCGATGGTGTATGCCGACCATCGGCAGCAACTGCCCTCAGGCGAGATTGTACCACGACCGCTCATTGATTATCAACTGGGCAGCGTGCGCGACGATTTCGACTTTGGCTCCGTGCTGCTGCTGCGCACAGAGGATGTGCAGGCTTACTTCGCCCAGGAGCGTTTGCGCGAATACCAGTTTGCAGGGCTGTATGACCTGCGGCTGTTCCTCTCGCGAAGGATGCTGCCCGTGCACATTAGCGAGCCGTTATATACTGAAGTCGAAACAGATACGCGTCTCTCAGGGCAGAAGCAATTTGACTATGTCGATCCTCGCAATCGTGCGCGTCAGATAGAGATGGAACGCGCGTGTACGCGACACCTGAAAGAGATCGGTGCGTTGCTGGCACCAGACGAGTTCGACGAGATCAAGTTCGAGGAGGAGGAGTTTCCCGTCGAGGCCACCGTCGTCATCCCTGTCCGCAACCGCGTGCGCACCATCGAGGATGCCATCCGCAGCGTCTTGAAGCAGAAGACCACCTTCCCGTTCAACTTGATTGTGGTGGATAATCACAGCGATGATGGAACAACGGAAGCTATTGATGCAATAACGGACTCTCCCCCCGCCCTCCCTGTTAGGGAGGGAGCGGTTACCTTAGAGGATAAGAGTCCACTGCCTTCAAAACATTCCTCTGAGAATAAGGATTTACTGCCTTCAAAACATTCTGCTCCCTCCCTAACAGGGAGGGCGGGGGGAGAGTCAACCCTTATCCACTTGCTTCCAGATAGAACAGACTTGGGTATTGGCGGCTGCTGGAACTTGGCGGTGCATCATCCGCAGTGTGGACGCTTCGTGGTGCAGCTTGACAGCGACGATCTCTACAGCGGCGAAGACACGTTGCAGCGCATCGTGGATGCCTTCCGTGAGCAGCGGGCAGCGATGGTGATCGGGTCGTACCGAATGACGGACTTTCATCTGGAAACGCTGCCGCCAGGGCTCATCGACCATCGTGAATGGACACCCCAGAATGGTCGGAATAATGCACTACGCATCAACGGATTGGGTGCACCACGTGCATTCTTTACTCCAATTCTCAGAAAGATTCAGATTCCCAACACCAGCTACGGCGAGGACTATGCCTTAGGACTGATGATTGGGCGTCGCTACCGCATCGGTCGCATCTTCGACGAGCTTTACCTCTGCCGCCGTTGGGAAGGCAACAGTGATGCCGCCCTCAGCATCGAGAAGGTCAACAAGAACAACCTCTACAAGGATCAGCTGCGCACGACGGAGATTCTGGCCCGACAGGCATTGAACCGCAAATGGCGCCGCGAAGTGACGGAGGAAGAGGTGGATGCTTTCTTCGAGCAGGAACTACAGGAATGGGACACTGCCCGCCAACGCTACGATGACCTCGCCAACCGCGTCCAGCAGAAAACGCTCCCCATCAGTATGCCCGCTGGTTTCCCTGACGGAATCTCTCCCCTACCGGACATCACCCTCACCACTCAATGGAATCCCGCTCGCATCGTCTCGACATCCGCCAACATCGACAAGGCCGCCATCGAGGCACGTCCCTGCTTCCTCTGCGACGAGAACCGCCCCAAGGAGCAGCACGCCCTGATGATTGAGCACCACTACCAAGTGCTCGTCAACCCCTTCCCCATCCTACCGCGCCATTTCACCATCCCTACACGCCGCCACAAGCCACAAAGCATCTGGGAACACTTCGGCACCATGCGCCACTTGGCTTGGACGATGCCCCATCACATCGTGTTCTACAATGGCCCCGTCTGTGGTGCTTCCTGTCCCGATCACATGCACTTGCAAGCTGGCTCACGTGGCATAGTGCCCATCGAGCGCGACTGGCAACTCTATGAGAACCAACTGAAGAAGCTCTATCCACTGACAGGAGGCGAGACACAGGAGATGGCCGATGCAGGCAACACCAGCCAGCGTTGCGGCCTGTTCCTTCTGAAGAACTACGTCTGCCCCGTCTTCGTCATCCGTTCACTGCCCGAAGAGACTGACAGCCTCCTTTGCCAGCGTCTCTACCGCGCCTTGCCCATCCCCGAGGGCGACACAGAACCTCGCATGAACGTCATCTGCTGGCGTCAGGCGGGCAATGAGAGCCGCAGCGATGAGATCGTGACCTTAGTGTTTCCGAGGAAGAGACATAGGCCAAGCTGCTACAAAGACTCTTCCCTTCTCATCTCCCCCGGTGCCCTCGACATGGGTGGCCTCATCATCACCCCGCGCGAAGAGGATTTCAAGAAGATCACGCCTGAGTGGGCGGTAGAGATATTAAAGGAGGTGACGATGACCGAGGAGGAGCTGAAGCCTGTCATAGCGGAGGTGACTGACTCACCCCCTACCCTCCCTGTTAGGGAGGGAGCGGTATCTTCTAAAAGCAGAGATTCGCTGTCCTCAAATGTCAATGCCCCTAACCTCACAGGAAGGACAGAGGGAGAGTCCTCTGGGTCTTTATCCGTTGGCCTCCTCTCTGCCACCGCTGTCCGCTTCACGCTCAACGGTTCCTTCACCGCCAAAGGCACTACGCTGAGCGGCGAGCAGGAGGTGTCGTTGAACGACGGAGGCTTGCAGTGGAACGGGCAGGTGTATCGACAGCTGACGTTCACGCCTGCCGACGAGGCATCGAACTTCACGATGGAGGATGTCGTCATCGGCAAGGATTACCATTGGGAACGACGCGAACAGCAGACCTTCCGAGGCACGCTGCGACTGGTGGTGGCTGAGGATAACATCGTGTGCATCAACGACATCGACGTGGAGCAATACCTCGTGAGCGTCATCAGCAGCGAGATGAGTGCCAACTGTTCGTCGGAATTTCTCAAAGCCTCGGCGGTCATCAGCCGCAGCTGGCTCTACGCACAGATGGAACGCCGCCAACAGAGCCCCAACTCGCAGAGTTTCTTCGCCTTCACCAAGACTGACAGCGAGCTCATCCGTTGGCACGACCGCGAGGATCACACCATCTTTGATGTCTGCGCTGATGACCATTGCCAGCGTTATCAGGGCATCACGCGAGCCTCACGACCCGAGGTGCAAGCCGCTGTCGAGGCCACTCGCGGACAAGTGCTCACCTACGACGGCGTGGTGTGCGATGCCCGCTTCTCGAAATGTTGTGGAGGCCACACGGAGGAATATGAGAGCTGCTGGGAGGACAAGCACTATCCCTATCTCGAGAGCGTCGAAGACCCGTTCTGTGACACACACGACGCTGCCATCCTGCGCGAGGTGCTGAACGACTACGATCAGGAGACCACCGACTTCCACGACTGGACGGAGGTCATTGAACAGGCTGATGCACAGCGATTCATCGAGGCTCAGATGAAGCAGACCTTCGGACAGATCAAAGACCTCATCCCCATGCAGCGCGGCAAGAGCGGGCGCATCGTGAGGCTACAGATCATTGGCACGGAGCGCACCATGACCATTGGCAAGGAACTGGAGATACGTTCAGCCCTCTCGGAGTCGCACCTGAAGAGCTCAGCCTTCGAGGTGGAGCGTCAGGACATCGATGCCGACGGCATACCCGCCCGCTTCGTCCTGCACGGCCACGGCTGGGGACACGGCGTCGGCATGTGCCAGATCGGTGCTGCCGTGATGGGACACCAAGGCTACACCTACGAGCAGATCCTGAAGTTCTATTATAAAGGGGTGGAGATCAAGGAGACGCTTCCCCCGCCATCCTTATAAGGGAAGGAGTTATTACCTTTGAAGACTGAGAACATCAAAAACAACCAACCTATGAAGAAAAATTGCCTATTATTCATCTCTTTTGCCTTGGCTTCTGCTTCACTGCTGGCACAAGCAACCACTCCCTCCCTCATAGGCAGGGCGGGAGAAGAGTCTCTTACCCAATACGTTGACCCCCGCATCGGTTCGGGCGACCACGGCCACGTCTTCGTCGGTGCCAACGTGCCCTTCGGAATGATCAACGCAGGTCCCACACAGCTCGAAGAGGGCTGGGACTGGTGCTCAGGCTACCATGTGACTGGCACCAAGATCATCGGCTTCGGACAGCTCCACCTCAGCGGCACAGGCTGCTCAGACCTCGGCGACGTCACCATCCAGCCTGTCACGGGCAATGTCACTTACTCACGCGAAGGAGTGGCCACACCCTACTGCCACGAGAACGAAGAGGTGCGACCGGGCTACTACAGCGTGCTCTTAGGCACGGACAAGAAAGCTGACGACGCCAGCAAGTTCATACGCACCGAGGTAACGGCCGCTGCCCGCAACGCCATGTACCGCATCACCTTCCCGAAAGGCGCAAAGGTCAACGACCTCATCATCAATCTCAAGGATGCCGTCAGCGACCGCGTGCAACACTCCGACCTCAACATGCTGGGCGACCGCCTCTGCGTGGGCTTCCGCAACAGCCACGGCTGGGCCAACTACCAGCATTGCTACTTCGGTATGCGCTTCTCACGCCCCGTGAAGGCAGTTGACAATCCCGCCCAGCACTACTATCGCCTGAGCTTCGATCCTTCGGACGAGCCTCTCGTCGTGACTGTTGCCCTCAGCCCCGTCTCGGAGTCCAACGCCCTGCACAACATGCTGCCTGCTGCCGCCACTTTCGACGAGACGCGCAAGATGGCCGACAACAAGTGGGACATCTATCTCGGACGCATCAACGCCACCTTCCAGAACGACCGCGACCGCCGCATCTTCTACACCGCCATGTACCACTTCATGGTAGCTCCGCAGTTATGGGACGATGCCAACGGCGACTGGCGCGGCGCCGACAACCGCGTCTACCGCAGCAGCCGTCCGTGGCCGTCCATCGCACCTACGCCCTTCGATGAGCACCCCCATTATGTCACCACCCTCTCCCTCTGGGACACCTACCGCGCCGCCGCTCCCCTCTCCACCATCATCCTGCCTGAGATGATGCCCAGCATCGCCACCACTTACCTCCGCATCTTCCGCGAACAGGGCAAGCTGCCCGTGTGGCACCTCATGTCGCAGGAAACCAACTGCATGGTCGGCTGTCCCGCTGTGCCCATCCTCGCCGATGCGTTGTTGAAAGGTTATGTGAAGGACTCCCTCGCTGCCATGAAGGCCATGACCGCCAGCCTGCTCATGGACGAGCGCGGCTTGGACGACATGAAGGCTTACGGCTACGTGGCCAACGACCATCACGGTGAGGGCGTCTCACGTACCTTAGAATATATGCTGGCCGACTGGGCTGCCGTGCAGGCGGGCAAGGCTTACCTCAAGAACCACAAGGACGATGAGCTCGCCAAGACCATCGACTTCCTCGACAAGCGTTGCCACAGCTATCCCGCACTCTACGACAAGCGCGTAGGCTTCTTCCGTGGCAAGAACTCCGACGGCACCTTCGAGAGCCTCGAGGGCTTCAACCCGCAGCACCAGACACGCCCCTTCACCGAGGGCAACGCCTGGCAGTACCTCTGGCTCGTGCCTCATGATGTCGAAGGTCTCATGCAGCTGCTTGGCGGTCGCGACATAGCCGTGAAGCGCCTCGACAGCCTCTTCATTGCCGACAGCCAGCTCAACGAGGAAGCACAGCCCGACATCAGCGGCCTCATCGGACAGTATGCTCACGGCAACGAGCCCAGCCACCACATCGCCTATCTCTATGCCCTCATGGGACAGCCCCGCAAGACCGCCAAGATCATCCATCAGATCCAGCGCGAGCTCTACACCGACCAGCCCGCTGGCCTCTGCGGCAACGAGGACGTAGGCCAGATGTCGGCCTGGTACATCCTCTCAGCCCTCGGCTTCTATCAGGTGGAGCCCTGCGGCGGTCGCTATGTCCTCGGCTCACCCCTCGTCAAGGAAGCCACCATCCACGTCGGCAACGGCAAGACCTTCACCATCCGCACGCACGGTCTCAGCGAGAAAGCTTTCTACATCAAGAAAGCCCTCCTCAACGGCAAGCCCCTGCAGCGTGAAGCCCTCGACAAGCCCCGTCGCGGCGAAGAAGGAGCCCTCATCCTCAACCACGCCGACCTCGTCCAAGGCGGCACCCTCGACATCTACATGACGAAGTAACCATCGCTCCATTACAGGGGCATCCACTACTACACAAAAGGCCCACCATAGCGGTGAGCCTTTTTGTGTGGATCAACTACTCGATGGTGATGTGCACCGCCTCGCCCTCAGGGCGTTCGCGCAGCAGCTTCATCAGTCGTTCCAGGGCGCGTCGGCTGTCCAGCACCTTGCCCACCTCGCGGTTCTCGCCCACGAGGATGCAGCCTTGGGTGTCCTTGGCCGTGTTGCCCGCGTGGATGCGGATGCCCTCGAACTTCGGCACGTGCAACAGCAGCGGCAGCCATCGCTTGAACTTCGGCGACCAAGTCACCACTACCGCATAGCGTCCCTCAGGTATGGCCGAGCATCCCTTCATCTTATAGGCCCCGTGCGCATAGTCGCGCCAAGTGGGTTCCAGGGTGTCGCAGAGGTATTCACCCCCCTCCCCCACGGGGGAGGGGTCGGGGGAGAGGCCTAACTTCCCTATCGTATATCCCTTCTTCTTTGCTATTCGTTTCAATATCAGTTCCATGATTGTTTAAGAGTTTAATGATTGCGATTGTGATATTCAATTCAAAATCGATTTTGACCAAAATGACCATGACCAAAATGACCAGCTCATTTTTCACTCTTCACTTTTCATTTTCACTTTTCCCTCTTCCTATACCGCCCATCTTCTGTCTGCTCGATGAGTCCCTGCTTGCGCCAGTTCTTCAGCATCTGCCGCACGCCGTTGTGCGTCACGCCTGCCCCCTTCACGGCCACCGCGTGCTGCATAGCCTGCTCGAAGGTGAACTGCACGTCGAGGCGTCCGTAGATGGAGTCGTTGCGGCCTCGCTTCTGTCGTTCGCCGATTATGGAACCCGCATAGTCACGGCTGGCGAAAGCGTTCTCGATGCGGTCGCGGAAGAAGTGGAGGGCGTTCTCCAAGAGCGAGTCGGCCACCACGTCGTAAGCCTCCAGCATCTGCGGTGTCTGCGCCTTCAGCAGCATCTCTTTCCACAGGTTCGGGTTCTGCTTCAGCTGTGTCTCGGCACCGTTCAAGCCGTGCTTCTGGATGAGCGTTTCGCACACCTTGCAGAGCATCAGGCAGCAGGTCATCCGCTGTGCCGTCACACACACGCGGAAGCGTTGGCGGGCACGCACCTTGTCGTCGTTCATCATCGTCTCCAGACGAATCTTCTCCAACCATTGGCGACCCCTTGCTTCGAGTTTCGGCAGCACCACCTCGCCCTGCATCAGCGGCAGCAGATGAGCCACCTGTTGGATGCGTCCCCGCTGGCGGTCGGTCAGCACGTAGGGCTTGTCCTCTAACGGAGAATAGGTGTTGTCGGGTGTGCGGGCGATGGCTATACGGCTCTGGAAACCATCGGTGTAGTTGCTCACAACGCGGTAGAGGGCATCGGGTGTGCCGCACAGCGTCACATTCCACAGCAGCCGCTTGATGTGCACGTTCACCGCCTCGGCAGAGCGCGCCTCGCGTTCGTAGCTGGTGCCGTCGTAGCTCTGACGCAGCATGATGGAAAAGTCGCTCATGGCCGTCTTCCACTTCTGCGCCACCGTGTCTGCCTCGGGTGTGAACGAGAAGGCGTGCTTCCCTTCCGTGTTGGCCAGTCGCTCGGCCAGGTTCGCCACCGTGTTGTTCAGCGTCAGGCAGCGCACCGGCAGCTTCGGCTCCTCCGGCTGTTCCCTTTTGTTCTTGGCAGCCCGTTTCTTCGACCGCCACTCGTCCTCTTGCATCTGGTACATGATGTCCAGCGCCTTCACCTCGCTCATCCACGCCTCCACCACGGGGTCGATCTGTCCCTTGCCCGAGGCGAAGTCGCCCGCGATGTAGCTGATGAGGTTCAACCCCTTCTTCTGGTTGTGAACGTCCAGCACCACACCCGTTGCCAGCGCTCCGATGCAGGGGCAGATGGCCGTCACCACAGGCATCGCCAACTGAGGGCCTACGGCATCGATGCTGTCGCGGATGCCTTGCGGCAGCTTCTTGAAAGACCCCTCTAAATCTCCCCATGAGGGGAGACTTTCTTCGTCATCGGACATCTCTGTCTCATCCATTGTCGTTCCCGTCTTCAGCGCAAATACAATCTGATCCATCAGCCGTGAGCCCTTAGTGGGTTCCTTGCAAGCTGAATGAACGATGCTTCGCATCTCCTGAGCTGAAAGGCCATAGCGGGGCATCAGCTCCATAAGCCACTCTTCAGAGTTATCGCAGATGGCACGCAAGTTGGCTGCCAATTGATGCAGACGCTTGTTGCGCTCACCCTCGGTGGGCTCCCCGCCTGTACGACGCCAGTACTCCGCGATAATCGAGGAATAGGGGATGCCTTTAAAGGATAAAGACCCCCTCCCCGCTCCCCCTGTGAGGGGGAGAGTTGTATGTTCTGAGCGGGCGTCCGCGTTGGATTGCTCCTCTTGAGAATGACCGCTCCCTCCCTCACAGGAAGGGCAGGGGGTGGGTCTGAAGATTTCGTCTGATAGATAGATGAGATCATTTTCATCTGCTGTCGTTGTGAAGAACACCCTCGTGATGTCCTTGGCACCCTTGTCGAACTCCACGCCCAGCAGCTCGCTTGCCCACTGCAAGTTCTCCTCCTGGCTCAAACCCTCGCGACGCTTGAACACCAGGTGATAGCCCTTCGTTGCCGAACGCTCCAGCATCAACAAGCCCAGTTCCTCCTTTTTCGACAGCACCAGCTCAGGAACTTTCTTCAACCATTCCTCCTTTCTGGCCTCTATCTGCTCTTCCCCTTCAGACGGAAGCGGGGAAGGGGTCCAGTCGATGTCCATGCCCACCGTGTTAGCCGCCCTTGTGCTTCCCCTCAGCGATCCGTCCTCGTTGGGCAGACAGCTGTAGTTCATCTGCACGAGCTTGCCCTTCACCTTCACGTCGCCCCCTCGCACGGCAGCCACGTTGAAGATCTGCTCACCCGAATTCCTCAACGCCAGATATTCCGGCCTTGAGAGGACGGGGCGCATCATCTTCGCCCCATCCTTGTAATAAATAATGTGTACGCTCATAATTTAGTCCTCCTCGATTTCCTCAAATACGAAGTCGCTGGCCGTGCGGCTCTCGTCGTCGATGCACTCGCTGGCGCAGATGTTCGTCTCGCTGCGGTCGATGTTCAGTGTCAGTCGCACGCGCTCGTCGGTGATGCTCACCCGTCCGTGTGCCAGCTTATGGAAGCGGTAGTCGCTGGCGTGAGGCTTGCCCTCCGTGTGGTGTCTGTTGAATGTTGCCTCCGTAGTGTCGATGAGGCCAATGCTGCCGCGCATGCGGCGTCCTTTTGCAATCAAGTCGCGGTAGTCCGCGTCGGAAATGTTTAATGTCAGTTTCATCGTTTCGAGTCGTTTTGCGAGAAGAAGGTTTCGGGGTTCCGCTGGCCAGCTTTGATCACGTGAAGACCTCCTCCGCTTCAACTCAAATTGTTGTTATGTTTTGAACTTAAATCTTTAGGTTTTTCTTGAACTTAAATCTTCCTTAAATCTAACCTTAAATCTTTTTGACGCTACTTCCTCTGTGTAGGCTCGATGGAGCCGTAGCTTCTTGACCTGGCAGATTTGCAGGGCAAGTGTGCGAAGCACTGGAGAGATTTAAGTTCAGATTTAAGTGAGATTTAGGGTTCATAAAACAAATTAGAGGTTGATTCTCACCACATTTAC
>CAJORF010000124.1 GCA_905236985.1 uncultured Bacteroidaceae bacterium | reverse complement strand
GGTACTGCACACCCGTGGGAGAGTAGGTAGCCGCCACTTTTACAAGGAAGCCTCCGAGAGCGATCTCGGAGGCTTTTTCTTGTTGTGGCAGCTGACATTATCCAACGAGTCCGTGGGCGAAGAGGGCCTTTAGATGATTGCCCTTTGGCAATCAGTGCCCTATGAGGGGAGCCAGACCTCTTCTGGTGACGGAGGACTGTAGGTAGCCGCCACCATTTAGGGAGAAGCCCCGAGAGTCCAGCGTGATTCCCGGGGCTTCCCACCTACGTTATTGATGGCTATCTGCTCATGTTATTGCTGGCTCCTGCTCTCCCTCGGCTGATTGCCGCTCCTATCATCTCTCGTCCGAACTCGCAGAACCCTTCACCCCTTCACTCGACGCTGTGGCAGCGCGATGAAGGCGTGATGGGCTGTGAATAAAAAATTGGGATGTGTCAATTGACGCATCCCAAATCTGCTATAGTTGAAAAAATGAGCGATTATCTGATAGCACCACCTGAGTGAGTAGCGGGAGTGACTGTAATGGTGATGGTTACAGTAACAACTCCCTGAGGGGTCGGGAAGTCGAAGGTAATCGTAATTGGAGTATCAGTAGGAACTGTGAAGCTTACCTGAGTGCGCTGCACGTTGGTGGGGTCGTTCTTATCGGTAGCAACGACAGTGTAATTGTGGCTTGAACCTGGTTCGAGATCAGCCAGAGCAGCTTGGAGTTCTTCAGCGTTGTTGTAGGTCCGGCCATCCAACACGTAAGTATAAACCATGTCGGGATTAGCTTTCTCAGCAGCAGCAAGCTCAGTAACGTTGGCAGACACTTTTGGTCTGGGTGCATCGTCATCCTTACAGGAGGTCATGAGAACGCATGCGCTAGCGATAGCGATCATGCAGAGAGATAAAAGAAATTTTTTCATTGTGTAGATGAAATGATAAAAAATGGTTATTGCTTTTGTTTATTAAATTTCTTGATTGAATGTTTATTCTTTGTAAGATGTGATTATTTGAAGTCGCCATTGAGTATGCGTTGGACGTATTCTTCAACGAAACGCGGCTCCCAGTAGTGGGCAGAGTGATTCTCATCGGGCTGTGTGACGTATGATTGTCCCATGTTTTCGAGCCAGTAGCGGAAGTAAGACTGATAGGAATATTCCCAAGAGAAGTACTCCGGCAACCGCAGCCGTATGAATGTCTTGCGTTTTTGTCGCTTGCCTCCGAATGGGATGGCGAAATGGAATCCACCGTTGAACTCTCCTCCAGTGTAGATGCCGTAGATGCCAATGGCATATTCTCCGAAATGGCGCGTGATATCGGCTCGTCCGCCGTAGTCGCCATAGAGGAATCGTCCGCCTTGCAGCTCCAGTTGCAGCTTGGTGCGAGGCTCGTAGTAGTCCACGTGCAACATGGCGTTGATTTGCCTGGAGTCTCTGACGATGCCGAAGCCGTGCTGGTTGCTGTAGTTGGCTTTGAAGGTGAAGCCTGCGTCGGCATAGATGTCAAGGTTTCGCGTGACGTGTACGCCCACTCGACCCTGTATGCCTATCCGTTCAGGATGAAAGAATCCGACGGCTACAGATGCTTGCGCATATCGCGAAGAGAAGATTTGCTGGCTGAGGTTGGCATTACCAATCTGGATGTACCGCTGTGTGTCGTATTCGTCGAGGTTGTGCACGATGGGAAAGATGGGCTGTAGTGTGAGCCTTGATCCTTTCCAGAGCGTGATGCCGACGGCAGGTGCGATACGCACTGCGAAGTCGAACAGGTGATCCAACTTGTTGTTGACGAGGCTAATCATAGGGAAGAATGTGACGTCAATCTTACCCGTTGATGAAGCCACGGCCTGCTCTTCGCGCAGTTGTGTGATTGCCAGTTCCATCTCTCTGTCCACTCTCACGTTCCATAAGTCTCCTCGCCTGGAGGCGTGAACGATGAGTTGTGGCATTTTATAGTCAGTGAGCACCATCTCGAATTGTTGTATTTCGGGCTGTTGCTCTGCTATACATTGTATGGCTCTTGCTGCTCCACGGAAGGTGCCACGATGGGATCGATCCTCGATGGTGGCGTATAATGTGTCGGCAATGAGCCTTGTCTTGATATCTTCGAATCCCTCACTGCGTAGAAGTTGTTGAATGGACACTGTCGCTTCAGTCTGTCCCCACATACTTGCAGTCGAGACAAAACAGGCAAAAATCGCTATGATAATGGCGTATGTTTTAGTCTGTTGCAACTCTTTGAGGATTTCTTTTTAGCTAAATCGGCGCAAAGTTACATTAAAAAAGTCGAATAATAGGTCAAGAAGCCTAAACTTACGGGCTATTTTAACTTTTATTAATAGAGTTTCTCCTATCTGCCTCGCCCCTTTAAGGCTTTTGATTTTGGCTAAACGGCCAGTAGTTGCTTTACGAGTGGTAAGACGGTGCGTTTGAGAATGACATCGTTGAGGAAGTGTTCGCCATCAAAGGTGGCGAAATGTGCTGTACCGTAGGCTTTCTTGAATTGTGGCTGGCAGTTGACGCGCTTGTCGTGCTCGCCGAAGAGTCCATAGACAAGTTCGCGGTCAGCGGGCGTTATGCCTTCGAAACAGTGTTTCTCTAACTCGCGATACTGAGCAATCATGTCTTTATCGACTTTGAAATCCTTGGCACCGTCCTGACGGGGATTGCGGAAGGGCTTGCGTCCCATGCCACCGAAGGTGAGGAGGCGCGCCATACAGAACGAAGGGTTGACAAGGATGCGAAGGTAGCCGCGTAGCTGCTCGGCATACATCGCGCCCATAGAAGTGGACACGATGAGGTCAGGTTGGAGGTCGGCGGCTTGCTGGCGGAGAAAGGGGAGGGCATCGGCTGGCATCACGGGGATGTCGGGGGCGATGACCTGCACACCGTATTCGTAGAGGGCATTGCGGAGGGAGGTGGCGGTGCCCGTTGCTCCGCTACTGGCGAAACCGTGGAGATAGAGGAGGGTTTTCATGAGGGGGAAAGGCCTCGCGGGAAAACCGCGAGGCACTAACTATGGAAGGGGGATTTTGGGAACTTGTTATAGGAAAGGAATTATTGAGGGGCTTTTATGGAAGGGTGAATTTGAGGGTGGTAGATTCGTCATCAGTGGTGGCGCGAGCTACGTAGATGCCGTTGGGGAGGGTAGTGAGGGTGAGGGGCGATGACTGGCTAATGCGAGTGGTCATCACGAGCTGTCCTCCTGTGTTGTAAATGTCAAGGCGGGCGGTGGCAGCACCTTGCAAGCTTAGACTGTGCCCATCGAAGGCGAGGCGGAGATCGTTGTCAGCCTGTTCACGGATGGCATCGTCGATAGGTTTGGCGATGACAGGCTCATCCCACACGGTAGCCAAGGTCGTGAGGATATTGGTCTTGGCTGGTGTGGAACGCTCCATGACGTAGAGCTTGGATCCGCCGTCGGGATAGAGACCTACAGAGTGGTAGCCGTCGTGGCTGCAATAGATGAGTGTGTCTGCCCAGCTCCTGTCCTCAGCGGTGAGCACGACGAGGCTGCCGTCCTCATTGTTCAGTTTGAAATCGGCGTGCAGCTGTGAACCGCTCTCGTTTTTGTCGCACCAGATGACGAGGTGTCCGTGGGCAGGTATTTTTGTAGAATAAGTGCCGTCGGAGGCGGGAATCTGCCACTTCTCTGGTTCATCGAGGTGGTCGGAGAGGTACATTCCAGCCACATCAATTTCGGCATCAGTGGTGTTGTAGAGCTCGATCCAGTCGCTTTTCTTGAAGAGATCGCTGACATAGATTTCATTGTCAGCACTCACCTCATTGATCTTGACGGGATGGGCATCCCATGCCTCGCTGTCGTTGACATTCATCTTCTCGTAGATGGCAGTGAGTGTGATGGATGAGACATTTCCGGGGATAGCGTATGCCAGTTCCGTTGAAGCGATGTTGCCTGCATTTTCTTTGATGTAAATGAGTTCTGCGTCCCACATCACATCGGTCGAGTTGGCGGCGTTGTTGTGAAGCTCGATGGCGATGACGTTGGCCCCACGTTTGAAGAGTGAGGCGTCGAGGGGCATCGAACCATTGTCGGGATTGCCTGAAGCGTAGGTCGAAGCGAAAGAGTTGAAGCTGACCTCGCCCGAAGGCATATTGTAGCGTCCAGCCTCGGTGCCGTTGACATAGACGATGAAGCCGTCGTCGGCTACCCAGTTGAGGGTAATGCTCTCAGTGCTCTTGGGGGCGTCGTTGAGGTTGACCTGCTTGCGGAAGTAGTATGTGGGACGTTTGTTGCTGTTATTGCCGCCAAAGTCGAGATCAGTCTTGTAGCCACGGCTGTTGTTGTCGCCCACGAAGTAACCGAGGGGTGCATCGCCTTTGGGCCATGTGTTGGCAAAGTTGGGGGCTGTCCAGTCCACGTCGTCGAGCGATCCCTGGTCATAGTAGTTCCACTCGCTGCCTTTACTGAAGAGAGCCATTCCAGCCGATGACTGATTGGACTGCCATCCGACGAAGCGGTAGCCAGCCGGTGCAGCCGTCGTGACGGTTACGGGGGCAAAGAGCTTGCCGGAGAACTTACCCGTTGGCACGTTCAGACCGTTGATGAGCAGGCCGGCCTCCTTGATGTTTGATGAGAGTGTGACGCTCTTGGGCTCTTCGAGTCCGAAGAATCTGCGGATATTGTTGTACGTATTGTCCTGGCGGTTAGCATTGATGTTATTGATCAATTCGTTGCCACTATTGCTGGCGTTGTGTCCAGCGGCAGCCATTTGGTTGATGATATCGGTGATGACCTCTCGTGCGCGTGAAGGCTCGAAGACGCTTCCAGTCACGATGCAGCACTGGTCGATGAACTGTTTCTTGAACTCTTCGTTCTGGAGCATATTCTTAATAATGGTGACAAATTCAATCTCACCCGACAATTGTTCTCCGTATTTGGCGATGACCTGTGCTCCTAAGAGCTTGTCGTAGGTCCAATACTGTGAATCGTTGAAGAACCACGTGAAGCCATTGGATTTTGAAAAGGCGAAGTCGAGGTCGAAGAGTATGGCGCGGAAGCGGCTGTTGGATTGCCCCTCGGAACGTTCGCGGAAGCTCTTGATGTTATTCTTGGGATAGTCGTTGCCGCCAAGGTAGCATTGCACGGCCAGATAGTTGCACATCTCCTCGATATCCACGATCTGCTTGATACGTTCGTAGGCGAGGGCCTCACTGGCATTTTGTGCGAGCGAGTACCATTCGTTGAACACATCCTTCGTTCCGACCTGCTGCACATAACCGCTGTCGGGAGACATCTTCCACTGATCCATCTCATCGTCATCAGTTCCGATGCCGTAGTTGGCGGAGGCATAGTTTTTGTTGTTGGGCTCGCGCAGGTTGAGCACACCGATGTATCTTCCGTTTTGATAGAGGTGCACAGGCAGGAAGGACTGCGTCTCAACGTAAAGTTCTGAAGTCCGCACAACCTCCTGAAGAGCGCCGTCCTTGATGCGTTGACTGGTGTCGTTGCCACCATTGCGCACCTTCAGACCTTTATGGCGCAGGAAGGGTTTGTTCTCGAAGAACTGATAGTCCATGCGGTTGACACCCTCGTAAGTCTTGCTGGCCTTGATGTTGAAGGAATGGGGGTCCCATGCGCGACTCCATCCGCCCGAAGCCTCGATGCCCACTTCCTGGTTGAATTCAGCTTCTCCTTTGGCGGGTGTCATGAACTCGATGTTGGCCGGACGATCCCAGTCCATGTTCCAGTTGCAGTTGGCACTCTGTCCGTTGCCCGGACGTCCGTTGCCGTTGCCTTGTACGAAGATGCCGTAGTCGGCACCCGTGAGGTTTTTGGGGTCGGATACGAGAGAGAGCACGGGGAGTGTGTAGGTTCTGTCTTTCTTTATAAAGGAACGCGTGACGACAGGGCTGGAGATCATGCCATTCTTGAAATAGCGCACGCGCAGAATGGTGGTCTGTGAGATATTGAAGTTTCCATTGGTGCTCGTTTCACCATTTTCGAGCGTCGGTGTGCTGCCGTCGGTGGTATAGCGGATGGTGACACCGCTGGGTTGATTGGTCAATTTGACAGTGAAATTTTCGGAGAACAAACCTCCAACCCTGTCGAAGGTAGGAGTTTCCAGACGCGTCTCGGCGAAAGCGGACGTGGCGTTGGTAGCTCCAGGTGTCGGCTGGTCGGTATATGCCCATTCGTTGCCGCCGTCGGTCGTGCGGGCGTAGGATGTTCGTGCAATGGCGGGCGGGTAGTCGAACTGCGAGAGCACTGTGCCCTGCTCGTTGGAGATGGCGATGGTGCCGCCGTCGTTGTCGAGCTTGAAGTCGATGGTCTTGGGTGTCCACCAAGAGAAATGGTCAAACCACAATGCCAGGAAACCCTTGGCGGGAATCATACCGTTGCGCGTGCTTGTCAGGGCAAAGCGGTGTCCCGTGTCATCTTGTACGTAGAGTCCGTCAAGTACTACGGCTGCGTCGGTCGAGTTATACAGCTCAATCCATCCGCCGTAGTTGAACGACGGGTCGATGAACATATCCACGTTGGCTTGCTGCACCTCGTTGATGATGACAGCAGCAGGAGTCACATTGTTGGCTTCGATGGTGATGATGCATTTGGCACTCTTGTTCTCGTACCTGGTGGACGTGGCGGTGATGGTGGTGATGCCTGGCTTGAAGGCTGTGACGAGTCCGTCGGCATCAACGGTGGCCACTGCCTCATTGCTGCTGGTGAAGGTGACGCTCTTGAATGTGGCATTGTCGGGCAACACAGTGGCTTTCAGTTGCAGCTGTTCCCCCTGTTTCATCTTCGCCGTGGTTTGGTCGAGCTTGACGGATGTGACAGCCACCTCTCTTCCCCAGTATTCCAACTTCCAGTTGTCGAAGAGCACCCAGTTGTTCGCAGTCCATCGGTCGTTCTTCAGTCCGAAGGTCAACGCCTCATTGGCTTGAAGTTCAACGACAACTTCATTGCCGAGGTAATATCCTCGTTGGAAGAACACGGCACCCGACTCCATGGAGTTGGGATAATAGCGAACGTTGCCAGCCCAGTAGTTGCCGTATGTCCAGCATCCGTCGATGTATTCCGTTGAGTAATAGGAGAATTCGCTCATGATGGGCGTCTCCTCATCATTGGCATAGAGGAAGCAGGTCAGCTCCTCGGTGCCGTTTTCATGAGCCTGCACCGCTGCATTGTCGTGGTTGCCAGGCCGGTAGTAACCCTGCACGCTGATGCGGTAGCGTCCTGCGCTTAGCGAAGGGATGGTTTGATAGATATTCCATGTACCTTGCCAGAACTCCATGCAATTCACAACAGCCCCTCTGCCTCCGCTGTTTTGTACCAAAGTCCATCCCGTTGTCGTGTTGTCGTCGTAGCCCGGATTCTTTACATAGTCGCTTGTGATGTCGATCCAGTTTTGTGCGCTGGCTATGGTGGCACACGCCAAAAGCCATGCAGTGAGCAATGCAGTTCTTTTCATTATTAGTTTTGTGTTTTTTTTTTAGCACATCTTATGAGGTGAACAATATAAATTAAGGACTATGCCTTGATATTCGGCTCTTCGAGACCGTATCCCTTGCGCTTATCCACCGCCTTCAGATAGATGGAGATGAGCAGGGAGGCGATACCGAGGGCAGCCAGCATCACCAGTGCCCAAGTGTAGTCGAGCTCATGGGCGGCTTTGCCTGGCTCGTTGGTGTTGTTGAGCACGATGCCGATGAGGGCGGGGAAGAGGCCGAGGCCGATATTCTGGATCCAGAAGATGCAGGCGTAAGCCGAACCGATGATCTTCTCATCGACGAGTTTAGGCACGGAAGGCCACAGGGCGGCTGGCACCAGAGAGAAGGAAGCACCGAGGACGAGGATGGTCACATAAGCCACGATGGTGCCGCCGACTGCGTTGCCCTTGAAAGCAGGCAGAATGAAGGCGAATGTCAGGTGGCAGATGACGAGCAGGATAGAACCGAGCATCAGCATCGTTGCTGCCTTGCCCTTGTGGTCAACATAGTTGCCGAGGATAGGAGTGATGGCCACGGCCAAGAGCGGGAACACCGCGAAGATGGTCTCTGCTGTGCCGCGCATATAACCCATATAGCAATAGACCACCAAGGCCGCTACGGCCAGACCCATCAGGCTGTTCTTCAGTCCCTTGTTGGTTTTGACGAAATTGCTGGAGAAGGAAGCACCGGCCACGACGAGCATGATGATGTACTGCACGATGGTTACGGAATTGCTGCCCCAGAAGCTGTCGGGGTCGGCAGCATCGAGCGTCAGGTTGCACTGCAGCATATTGACGGCATATTTCTGGAAGGGGAAGATGGCACTGTAGTAGAGCACGCACAGCAGGGCCACGAGCCAAAAGCCCAGACTGGAGAAAATAGTCCACAAGTCGCTGGCCTTGAAGGGATCATCCTTCTCTTCGGCCTCACCAGTCTGCGCATCCAACTTCTTGTCCATGAAGAAATAGACGATGAACATCATCAGGGCGATGCAGAGCAGCACCACGCCGAACTTCACTGCGTTATCCACATGCACTTCGCCGCCCAGCTTGGCAAAGAACGGTGAGAAGATCATGCACGTGGCGACACCCAGACGGGCCAGAGCCATCTCGGAGCCCATTGCCAGTGCCGTCTCGCGACCCTTGAACCACTTGACGATGCCACGGCTCACGGTGATACCCGCCATCTCGCAGCCGCAGCCAAAGAACATGAAGCCAAGTGCAGCCAGCTTGGCCGACGCGGGCATACCTTCACAGAACGGCAGGATGGGACCGACGAAGGGCAGATCGCCGTTCCAGTTGAGGTTGTTAGTGAACCACGCCTCTAAGCCTGTGCCGACAAAGGCATCGCTCACGGCATAGAATTTGATGAGACCGCCGAAGAGCATCACGGCTCCCGACAGCACGGCGGTGAAGCGCACGCCCATCTTGTCCAGGATGATGCCAGCGAGAATCAGGAAGAAGGCATAGACATTGAGGAAGACCTCAGCACCCTGCATACGGCCAAACGACGCGCTGTCCCAGCCGCGAGTGTCCTGCATCAAGTCCTTGATGGGCGATAGGATGTCCATGAATACGTAGCTGCAGAACATGGCAAACGCCAGCAGCAGCAGAGCCGTCCAGCGCATCGCCGCGCTGTCCCGCAAAGTCTTTTGAATTGCTTGTGTCATGTAGTGTTTTTGTAATTAATCGATTTCCATTTTTGCTATTTGGGCGCAAAGGTACGATTAAGCGGGCGAAAAACCAAAGAAAAGCTTGTTTTTCTTTTCATTTCCAAGCAAAAGTGAGGGGCATGTCGAAAAAATGTTGTACCTTTGCAGCCGCAAAAAAATGAAATATTGTCAATAGTCCAATCGTAAAAACGTATGATTTCTGTTTCCAACCTCGCTATTCAATTCGGTAAACGCGTTCTCTATAAGGACGTTAACATGAAGTTTACCAATGGGAATATCTACGGTGTCATCGGTGCCAACGGTGCCGGTAAATCCACACTTTTGAAGGCCATCAGCGGCGAACTTGAACCCAACAAAGGCACCATTGAGATGGGGCCGGGGGAACGCCTGAGCGTCCTCTCGCAGGACCATTTCCAGTACGATGACTTCACCGTACTCGACACCGTCATGATGGGTCACACCGTGTTGTGGGATATCATGCACGAGCGCGATGCGCTGTATATGAAGGAGGATTTCTCCGACGAGGATGGCATCCGTGTGGCAGAGTTGGAGGAGAAGTTTGCCGAAATGGGCGGCTACACGGCTGAGAGCGATGCCGGAGCACTCCTCTCTGGTTTGGGTATCAAGGAGAAGAAGCATCAGATGCTCATGCGCGACCTATCGGGTAAGGAGAAGGTGCGCGTCATGCTGGCCAAGGCGCTCTTCGGCGAGCCGGACAACCTGTTGCTGGATGAGCCTACCAACGATCTCGACCTCGACACTGTGCAGTGGCTGGAACAGTATCTGTCTGAATTTGAGCATACAGTACTCGTGGTATCTCACGACCGTCACTTCCTCGATGCCGTCTGTACCCACACCGTGGATATCGACTTCGGCAAGGTAACCTTGTTCGCGGGCAACTACTCGTTCTGGTACGAGAGCTCTCAGCTCGCCTTGCGTCAGGCGCAGAACCAGAAAGCCAAGGCCGAGGAGAAACGGCGCGAGCTCGAGGAGTTCATCCGTCGCTTCAGTGCCAACGTGGCGAAGTCCAAGCAGACGACCTCGCGCAAGAAGATGCTGGAGAAACTCAACGTCGATGAGATCCAACCCTCCACGCGCAAGTACCCAGGCATCATCTTCACCATGGAACGTGAGCCGGGCAACCAGATCCTCGAAGTGGAAGGATTGAAGGCTGTGGCTGAGGACGGTACGGTGCTTTTCGACAACGTAAGCTTTAACATCGAAAAGGGACAGAAGACCGTCTTCCTGAGCCACGACCCGCGCGCTATGACCGCCCTCTTCGAGATCATCAACGGCAATCGCGAGGCTCAGGCGGGTACCTACAAATGGGGCTTGACCATCACGACAGCCTACCTTCCACTTGACAACACCGAGTTCTTCAAGTCGGACAAGAATCTCGTCGATTGGCTTATGCAGTACGGCGATGGTAACGAAGTGTTCATGAAGGGCTACCTCGGTCGTATGCTCTTCTCAGGTGAGGAGGTGTTGAAGAAGGTCAACGTCCTTAGCGGCGGCGAGCGAATGCGATGCATGATCGCACGTATGCAGCTGAAGAATGCCAACTGCCTCATTCTCGACACACCCACCAACCACCTCGACCTCGAGAGCATCCAGGCTTTCAACAACAACCTCAAGCTCTACAAAGGCAACATCATCTTCGCTTCCCACGACCATGAATTCATCCAGACCGTTGCCAACCGCATCATCGAGCTGACGCCTAACGGCACCATCGACAAGCTCATGGAGTACGACGACTACATCTCTGACGACCGTATCAAGGAGATGAAGGCCAAGATGTACGGGGATATTGAAGAATGAAAGAATGAAAAGTGAAAATAGGGATTACTCTTGAACCCTTGAACCCCATGAACTTTGGCACGATATTTGCTGGAAGGAAGGCAAACCAAAGACAAAGAATTATGAGTGAAGAATTGAAAGACAAAGAAGAGATCCTCGAGCACGAAGTGCCTGTCGAGGACACCGAAAAGGATAACACCACCGAGTCCCCTGCGTCCGATGATCCCGTCGTCGGTTCCGACAGCGAAGCACCCGAAGCCGAGAAGACGCCCGAAGAGCTGCTCGCCCTCGCCCAAGCCGAGATAGAGGAGCTTAAGACACAGGCATTATACAAGCAAGCCGAGTTCGAGAACTACCGCCGTCGCACTATCAAGGAGAAGGCTGACCTCATCCTCAACGGCTCCAAGTCAGCCGTCACAGCCCTCCTGCCTATTGTCGATGACCTTGAACGCGCACTGCCCTCCATGAAGAATGCCGAGGACGTCGCCGCAGTCGCTGAAGGTGTGGAGCTCATCTACCAGAAGTTCATCAAGGCGCTCGAAGGTCTCGGAGTCAAGCAGATTGACACCGAAGGCAAGGACTTCGACGTCGATCTCCATGAGGCTATTGCACAAGTCCCGGGCGTGCCCGACGAGCAGAAGGGACGCGTCATCGACTGTGTCGAGAAAGGCTATACGCTCAATGATCATGTCATACGTCATGCCAAAGTGGCAGTAGGAATGTAAGGCACGCGCGGCGCGCGAAGTTAAAAGTTGAAGGTTTAAAGTTTAATGTAAATACCGTTAGACTTCAGAAAACCTAAACGCCAAACATCGCAAGCAGCAACACATCCCACATTAAACCTTAAACATTAAACCTTAAACTGCGGCAGAGCCGCACTCAACATGGCAGAACAGAAACGAGATTATTACGAGGTCCTTGGCGTCGCGAAGAATGCCACAGAGCAGGAAATCAAGACGGCGTACAAGAAAATGGCCATTAAATACCACCCCGACCGTCAGGGCGACAAGTCCGAGGCCGAGAAGAAGGAAGCCGAAGCCAAGTTCAAGGAGGCGGCTGAAGCCTACGATGTGCTCCACGATCCGCAGAAGCGTCAACGCTACGACCAATTCGGTTTCGCAGGCGTGGGCGGTGCAAGCGGTGGCTATCAGAATATGTCCATGGATGACATCTTCTCGCAGTTCGGCGACATCTTCGGCGACCTTTTCGGCGGCGCTGGCGGCTTCAACCCCTTCGGCAGTGGATTCGGAGGCGGCTTCGGTAGCGGCTTCGGCGGTGGAGCCCGCAAGGCTCAGCATCGCGGAGGCGACCTGCGCCTGAAGGTGCGTCTGACGCTGAAGGAATGTGCCACGGGGGTCACCAAGAAGTTCAAGGTCAAGAAGAAGATCACCTGCAACCACTGCCACGGCAGCGGCACCGAACACGGTTCGGGCGACACGCAGACCTGTCCCACTTGCCACGGTTCGGGCTATGTCCTGCGTCAGACGCGCTCCATGTTTGGCATGATGCAGACACAGAGTCCCTGTCCCGACTGCGGTGGCGAAGGCACCATCATCAAGAACAAGTGCCACCTCTGCGGCGGCACGGGCGTCACGACGGGTGAGGAAGTCATTGAGGTCAACATCCCCGCTGGCGTGCAGGACGGCATGGTCGTCAACGTTCCCGGCAAGGGCGATGCAGCCATCCACAATGGCATCCCGGGCGACATCCAGGTGTTTGTTGAGGTGGAGCAGGACAAGAACTTCGTGCGTCAGGGCAACGACCTGATTCACAACCTGCTCATCGACATCGTGACAGCTACGCTCGGCGGCAGCGTCGAAGTGCCTACACTCGACGGAGCCGTGAAGGTCAAGATCGATCCGGGCACACAGCCCGGCAAGGTGCTGCGTCTGCGCGGCAAGGGACTGCCCGCCCTCAAGGGCTATGGCTATGGCATGGGCGACCTCATCGTCAACGTCTCCGTCTATATCCCCGAGAGCCTCTCGCGCGACGAGCGCGAAACTTTCGAGCGGATGCGCGGTAGCGACAACCTGCGCCCTAACGTTAGTGCCAAGACCAACTTCTTCAACCGCTTCAAACAGATGTTTGAGTGATGGACTACGCACAAACCGTCAACTATCTCTACAATGCAGCCCCGTTGTTCTCCAACATCGGGGCTGGAGCGTATAAAGAGGGGCTCTCCACTACGCTTGCCCTCGACGAGCACTTCGGTCATCCCCACCGTCGCTTCCGCACCATCCACGTCGCTGGCACCAATGGCAAGGGATCAGTCTCATCGACGCTGGCCGCCATCCTGCAGTCGTGCGGACTGAAGGTTGGACTCTACACATCGCCACACCTTATTGATTTTCGCGAGCGCGCGCGTGTGAACGGCGTGATGATGCCCGAGCAGCGCGTCATCGACTTCGTGGAGCATGAGCGTGCGTTCTTCGAGCCTTTGCATCCCTCGTTCTTTGAGCTGACCACAGTCCTCGCCTTCCTCTACTTTGCGGAACAGGAGGTCGATGTGGCTGTTGTCGAGGTGGGCTTAGGCGGACGTTTGGACTGCACCAACATCATCACGCCTGACCTCTCCGTCATCACCAATATCTCCTATGACCACCAGCAGTTCCTCGGCAATACGCTCCGGCGCATTGCTGCCGAGAAAGCCGGTATCATGAAGGCCGGAGTGCCTGTTGTCGTGGGCGAGACCAACGGTCATCGCTCTGTGCATAAGGTCTTTGTGAATAAGGCACACGAGATGGGTAGTCCGCTTCGCTTCGCCGATGAAGAGACCTTCCCGCCTGTTCGCAGCGAGCTGAAGGGCTTCTATCAGCGTGCCAACATGGCAACTGTACAGTGTGCCCTCTCAGAGCTGCGCCGCCAGCCCTTCTACAAGCAATGCCTCACTCCCGCTCGCATCCGTTACGGCTTCGCTCACGTCAGCGAGCTCACCGGCCTGCAAGGTCGCTGGCAGACGCTTGGCACCGCGCCGCGCCTCGTTTGTGATGCGGGTCACAACGCCGCTGGCATACGCTATGTTGTACAACAACTGAAGGCTCAGCGGTGTCGTGCGTTACGTGTTGTGTTCGGCATGGTAGATGACAAGGACTACACCACCGCCATCGACCTGCTTTCCCGCTTGCGCAAGGCGCATTTCTATTTCACCCAACCTTCCACGAAGCGTGCCCTGTCCGCTCAGGTGCTCGCAGACTATGCCGCAGCCAAGGGCATGGATGTCCGCATGACGGGCTCCCTCGACGCTACGCTCACTACAGCCCTTGCTGATGCCTCCCCCGATGATTTCATCTTCGTCGGTGGCTCCTGTTATGTGGTCGCTGATTTGTTAACTCTTCGTTCTGAGGCAAAACATTAGAGCCCTCAACCCTTCATTTGTAGTCTAATTAGATTACCACCTAACCCTTTGTCTGAATACTTCATGCACTTTTGCACTCTAATTTACACCTATTTTGCACTCATCTAATTTGTTAATAAATAATGAAATATAAAGTTAGAGTGCAAAAGTGCATGAAAAATGTAAATCATATACGCAAACGTGTTTAGACTGAGTCCTGAAGAATAAAAGAATCTGTGATATTGATGAGGTGACGAGGTGGGAATGAGCGTATTTGATACACTCATTATGGCCAATTTTGTGGCATGAGACTATTATTTTTGTACATTTTCTTTGTCATTCCAACATTTCCCTATATCTTTGTGAGCTTTTTCGCAAGAAAGGCACATTTTTTATTTGCTCAATCGCTACTCGAACTACCACCTCGGAAGCCATTAAGAGCATGTAAATCATACAACATAGAGTATGCACCCCAAAGTGCAGACTTCTCTGTAGTTGTATGAGGCTGTGGTAGGCCTGAGTAGCGTATGGTGAAGACCTGCGCTTTTTTCATGCCCTGAACTGAGCCGGTTGTTAGCCATAAGAAATAGGAGATTCATTAATCAAATAATAACTAACAACAAAACAATGAAAAAAATCTTACTTTTATTGTGTGCTCTGCTGGGACTGGGTGTCAGCGGGGCGTGGGCGACGGTATCCTTTAAAGCAGATACGCCTTATTTGATGATTCAGCGCCAATCCGGTAAATATATTAACATGGAGAAGGCCTTAACTAATGCAATACTGAGCGACACATGGAGTCTTGTCTATTTCACAGAAAGCGGTGGTGGTTATACTGTGGGAAATGGGACAAACTCTTTATATGTTGACGGATACCATGCCTTTTCTGGGACTTCAACACCGACAGTTTGGACTATCACCGAAGTAGGTGGTGTTGCTAATGGATATAAATTATATCAAAATACTTCAACAGGTAATGAAGGTTATTTTGGAAGTGATGAATATTCGGAAGGCAAACCCTGTTTTTGTGACAAAGAGGAGAATCATGAAAGTACTACTTTTGTCATTATTGAAGCAAATGTTTATGTCAAACTTCTTGAATTAAAAACTATACCTGCTTTATATAGTTCTTCTGATATCAATCAGGTAACTACCATGATAAAGGGAACAGTACTAACAACCTCGCAGCAAGAAAACATTCTGGAAACCATATACTCTTCTGCTGAAGGCAAGAAGTTCTATGCTGTCAACAACAATTTAAGAGGTAATTACATGACAGTCGGGGAAAGTAATGTTTCTCTGCAAACTACAAGTTTGACAGCAGATGCTATCATGGAAGTTGAGTATGCAGGTGATGGTAAATATTATTTAAAAGGTGTTACGAGCAACAAATATGCTGGAGCACCAGCCAATCCTCCTTTGACCTATTCTACGACGGCTGAAGCAACGGCCTATTATATTGGCAATTACGCAAAAACGACAGATAATAAGGTTTATTTTGCGAAAACCACATCGAATAGTACTGATGAGGCTTTGCACTATAATAATACTTACACAACATGGGTGACAAGTTGGAAATATAGTACAGACCCATCACAATGGATTCTTACGGCTATATCCGATGAAGAATATACGGCTCTATCTTCAGCTTCTTCAGAAACTCTCAACTACACGCTTACAGACGAAAATGGAGCTACATATAGCGGAACTATTACGGGGACCCTCGGCGTAAATCCATCATTTACTGGGTGTAATGGCTATACATTGAGCAATCCTGTATGGAATATTTCCACCAAGACTTTTACTGCAAATATTACATTCCCATTTAAAATATCATCGAATAGTAAAACAAACTACACGTATATCGGAAGTTATCAATCAACAAACTTCTATTGGTATGCTGCATCATCCTCTGCTACTGTTGTAAATGCGCAATATCAAAATGCACCGACCAATCAAAGCGGCGAAATAGAGAAATATGAGTGGGCTATTATTCCCTCATGCACCA
This sequence comes from uncultured Bacteroidaceae bacterium, assembly GCA_905236985.1. Taxonomy (GTDB): domain Bacteria; phylum Bacteroidota; class Bacteroidia; order Bacteroidales; family Bacteroidaceae; genus Physcousia. Next base: position 33,179 of record CAJORF010000124.1, on the reverse strand, counting down.
ACGGAGCTTTTACTTTCACTATTAAAAATGCTTTAACGGGAACTTATGTGACAAGTTCTTCTACGGCGAAAAAACATGATACGGAAATTGAGGCAAGTCCTACTGTCTCTTTGTCAAGTACAGGTACAGCCTTTACCTATGCATCTAATAAACAATGGTGCTTGCCGACAACATTGAACAATGATGGTTCAACTCCACTTTATCTATCATTAAATAGTAGTGGAGCAACTAGCGGATTGCAATATCTTGGAACTTGGATCTCACATGATGGAACAAAAGTGAGTTATTATGGACCAGATGATTTTACTTCTTTGATTGCCGAATTAACAACGACTCGCAATACAGCTTCTTCTTACACCGTGGGAACTAGAATTGGTGAATTCACGGAGGCAAGCAGTGGTACAATGGAAACGGCTCTCTCAAATGCGGATGGAATTATCAATGGAACAGCTTATGGAACAGCTGCAACGATAACAGGTTATAAAACCGCTTTGGAGACAGCTATTAGCGGATTAAGCCTAAATATGCCCGAAAGTGGTCCTATCTTTATGAGAATTCGCAGTTCTCAAGGTGCTAAAGGCTATCTGACGGCTGCAAATGCAGGCGGTCGTGCTACATTTACGCAAGCAACGGATGCAAGCACAATATATCTATGGGGGGAAGATAAGAAACTGGTAGCCTATGGTAATGGTCTTGCTTATGCGGAGGTGTACCAACCACAAGCTGACGGAGCTAATGGTAAAGAATTTTCCATAGTTGCAGCCGTTAGTGGAAACTTCGGTCAATATAGTATCTACTCAACATATTCCGGTTCGGTAGGAAATGTTTACCTCTATTCAACAGGTAGCGGCAATGCAGATCGAAACACAGCCGCTGATAGGTTTAAGCAACAGAATAGTTTCACGATAGAACCTGTAGAGGCTCTCCCCGTCATCTTCAAAGGACAGTATGCTTCTTTCTACTCACCCGTTGACTTGGAGATTCCTACAGGTGTGAAAGCATATACTGCTGGAACTGTCAATGGCGGTTGGATAACGCTGAATGAGATAGAGGGCACAACCCTTCCGCACAATACGGGTGTTATTCTGGAGTATGATGCATACGATTCAGCAGCAGGCGATGCCGCAAACACCAAGAACTTCACCATCCTCTCAACCACGACTGATGGTTCTAGTTCTTTGACAGGCACAGTAGCTGCAGCGTCTTGCGATACAAACTCGAAACTTGTCCTCGGTTATGAGAATTCTGAATGGGGAATCTACAAATACTCCGGTACTACCCTTAACGGCTTTAAGGCCTTTATGGACGCTCCCGCTGGTGTCAAGGGCTTTGCCTTCAGTTTCGACACAGTAGATGAAATCAAATCTGTACTAAATGGTGAGCATGGTCAAGATGAAGTCTTTGATCTCAGCGGTCGCCGCGTTGCTCAACCCACCCGTGGTATCTATATTGTCAACGGTAAGAAAGTGCTCATCAAATAAAATTTATAAGTAACTAATTAAGAATTCAAAGATTATGAAAAAGATATATGTTATTCCGACTCTTCAATTCACAAAAATTCACTGTGAGAAACTGATAATGCAGTCCATCATATACAATGAAAACCAGACGACAAGTACGCAATATGTCAAGGAAGACGTATCAAATCGTGGCAATGCTTACAACGTCTGGGACGATGACTGGAGCAAGTAACTTATGGTTCATTTGTGGCTCTATTATTTCACAATATAGAGTAAAATAGTAAAGTTTTTTTGGAGAGGCTGGGCTGTGAAGCTCGGCCTCTTGATTTCTCTGTCCATTTTTTTGCCTTTTTTGTGTGCTAATATGGAAAGAATGATTACCTTTGCATCGGAAAAGCCACAGTACAGTGCGCTTTTTATGGGAAATGACCATTTTAAAATAGTAGTAATGAGAAAGATTCTTAGTTCATTTTTGTTGATGGCTGTTGTGACAGCCACATTTGCAGCCCCCGTTCAGGTGACGGTGAGAACTACACGCAAGCAGACGATAACGGGTTTCGGGGCCGCTTGCTGCTTCGGTGCCATGGAACCTTACGCATCGGACACGCAGCCAGTGAGACTGTTGTATGGCTCGCAGTCGAAAATCGGATTGAATATCATGCGCATGGAGATTTCGCCCAACTTCGAGGGCGACGTGCGTGTGGCCGAATGGGGTAACTGGGACACGCCCTACGACTGGCAGGGCTCTGTGCCTTCTGCCAAGATCGTCAAGCAGCGCGGAGGCATCGTGTTCGGTACGCCGTGGTCGCCTCCCGGTGACTACAAGACCAATGGCACGGCTGCGGGCGGCAACAGCGACGACCAAGGCAACCAGCGCGGTACGCTGCGCGAGGATTGCTACGAGAAGTTCTTCCCGTGGCTCAATACTTTCCTGGCTTACATGAAGTCGAAGGGCGTGGAGGTGGATGCCGTGTCTGTCCAGAACGAGCCCGACTGGTGGGTGAGCTACTCCGGCTGTCTCTACACTCCTGAGCAGCAGCTCAAGTTGGTGAAGAACTATGCTCACATGCTCGACCGCGAGACCTACAAGGGCGTGCGACTGATCAGTGCTGAGCCATTGGGCTTTGATCCGAAATATTCCAATGCGCTGCTGAACAACTCCACGGCACGCGAACAGATTGACATCATCGCAGGCCATATCTACGGTCATCCCGCTTTGGGCGACTTGAAGACAGCAGCTGCGCTGGCCGCCAAGTACGACAAGGAAGTGTGGATGACGGAGCACTCCTCGACCGACAATATCGGTGATCGTCTGCCCACCTGGCATGAGCAGCTCCTCTTTGCCGAGGAACTCAACGAGTGTATGTTGGCAGGCTGCACGGGATATATCTATTGGTATATGCGCGCCCACTGGTCGTTCATCAGTACCGGCGAAGCAAAATATGGCGAGGGGAACAAGACGAAGAACAAACTGCTGCCGCGCGCATTCGTCATGTCGCATTTCTCAAAGCACGTCACAGGTTCCACACGCTTGGTCACCTCGCGCGATCTGTCTTCTGGCACTGAAGCGGCGCAGGAATTTTCGGCTTACATCAAGGGTGACTCGCTCATTGTCATGGCCATTGACACGACGGCGACCGACAAGGAACTGAAGCTTAAGCTGCCCGAGAAGGTGAAGAGCGGCGTACATCTTATCTCCACCGGCAACGAGACAGAGAACCTCTGCCAGGAGTCGCCCATTGAGATCGAGGAAGCTACTCAGGAGATCATCGTCAGTATGCCTGGCCGCAGTCTCAATACCTATATCTTCATGATCGAGCGCGTAGAAGATGCTATCGACAGCCCCGAGGTGGAGGCAGAACCCGCATGGGCCAAGAGTGACCGTGCCAAGGCTGGATGCTTCGACCTGCTGGGACGACGCATGAGCACGCCCAACGGTTTCTACATCGAGCGACGCGCCGACGGTTCGACTCGTAAGGTTTATAAGAGCAAACGATAATATGACTAAGACACCGTACATGATGAGAAAACAGCTTTCAGCCATCATCCTTCTGCTGCTGGTGATGCAAGTCCTATGCGTGGAGCCCGTCTGGGGCGCCAGCAAACGGAAAGCACCGGCGCTTCCGCTGCGCGTGGCCTGCGTGGGCAATAGTGTCACCTATGGCTACGGCCTGAGCCACCGCGACCGCGATGCCTATCCCGTTCGCCTGCAACAGATGCTCGACAGTGCCTACGGTGCCAACCGTTTCGAGGTGGGCAATTTCGGCCATTCGGGTTCCACCTTGTTGTATAAAGGTCATCGTCCCTACATCAAGACACCCGAGTTCCGTCAGGCCATGGACTTCAAGGCCGACTGGGTTGTCATTCACTTGGGTCTGAACGACACCGACCCGCGCAACTGGCCCGACTGGAAGGAGGAGTTCATTCCCAACTACCGTGCGCTGATTGACAGCTTTCGCACGGTGAACCCCGAGGCACGCATCCTCGTCTGCCGCATGACACCCATCTTCGACCGTCATCCACGATTCCAGAGCGGCACGCGCGACTGGCACGCCCAGGTCCAGCAGGCCATTGAACAGGTGGCGAGTGGCGCTCATGCGCAGCTCATCGACCTCTATGCGCCGCTGCACTCTCGTCCCGACCTTTTCCCCGATGCCCTGCATCCCAATCCCGAGGGTGCGAAGATCCTGGCCAGAACGGTCTATGGTGCGCTCACGGGCGATCATGGAGGCTTGCGCCTGCCGCCGGTCTATGCAAGCGGAATGGTGCTGCCCCGCGACGAACACCTGCTGCTGGAGGGGCGGAGCGATGCACGCCGCAGCATCCAGCGTGTGCTGAGCAAGGACGGTCAGATCGTGGATAAGGGCGAGACCTTCACGCGTGCCGACGGAACTTGGTCGATGGAACTGCCCCACATGAAGGCAGGCGGTCCCTACAAGCTGACGCTGACATCTACGCCGCTACCCACTGAGAACTACCGCTTCTATTATCCCGACAAATATCCTTATCTCCTTGACAACCTGACCAAGGGCAAGGCACAGACGCTGACCATTGACAGCCTGTACTTCGGTGACCTGTGGCTGGCGAGCGGACAGTCGAACATGGAGCTGCGCGTGGATCAGTGCAACACCCTTGACCAAGACCTCGCCGATGCCCAGCGTCTCGCCGGTCGCCTGCACCTTTTTAATATGCCCGCGCGCGCGCGAACAGATGCCGTGGAGTGGGACGACAGCGTGCTGCGTTACACGAATGAGCTTCGCCACATGGATTTCCAAGGTTGGAAGACCGCTTCGCCGGAGGTGGTGGCCAAGTTCTCTGCCGTGGCATTCAACTTCGGACGTGTGCTGTGCGACAGCCTTGAGGATATCCCCATCGGCATCATCTGCAATGCGGTGGGAGGCTCCACAACCGAATCGTGGATCGACCGCTCGACGCTGGAATGGGAACTGCCCAATATCCTGCGTGACTGGAGAAATGGAGACTATGGGCAGGCGTGGGCTCGCGGTCGCATGAGCCAGAACATCGCCCATGCCCTCGACAAGGAATCTGCCGCTTACAACACCTTGCAGCGGCATCCATACGACCCCTGCTATCTCTTCGAGGCTGCCGTAGAACCGCTCGGCCATCTGCCCATCAAAGGCGTGCTGTGGTATCAGGGCGAGAGCAATGCACATAATGTTGAGTTGCACGAACGACTGTTCACATTACTGGAGCAGTCCTGGCGCCAGCACTTTGCACGCCGCTGGAGCTGTGAGTTCCAGAAGAAAGAGGTGCTGCCTTTCTATGTCGTGCAGCTCTCCAGCCTGCCGCGTCCGTCGTGGCCTGCCTTCCGCGACAGCCAGCGACGCCTCTGTAATCAGCTCCCCGGCACATGGATGGCTGTTAGCACCGATGTGGGCGATGCCGCCGATGTCCACTACCGCACGAAGCGTCCCGTGGGTGAACGCTTGGCACTACTGGCACTGGAGCACACTTACCGCCACCACCTTGAGAGCGAGGGACCCAAGCCGCGCTCGTTCGTGCTTGGACAGAATGGCACAGCAGCTGTAGCCTTCGACCATGCTGACGGCCTTACCTGTACGCACGGCTTTGAGCTCGCCGGACACGATGGCCTGTTCTATCCTGCCACCATCCTGAAGATCGAGGGCGACAAGATTCTCCTGACATCGCCTGAGGTGAAAGAGCCTGCCACGGTCCGCTACGGATGGAGCGGCTTCACCGATGCCGACCTGCGCAATGCCCAGGGCTTGCCCGCCTCCACCTTCCAGATGCGGCTGAACGACTGAGCCGCTGTGCATCAAGCCTCAAAATAATCATCACATAGTAGAAACCAATCCGAAATGAACATGAAAAAATCCTTTATTCTTTCCGCAGTGGCAGCCGTAGTTGCTGCGCTGTTCTGTGCTTGCACACCTGACAAGCCCGCTGAGGTGTATATCCCCAAGAACACGGTGGAGTTTGCTGGTAATGCTTTCTCCAGCTTCAGCCTTGGCGCTGATGTCAAGTTGTACTCCATTCAGAACCCCGACGACAAATCAGAATGGACAATGCAGGCCGTGGTGCCCGTCCGCAAGGAGATGAGTGCCCCACTGCCCAATCTGTCCATCAACCTCGTTCCGTTAGATGACCGTGGCGTGCGCGTGCGCGACGGTTGGGTGCTCGAGGCTGAAGATCTGGACAACCTGATTCCTGTGTATAACGCCGGCGTGAACGTTGAGCGCACCATCGTCTTCTCCATCGCTGACGAGGACAAGAAATACCTGTCTGCCAGTGAGGTGAATCGTCTATTGGAGAATATCAAGGGCGTGCGTATGGACTTCAATGTGACCGTTCCTGATCTCATCGATCAGGCCGCTGAGACCGCTGCTGCCATCGCTGCCACGGTGGCTTCAACAGTCTCTTCAAATGTTCCCGCTCCTGCTGCTCCCGCTGCTGCTCCAAAGGCTCCGAAGGCTCCAACAGAATACCCGATGACGCTCGACGGCCTCTGCCGCAAGCATGGCATCTATGGTATGCTGTCGCAGTATGATAAATACCTGCGTGCTGGTAACAAAAAAGCTGCCAAGCAGGTCGAGGACAAGATGTGGGAGATTGAGAAGCGTGTCAAGAATGACAAGTCTATTCCCGAATCGCTCCGCAACAGCTTTGTCAGATACATCGAGGACAAGGAGGACGAAATCGAAGACCGCTATTGATACACCTTATCTATTTACGCACACGCGCGTGAGGGAATGAACTCTCACGCGCGTGTGTTTATCATGCTACGTTGTCTGTCTTATTCGTCTTTGCCTTCGATCTTTGACATCTTGTCATTGGCCAGATCGAAAGCATAATAGACTTTCTTGGGCTTCAGCACTTTCTTGAACTCAGGAAGGTATTTCTTCTTCACTTCCAGTTCCTTCTCATCGCTCTCCATCTTGGCGTTGAGGAGCTGGGTAGCCTGTGCGTCGGTGAGGGTGCCAGCCTTCTCCGCTGCCTTGTATTTCTTCTTGACATCATCGTAGATGTCACCCGCCTCTTTCTTCTCGGTCAGGTAAGCCCGCAGTACGGGGGCGAACTTGGCTTCGGTGGCCTTGTCGAGGCGCAGGTTCTTGAGTGTGTACTCATAGCGTTTCTCCAGCTTGGACTGGGCGAAGACTGTTGTGGTGCCGAGGAGGCAAAGAGCCAACAAGGCGGCTAAGATGGGAAGTCTTTTCATGATCAACGTTTCTTTTTGCGTTTATAATTTGTTTTCTTGCTTTTGACAGATGAGGAGGGGTTTGGTTTAATTCCGAAAAGCTGAATGAGTAAATCCGTGCGTCCCAAGCGGCGTAGCTCGGCCTCTATGTGTTGTCGTTGTTCGGGCTGGTACCAGAAGAAGAACATCCGCTGCGCCTGTTTTTCGGCGGGCGTGCGAGCAACGAAGACGGGCTCCAGCGTGTCAGGGTCGTAACCTGTTGCCCACATCGTCGTGGCAGTGGTCATGGGGGTCGGTGTGAAGTCCTGCACTTGTTCGAGATGGAAGTCTAACTGTTTCGTAGTGATAGCCAGTTCCGCCATGTCCTCAGCGTGGCAGCCTGGGTGCGAGCTGATGAAATATGGAATGATCTGCTGGCGCAGGCTGCACTCGCGGTTGATTTGGTCAAAGCGCCGTTTGAAGTCGTAGAACAGACGGAACGAGGGTTTGCGCATCAGCTTCAGCACGCGGTCGGAGGTGTGCTCTGGAGCCACTTTCAAGCGTCCGCTGACATGGCGCGTGATGAGCTCGCGCGTGTAGTCGGCGGCTGCGCGGTTGAGTGCTTCGTCCTTCCAGTCGTGCAGCAGCAGGTCGTAGCGCACGCCGCTGCCGATGAAGCTCTTCTTGATGTAGGGTAGGGCATCCACGGCATGGTAGATGTCGAGCAGGGGACGATGGTCGCCGTTGAGGTTCGGACAGATCTGCGGATGTATGCACGACGGGCGATGGCAATGGTCGCACGCTTTCTTGTTCTTACCTCTCATGCCGTACATATTTGCCGAAGGCCCGCCGAGGTCGGAGAGGTTGCCGCGGAAATCGGGCAATTGGGCGATGGCTTCCACCTCGCGCAGAACGCTTTCCTTCGAGCGGTTCATGATGGCCTTGCCCTGATGGGCGGAGATGGTGCAGAAGGCACAGCCGCCGAAGCAACCGCGATGCAGGCAGACCGAGAAACGGATCATGTCGTAGGCGGGTATGCGTTTGCCGTCATAGCGAGGATGGGGGAGGCGGGTGTAGGGAAGGTCGAAGGAGTGGTCGAGCTGCTCGGTAGTCAGGGGAGGGTAGGGGACATTGACCACAACCCATTGCTTTCCAGTCTGCTGAATCAGGCGTCGGGCATCACTGCTATTGCTCTGCTCCTCAATGTGATGGAAGTTCTCGGCATGGAAGCGTGGCTCGCGCAGGCTCTCCTCGTAGCTGTGGAGAACGATGTCATCGGCGGTGATGCCGCCTGGAATGGAAGCCTTGTTGTCGTAGCAAACCACAGACTGGGGCAAGGTCTCAAGTGCTTCGCGGATGGCCTTGGCGGTGAGCATGGCGTTTCCTTCATCGTCGTAGGCCAAGTCGGGATGGTAGCTCTCGATGAGTTCGAGGGCGCGATGGGTGAGTTCCAAAGTAGGCAACTCACCCATTCCATAGAGGATAGCGTCAGCTCCGCTGTCGAGGAGGATGCTCGGGCGCAGCCGATCTTGCCAGTAGTCGTAGTGAGTGAGACGGCGCAGTGAAGCCTCAATGCCGCCCAACACCACGGGCACGTCGGGGAATAATCGCTTGACGGCCTGCGTATAGACAATCGTGGGGTATTCGGGGCGCAGGCCGTGGCGACCGTCGGGCGAATAGGCATCCTCTGATCGCAGGCGACGTGCAGCAGTATATTTATTCACCATTGAATCCATGCACCCGGGAGCCACGCCGAACCAAAGTCGCGGTCGGCCCAAGCGGCGAAAGTCGCGCAGGTCGCCATGCCAGTCGGGCTGAGGGATGATGGCCACGCGCAACCCCTCTGCCTCTAATAATCGACCGATGACCGCAGCCCCGAAGGACGGATGATCGACGTAGGCATCTGCGCTGAGGAGGATGACATCAGCTTGATCCCAGCCGCGCAGTTCCATTTCCTTGCGCGTCGTGGGCAGGAAGAGGGATGGTGATAATGTATGATTGATAGTGTATAATGTATAATAGATGATGTATCAGCTTCTCGTCATCTACTTATTCCGTTGGAGGATGCGGTCGAGGAGCTGTTTGTTGATGGCAAGAAGTTTGCGTTGCTGCGCTTTGATGTCTCCTGTCACCTGATCATAGATGTCTTGTATGTCTTTGATGATGGGCGCAGTGGTCTTGTCAGCAGCTTCGTTGACCACGACACGCAGACCATGCGGCACCAGGCGGATATCGATATCGGTGCCGGTCTCGCCGGGCTCGCCGTCGTAGTGGATGACCCCCGGCTGTTCGCGGTGGACGTGTAGCGAATGGCACTTGAAGGTGCGGACGTTGGGATTGTTGTCGAGCGTCTTGTTGATCATCTGCATGACAATCTGAGGTGCCTTCAGCATATTCATCGTCTCGATGATGGTCACATCGAGAAGGCCGTCGCTCATCGATGCCTGGGGTGCAATATAGAAATTGTTGCCGTACTGTGAGGCGTTGCCGCAGGCGATGAGGAAGGCACGGTAGTGCTCGGTCTGGCCGTCTATCTCAATCTCGTAAGTCTCTGGCTTGTAGGACAAACCGTCTTTGAGCGTGTTCTCGACGTATGTGCCGAGTCCTCGTTTGCCAGCCGAGGCAAACTTTTCGCTGATGAAAGCGTCGAAGCCCATGCCGCAGGTGCAAAAGAAGGGAATATCGTTGATGAGGCCGTAGTCGAGGGCTTTGATGTCGCAGCGTGCGAGCACCTGTAGCGCACCGTCAGGATCCATGGGTATTTGCAGGTGACGTGCGAGGCCGTTGCCGCTGCCCATGGGGATGATGGCCAGCGCGGTCTCGGAGTGACGCAGTGAGCGTGCCACCTCATTGACTGTGCCGTCGCCCCCAATGGCTACGCATACATCGACGGCCTCCTCCGAGGCTTGATGTGCCAGCTCGGCAGCATGCCCCTTATGGTTAGTCCATCTCACCTCCCATTCGAATTGCTCTGCATCCAGGAACATGGGCAATGATTCGATGATCGGTTTCTTGTCACGTGTACCCGAAATGGGGTTAGCGATAAACAATAGTCGTTTCTTGCTCATATGGAATTAGTCAATTATCGCACAAAAGTACGCAAAATTCCCGTAGATAAGTTGCTTTGAGAATGAAAAATATGCTTTTATGCACATTTTCACCCAAAAAGTGCGTAATTTAAGGATTTTTTATGTACCTTTGCAGCCGTTTTAAAAGTATATACCTATTTAATATATGGGACTCTTACAAGAAAGATTGGCCAAGTACGACCGTCCGCAGAAATATAAAGCATTGGGAATATATCCGTATTTCCGTGAAATTGAGGGCAAACAGGGTACTGAGGTCATCATGGAAGGCCACCGTGTGCTCATGTTTGGCTCAAATGCCTATACCGGTCTGACAGGTGACGATCGTGTCATAGAGGCTGGTATCAAGGCGATGAAACAGTATGGCAGCGGGTGTGCCGGCTCGCGTTTCCTCAACGGAACGCTCGATTTGCATGTACAGTTGGAGAAGGAGCTGGCTGAATTCGTGGGCAAGGAAGAAGCGATGTGCTTTGCCACGGGTTTCACCGTGAACAGCGGTGTGCTGGGTGTGCTCACCGACCGTCATGACATCATCATCTGCGACGATCGCGACCATGCCAGCATTGTTGATGGCGTGCGCAGCAGTTTCTCGCGTTGCCTGAAGTACAAGCACAACGATATGGACGAACTGGAGAAGCTTCTCCAGAAAAGCCCCGAGGATGTCGTGAAGCTCATCGTGGTCGATGGCGTATTCTCCATGGAGGGCGATCTTTGCAAGCTGCCAGAGATTGTTGCCCTGAAGAAGAAATATCCCAATGTGGCTGTCATGGTTGATGAGGCACACGGTCTGGGTGTCTTCGGACGCGACGGACGTGGTGTATGCGACCATTTCGGCTTGACCGCCGACGTGGATCTCATCATGGGTACGTTCTCCAAGAGCTTGGCCTCTATCGGTGGTTTCATTGCCGCTGACAGCAGTATCATCAATTATCTCCGTCATCACACGCGTACCTATATTTTCTCTGCTTCATGTACGCCCGCTGCTACAGCCGCTGCCCGTGAGGCATTGCACATTCTTCAGCGTGAGCCCGAGCGCATCCAAAAGCTCTGGGATGTCACGAACTATGCCCTCAAGCGCTTCCGCGATGCCGGCTTTGAGATTGGTGACACTGAGAGCCCGATCATCCCGCTTTACGTGCGCGATGTTGATAAAACCTTTGCCGTGACGAAGCTCGCCTTTGATGCTGGCGTGTTCATTAATCCCGTCATTCCACCCGCTTGTGCTCCGCAGGATACTCTTGTGCGCGTTGCACTGATGGCTACACACACCAAGGAGCAGGTTGATGAGGCTGTAGAGGCTCTGACACGTGTCTTCAAGGAACTTGAAATCATAAAATAGAAAAAATAAGGCGAAAAAGTTTGGCTGTTTCAAAGAAAATAGCTACCTTTGCACCCGCAAAACCAGAAAGACGGTTGCCAACACCGTCAGATGGTGATAAAAGCAAGTTGCGTCCTTAGCTCAGTTGGTAGAGCAATTGACTCTTAATCAATGGGTCCAGGGTTCGAGCCCCTGAGGGCGTACAACAGCTAAACAATGAGGCACACGCCTCCATGCGTCCTTAGCTCAGTTGGTAGAGCAATTGACTCTTAATCAATGGGTCCAGGGTTCGAGCCCCTGAGGGCGTACAGAATGAGTTTCATCGTCAGATGAGGCTCATTTTTTTATGCTAATGTTGATGCCCGTACCAATTCTTGTGCTAAATAGCTCAAAAATATGCTGCAAAACATTCTTTTTTATCAAAAAAGTTGCATGTTATCAGAAAAAACACTACCTTTGCACCGCATTTCGCAAGAGGGGGGATGCTTTGACATTCCCAGCATTAAAATAACAACGCGACATATAAGTGTCGAATTTAATTAACTCTTAAGGTAAAAAAGATTATGTTTGCAAAAGCAGGTGAAATCGCAGGTGCTGTTTGGATGGCACTGAACGAGAATGGCGCACTCAATGCCAAGGATCTGAAGAAGGCCGCCAAGGCTAAGAGTGAGAAGGATCTCTACCTCGGTCTCGGTTGGTTGCTCCGCGAGGACAAGCTCAACGTCGAAGGCGACGAGAAGGATCCCATCTTCAGCCTCAAGTAAATCGAATTAACGACAAAACTGTCTGATTCCCCTGTAAGAGCAAGGCTCTTTACGGGGGATTTTTGTGTTTTAGAAAATATTTCTGAACGTTTGGACGAAAAAAGGAGGCTTTCGATTTTGGTAAACCGCATTTTATTTGTAACTTTGCGCCCATGAAACAAATAAGGAACTTCTGCATCATCGCTCACATCGATCATGGCAAGAGCACCTTGGCCGACAGGTTGCTTGAACGGACGAACACCATTCAGGTTACTGAAGGGCAGATGCTCGATGACATGGATCTGGAGCGGGAGCGCGGTATCACCATCAAGAGTCACGCTATCCAGATGGAGTACGAACGCGATGGGCAGAAGTACATACTCAATCTGATTGACACCCCTGGACACGTTGATTTCAGCTATGAGGTGAGCCGTAGCATCGCTGCATGTGAGGGCGCATTGCTCGTTGTCGATGCCACTCAGGGTGTGCAGGCACAGACCATTTCCAACCTCTATATGGCTATCGATCACGACCTGGAGATCATCCCCGTCGTGAACAAGTGTGATATGCCTAATGCTATGCCTGAGGAAGTCGAGGACGAGATCATTGACCTGCTCGGCTGCAAGCGCGAGGAGATCATCCGAGCCAGCGGCAAGACGGGGCAGGGCGTTGATGAGATTCTCGATGCCGTAGTGGATCGCATTCCCTGTCCCAATGGCGACGAGGATGCTCCGCTGCAGGCACTCATCTTCGACTCCGTATTCAACTCGTTCCGTGGTATTATCGCCTACTTCAAGATCGTCAACGGTAGCATCAAGAAGGGAGATAACGTAGTCTTCATCAACACAGGAAAAGAATATAATGCCGACGAGATCGGTGTGCTGAAGATGGATATGGTGCCGCGTCAGGAACTGCATTGTGGCGATGTAGGCTATATTGTCAGTGGCATCAAGACGGCGACGGAAGTCAAGGTCGGTGATACCATTACGCACGTGCAGTCGCTGGGCAAGGTCCAGGCCATCGCAGGATTCGAGGAAGTGAAGCCTATGGTGTTTGCTGGTGTCTATCCCATAGAGACGGAAGATTATGAAAACCTGCGCGCCTCGCTGGAAAAGCTGCAGTTGAACGATGCCTCGCTGACTTTCCAGCCCGAGTCATCGGTAGCTCTGGGCTTCGGTTTCCGTTGCGGTTTCCTCGGACTGCTGCACATGGAGATTGTTCAGGAACGTCTCGACCGTGAGTTCAATATGGATGTCATCACGACGGTGCCTAATGTATCCTATCTTGTCTATGACAAGCAGGGTGAGGTCAAGGAGGTGCACAATCCTGCTGGAATGCCAGATCCCACGCTCATCGACCATATTGAGGAGCCCTATATCCACTCATCGGTCATCACTACCGCCAACTTCATCGGGCCCATCATGACGCTGTGTCTTGGCAAGCGCGGCGAGCTGATCAAGCAAGACTTCATCAGTGGCAACCGTGTGGAGATACAGTTTGCGATGCCCCTGGGGGAGATCGTCATTGACTTCTATGACAAACTGAAGAGCATCTCCAAGGGCTATGCTTCCTTCGACTATCATCAGGCGGGCTTCCGTCCCTCGAAGCTCGTGAAGCTCGACATCCTGCTCAATGGCGAACCTGTCGATGCCCTTTCCACGCTGACGCATGTTGACAACTCCGTTGACTTCGGACGTCGGATGTGTGAGAAGCTGAAAGAATTACTCCCGCGCCAGCAGTTTGATATTGCCATTCAGGCTGCCATCGGTGCTAAGATTATTGCTCGTGAAACCGTTAAACAAGTACGTAAGGACGTGACTGCCAAATGCTACGGCGGCGATGTCAGTCGCAAGCGAAAGCTGTTGGAGAAGCAGAAGAGGGGAAAGAAGAGAATGAAGCAGATCGGCAACGTGCAGGTGCCGCAGAAAGCGTTCCTGGCTGTACTTAAATTGGATTAAAACTATGGACAAACGAAGAGACATCGCTCGAGAAATAGCACGCCGCTATTGCACACTTTCCACGCAAGGTATCACCACCTTGTCCAATATCTTGATGCCTTTCAAGGTGGCTAAAGGAGAAAAACTCCTACAGGAAGGCGACATCTGCTCTTTCATGTATTACGTGGAGAAAGGCATGGTGCGACAGTTCTATTACAAGGGCGGTCGCGATGTCACCGAACACTTCTCCTATGAGGGGCGCATCGTCATCTGCATTGAGAGCTTCCTCAAGCAGAATCCCTCGCGACTCATGGTGGAAGCACTGGAGAACTCGTGGCTCTTCGGAATACCCCATGATGCCTTGCTCGCACTTGTAGAGAACGACAAGGAGATGGCGCAACTCTATCGCCGAATCTTGGAACATGCACTCATCTCATCGCAGGAGCACGCTGACAGTCAGCGATTTGAAAATGCTACTGAACGTTATCTGCGTCTGCTGAAGAGCAAGCCCGAGATTATCCTGCGAGCGCCTATGGTACACGTGGCATCCTTCTTGCAGATGACACCTGAGACGCTGAGCCGCGTTCGTTCCGCTCATGTTGACTAAATCCACAATTCGTCTGATCACCTCCTTGCGCCAGCGTAAGTTCAGGCGTCAGGAGGGATTGTTTGTCGCCGAGGGGCCGAGGCTCGTCGGCGAGTTGCTACCTGCCTTTCGCTGCAAGTTGTTGCTGGCAACACAGGAATGGATGGCGGATGAGGGGCATAAGTGGGGTGGCTGCCCCATGGAGGTGATCACATCCGCCGAGCTCGAACGGGTCAGCTCGTTGCAGACTCCTCAACAGGTCGTGGCTCTCTTTGAAATTCCTGATGATGAGAATTTTGCGATAGATACTGCAGCCAGTTCAGTTGCTACAGAAGGTCTTCATATCGCCCTTGACGGCGTGCAAGACCCTGGTAATCTTGGCACAATTATCCGTCTGGCAGATTGGTTTGGGATTCGTCATATCTGGTGCTCGCCCATCACAGCTGATGTATGGAATCCCAAGGTCGTACAGGCCACGATGGGGGGTATTGCACGTGTCAGCGTTCATTACGTCGAACTACCAGCTTTCCTCGCTGCTTTGCCCGCTGAGGTTCCTGTTTATGGCACTTCCCTCGATGGAGATTCCCTTTGGGATTCATCACTCTCCGATAACGGAATCATCGTGATGGGCAACGAAGGAAATGGCGTTACGTCCGAAGTCAACAGTCTCTGTCGTCGGCGCCTCTTCATCCCTAATTACCCTGCAGGACAGCCGACCACGGAGAGCCTAAATGTCGCGATGGCTACGGGTATTGTCTTGGCAGAGTTCCGCAGACGTCAAAACACGCTATTCCAATGATTTTCCGCAAGCGCTCTTATCTACGCCTACTGCTGCCAGTACTACTTTCTGCCGTACTCGCTTCCTGTGGCCCAGAGCGCTTTTTGACTGGCGATGAGCGTTTGTTGGATCGTGCCACAGTACGTAGCGATGATGATGACGTTCCCGTATCGGCATTAAGCGGTTACATTCGTCAGCATCCTAATTCGAGATGGTTCAGTATCTTCAAAGTTCCGCTTGGCGTCTATTGTATTAGTGGTAACGACAGTACGAAGCGCATCAATCGTTTCTTCCGTCGAATCGGTGAAGCCCCTGTCATCTACGACAGCGTTCAAGCTGAGGCCGGACGTGCCAATATACAGTTAGCTGTTCGCAACTTAGGCTTCCTCAATGCTGATGTCACGTTGCGCGAACGTCAACGTAAACATAAGCTTTCCCTGACTTATCAGATTCACGCATCCGACCGCTATCACGTTAGTCACATTGACCGCAGAATTGATGATCCGATGGTTGATTCGCTCATTACAGCCACGTGGTCGCAGAGCTTTCTTTACGAGTCAATGCCCTTTGATATCAACCAATTGGAAGCTGAAAGAAGTCGTATAACGTCGATGCTTCAAAATACAGGTTATCAGCGGTTTAATAAAAGTTTTGTGCGCTTTGATGCCGATACGACTTTGGGCAATCATCAGGTGGCTTTGACGCTGCGCGTGTCACGTTATCGCGAGACGGCTGCCGACTCTTTGCGCAATCACCCTCGCTATCATATCGGACAGCTGAATATCTTGACGGATGTAGATCGTTCCGCCCTCTATAGCAATACAGAGGGCATAGACAGCTTGGTCATTGACGGAATCCGCTTTTATCAGCGTGGACGGCGATCGCTTCGCCCAACCTTTATCCTTGGAAAGACCGAGCTCCGTCCGGGTAATCTCTATCGTGAATCCGATGCGCAGGCTACTTATAGCAACCTTTCCTCGCTGTCGGCTTTGCTGGGTGCGAACGTCACTTTTGAGCCTTCTGAGGAGAACCCCGATGAGCTCGTCGGTTACGTCAACCTGCTGACAGCCAAGCGGCATGGAGTCTCAGCTGAACTCGAAGGAACCAACTCCGCTGGCGACCTCGGTGCTGCACTTAGTCTTGGTTATCAGAACCGCAATGTCTTCCGTCGTTCAGCAATGTTCTCCTTCAAATTGCGCGGCGCATTCGAGGCTATCAAAGGTCTGGAAGGATATGCAGATCAGAACTATATTGAATATGGCGTGGAGGCTGATCTCAACTTCCCTGAGTTCCGCTTTCCTTTCCTCTCCCGTAAGTTCCGACGCTCAGCGAAGGCACAGAGTATCGCCTCGCTGATGTTCGATTCGCAGGATCGCCCTGAGTTTCATCGTCGGGTACTCACAGCAGCATGGCGTTACCGCTGGAGTCAACTCAATATGAAAAAGCAACATCGTATTGACCTCATTGACTTAAACTACGTCTTCATGCCTTGGATCTCAGAGACGTTTAGGAATGAATACCTGACGGACAATGGCAATCGCAATGCCATCCTCCGCTACAACTATGAGAACCTGTTTATCATGAAGCTGGGTTATAATTTCTATTACACCACACTCTCACCGACTGCTCAAAGTTCAACTTATGGACAAAATGCTTACAGCATCCGCTTTGGTATTGAATCAGCCGGCAATCTGTTGTATGGTATCTCCAATCTCTTCAATACGCCGTACTCTTCCACACTCAACGCATACACCTTCTTCAACATCGCATACGCTGAATACATCAAGTTTGACTTTGATTTTTCCAAAAGTTTCCGCTTCGATGAGCGTAATTCTCTGGCTGCCCACTTGGCCTTTGGTATAGCATATCCCTTCGGAAACTCAACTGTTTTGCCTTATGAGAAACGCTATTTCTCGGGTGGTGCCAATAGCGTGCGTGGCTGGAGTGTTCGCGGATTAGGCCCTGGAAGCTTCAGCGGGTCAGACGGTCGTGTTGACTTCATTCGTCAGACGGGCGACTTGAAGCTGGACATGAGTCTCGAATATCGTACGCATCTCTTCTGGAAGGTCGATGGTGCCGTGTTTGTTGATGCTGGAAACATTTGGACATTGCGTGCCTACGATGAACAACCAGGCGGGCAGTTCCGATTCGATAAGTTCTGGAGACAGATAGCCGTAGCTTACGGTCTTGGCGTTCGTCTCAACTTCGGCTATTTCATCTTACGCCTTGATGCGGGCATGAAAGCCATCAATCCAGCTTACGAAAGCGGCCTCCTTCATTATCCGATTATTAACCCCAATTTTAAGCGCGATATCCAACTTCATTTTGCTGTCGGTTTGCCGTTCTGATACCTTATTATTTTAAAAAGACCAAAAAATGTGTCAATAGATTGTTCTTTAGTATTATTTTTATTATCTTTGCGGCGAAATTTAAATACTAAACACTATGCTGAAGTTCATCTGTCTGGGCAGCGGCAGCAGTGGCAACTGCTATTATCTGTCAACAGAGACCACCTCGATCCTGATAGATGTCGGTTTGGGTATTCGTACCTTAAAGCGTCATTTTCAGACTTTTGGCCTCTCGCTCAGCCGTGTTGAAGCTGCTTTAGTGACTCATGACCATGCCGACCACATCAAGTCCGTGGGCAAGCTGGCTGCAGAGTATCACATACCCATCTATTCAACGGCTGCCGTACATGAGGGCATAGCACGTAACTACTGCGTCTCGCCCCAACTGAAGACCGAGCATAAGGCATTCCTTGAAAAAGACGTGCCTCTTGACATCGGCGATTTACACATCACGCCTTTTGACGTCCCGCATGATAGCAACGATTGTGTCGGCTATTGCATTGAGGCAGAGGGCGTCCGTTTCAGCCTGATCACCGATATTGGTCATGTCACCGAACGAGTGAAGGAGGAAGTCAGCAAGGCCAACTACCTCGTGCTGGAGAGTAATCACGATTCAGAGATGCTTATGGCCGGTCCCTATCCTGCACACCTGAAGGGGCGCATTAGTGGTCCCCAGGGACATCTGAGCAACCGCGAGGCTGCCGAACTGTTGGCCAACTCGTCCAGCCCGTCGCTTCGCCACGTGTGGTTGTGTCATCTGAGCGAGGAGAATAACCATCCGGAACTGGCGCGCAAAACAGTGGATGCTGTCCTGCGTAGCTATGGTATCATTCCGGGTGTCGATTTCGCCTTCGATGTGCTGCGCCGCAAAGTGCCCAGCGAGTTCTATGAACTGAAACCTTAGAAGTTCTCCTCTTCCTCGTACTCATCGTAGTGGGTGATCTCCGGATTGGGATTGCCCGACAGTTCGAAGAACGTGCATTGGCGGTCACATGCTGCGACAAAGCGCTCATGGCGAATATGACAGATAGCAATGATGGGGTTTTCCATCCATTGTTTCAGCGTGGAATGTTTGCATTTGATGCACTGCGCGAGTCGCTTCGAATCTTTGCTTTTGGTGGTGGCCATAATGACAGGTATGACTTTTTTTCGGCGGCGAAGGTACAAATAATATCACAAAATAGAATCCATTTTCTCAAAAAACTTCTTTATTGACTTCAAAAATGTTCGTTGACATCCTCCTTGCAATAGTCGGAGCTGCGCTCGTAATCATTGGTGCAGATAAACTGACTGACGGTTCAGTAGCTCTGGCGCGTCGCTTCCATATCCCTGAGTTGGTGATTGGTTTGACCATCGTTGCTTTTGGCACATCACTGCCGGAATTCATCGTCAGCCTCATGGCCAGCATCCATCACTCCTCGGCTTTGAGTATCGGAAATATCGTAGGCAGTAACCTCTTTAATACGTTGATGATTGTGGGCTGTTCGGCCATGGTTTGTCCGATTGTGGTTTCCAAAAGTACGGTCAGCAAGGATATTCCGCTGACAGTGCTGGCCTCTATCGTTTTTCCTGCCTTGGCGATGGATGCTTTCTTTAGTCAGTCGAGTGGGGGAGATGTGCTTTCTCGCGGAGACGGTATTGTGCTGTTGGGTTTCTTTGCTATCTTTATGGCCTATACTTTCTCATTGACCAAGGGTGACAAAGTAACGCCTACTAACGAAGCCGTCGCAGGTCCGTCGATGCCCGTATGGCAGATCGCCCTCTATCTGGTGTTGGGCTTGGCGGGACTTGTCATCGGTGGCAAACTCTTTGTCAATGGAGCCTCGGGTATTGCTCGCTCCTTGGGAGTTAGCGAGGCGGTCATAGGTCTGACCCTCGTGGCTGGAGGTACGTCGCTGCCTGAGCTCGCCACCAGCGTGATAGCAGCGCGCAAAGGGCAGAGTGCCATGGCCATTGGTAATGTCGTGGGCAGTAATCTCTTTAATGTGTTCTGGATTCTTGGCTGCTGTAGCTGCATCACACCGCTGCCTGTCGTAGGTATTGCATGGACAGATTTTGCTTTGCTGCTCTTCTCCAGCCTCCTCTTTTGGATATTTGCGCGCACGAGCCTGCGTGTTGTTCGCTGGGAAGGATTTTTGCTGGTAGCCTGCTATGTGGCCTACATCTCCTACCTCATCAGTCAAGTCTGAGGCTATTCCCGTCGCATATCGAACTCCGTGGGGATCTTCACCAGTTTCTTTCCATGAGCCTTCTTCATGACGCTGCCTTCTATCTCGCGGAAATGAAGTAGGGAGTCGTTCACGAGCGTCAGTTCCACGGGCTGTGTTTCTGAGCCTAAGTCGTTGGAGAGGTGGATGACGGCCTTCCGCTCCTCACATTGACGGATTTTCGAGACATACCATGTGCGGTAGAGTCCTGTTCCGTTGATGTAGCCGTTGAGCGGTCCGAACATTTCCATATCGGGAACCACGACGCTTTCTTCATAGAGATCGATGACCAGTTTCATGCCCATTTCCTTGGCAACAAATGTGCCGCGAAAAGGTGTGCTGGAAAGCACTACGACAGGTGCCAGCATCGCGACAAGAAAAGTCATAAAGAGTGTGCGTTTCATCCTTTTTCGTATGATTTTCGACTGCAAAAGTACAACTAATTATGGAATTATCAACGAATTTGTAAAAAAATGTTGGTCGTTTGCGAGAAAAGTAGTACTTTTGCCGCCGAAATCAAAAGAAATGTCCGTTTAGGTTAATGAGTCAAGTTAAACTCCTTCCCGATTATATCTTTGAATCAAGCTGGGAAGTATGTAACAAAGTTGGTGGTATTTATACCGTTTTGTCCACACGTGCTAAGACTTTGCAAGAAGTGATGCCTGATCGTATTGTTTTTATCGGGCCGGACTTCTGGCAAGGCAAGGAAAATCCGCTTTTTATTGAAGATAAACAGCTATGGGCTGATTGGCGAATACAAGCGGCCAAGGAGGCGATCTCCCTGCGTATTGGGCGTTGGCAGATTCCAGGTAAGCCGATTGTCGTTCTTGTGGATTTCCAACCTTTCTTCGCTCAGAAGAATGATATCTATGGTGTGCTGTGGGTGAAGTATCAGGTTGATAGCCTTCATGCTTACGGCGACTACGACGAAGCCTCCATGTTCTCCTACGCTGCTGGTCGCGTCGTTGAGAGTTTCTACAATCATTTCCTTGATGATTCGAAGCGTGTTGTCTATCAGGCTCATGAGTGGATGACAGGCTTGGGGGCGCTGTATCTCATGAACCATGTGCCGTCCATAGCCACCATCTTCACCACTCATGCCACTACCATCGGTCGTAGCATAGCAGGCAACGGCAAGCCGCTCTACGACTATCTCTTCGCCTACAATGGCAATCAAATGGCAGAAGAGCTGAACGTGCAGTCCAAGCACAGCATCGAGCGTCAGACTGCTCATCACGTCGATTGCTTCACCACGGTGTCTGATGTCACTGCCCGCGAATGTGTGGAACTGTTGGATAAACAGCCCGATGTGGTGTTGCCGAATGGCTTTGAAATGGATTTTGTACCCAAGGGCGTTACTTTCGTGAACCGTCGCCGTAAGGCTCGCCAGCGTATCCTCGAGGTCGCCAATGCGCTTATGGGTACGGCTTTGGACGATGACACGATGATCATAGCCACTAGCGGACGTTATGAATGGAAGAACAAGGGCATCGATGTCTATCTTGAAGCTCTCAACCGCACGCTCCATGACGAACGTCTCGATCGTCAGGTGCTCGCTCTCGTTGAAGTTCCGGCGTGGCAAGCTGGTCCGCGAAAGGACTTACAGGATAGTCTTGCAGCATGGAGGAAGCACCCCACCTCCAAGCGTCAAGCCTCTTCACCGCTCCCCGAACCTTTCATCACACATCATCTCCACGAACCCGGTTGCGACATGGTCACGCAGACGCTGCATCGCTTCGGCATCACCAATCGTGAGAGTTCACGCGTGAAGATTCTCTTTGTGCCTTGCTATCTCGATGGTGCTGATGGCATCTTCAATATGCACTACTACGAGTTGCTGTTAGGTCTCGACCTCACCGTGTATCCCTCTTACTACGAGCCTTGGGGCTACACACCTTTAGAGAGTGTAGCCTTCAAAGTGCCTTGCATCACCACCACCCTCGCAGGCTTTGGACTTTGGGCCAACGAAATGAAGGCGGCAGACCAATCCGCCAAGCCTCAATCATCAAAAGGTGCTTGTGAATGTTATCTCGATACTGACGGCGTGGAGGTCATTCATCGTTCCGATTACAACTACGACGAGGTCGCAGACCGCATCCGCGATGAGATCATCGGCTTTTCTCAGCTGTCGGCTAAGGAAGTCGAGACCGCTCGCAAAGCCGCTTCCGCGCTCGCTCAGAAAGCTCAGTGGAGGCACTTCATATCCTATTATTACACCGCATACGACATCGCCCTGCGTCATGCACAGGAGCGCAACAAATAAATTATTGTATCACAACCCATCAAAAATAATCATTTATGAAAATCAAAGCAAGCAGCGCCAACGAAGCTCAGTGGAAACCAGTAACCGTCAAGAGTAATATTCCCGAAGAGCTGAACAAGTTGGAGGAACTCGCCCACAATATGTGGTGGGCATGGAATCACAGTGCTCGCAGTCTGTTCTCACGTCTCGACAACGCCCTCTATGAGGAGTGTGGTCAGAATCCCGTCCTCATGCTCGAACGTCTCAGCTATGAGCGCCTTTCCGAGCTGGCCAAGGACAAGGACATCCTCAAGCGCATGAACGACGTCTATAAGGAGTTCCGCGCTTACATGGACGTGAAGCCCCGCACCGACCGTTCCTCTGTCGCATATCTCTGCATGGAGTATGGTCTGAACCAGGTGCTTAAGATTTATTCTGGCGGTCTCGGCATCCTTGCCGGCGACTATGTCAAGGAGGCTTCTGACTCCAATGTCGATATGTGCGCCGTTGGTTTCCTCTATCGCTACGGCTACTTCACGCAGACCCTCTCTATGGATGGTCAGCAGATTGCCAACTATGAGGCTCAGAACTTCGGCAGTCTGCCCATTGAACAGCAGATGGACAAGGACGGCAAGCCCCTCGTCATCGATGTTCCCTATATGAACTATCAGGTTCACGCCTACGTCTGGCGCGTCAACGTCGGTCGTGTAAAGCTCTATTTGCTCGACACCGACAACGACATGAATAGCGATTTCGACCGTCCCATCACCCACACCCTTTACGGTGGCGACTGGGAAAACCGTCTGAAGCAGGAGATTTTGCTCGGCATCGGTGGTGTGCTTCTGCTCAAGAAGCTCGGCATCAAGAAGGATATCTATCATTGCAACGAGGGACACGCCGCTCTCTGCAATGTACAGCGTCTTGTGGATTACGTGCAAAGCGGTCTCACCTTCAATCAGGCTCTTGAGCTCGTGCGCGCGTCTTCCTTATATACCGTACACACGCCCGTGCCTGCAGGACACGACTATTTCGATGAAAGTCTCTTCGGCAAGTACATGAGCGGTTATCCTCAGCTGCTCGGTATCACATGGGATGAGTTCATCGGTATGGGTCGTCAGAACCCCGATGACCACAGCGAGCGTTTCTGCATGAGCACCTTCGCCTGCAACACCTGTCAGGAAGTCAACGGTGTCAGCTGGCTTCATGGTGAAGTGTCCAAGAAGATGTTCCAGAATATCTGGAAAGGCTACTTCCCCGAGGAGAGTCATGTGGGTTATGTCACCAATGGCGTTCACTTCCCCACATGGTGTGCTACCGAATGGCGCAAGCTCTATGCCAAGCACTTTGCTCCCGAGCATCTCTCTGACCAGTCCAATGAAGCGATTTGGCGTGGCATCTATGAAGTCAGCGACAAGGAAATTTGGGACACCCGTATGGCCCTGAAGACCAAGCTCGTCGATTATATTCGTCAACAGTTCCGTGAGAGCTGGCTCAAGAACCAGGGTGACCCCAGCCGTGTCGTCAATCTCATGGAGAAAATCAACCCCAACGCACTTCTCATCGGTTTCGGTCGTCGCTTCGCTACTTACAAGCGTGCACACCTCCTCTTCACCGATCTGGAACGCTTGAGCAAGATCGTCAATAACCCCAACTATCCCGTTCAGTTCCTCTATACTGGTAAGGCTCACCCCGCCGATGGCGCAGGTCAGGGTCTGATCAAGAAGATCTATGAGATCAGTCAGCGTCCCGAGTTCCTCGGTAAGATCATCTTCCTCGAGAATTATGACATGCAGCTTGCCCGCCGCCTCATTTCCGGTGTTGACATCTGGATGAACACTCCGACCCGTCCCCTCGAAGCTTCTGGTACCAGTGGTGAGAAGGCACTCATGAACGGTGTTGTCAACCTCAGCGTCCTTGATGGTTGGTGGCTCGAAGGCTACCGTGAAGGTGCCGGTTGGGCTCTCACCGAGAAGCGCACCTACGAGAATCAGGCTTATCAGGATCAGCTCGATGCCGCCACTATCTATAGCCTCCTTGAGAACGAGATCATGCCTACTTACTACGCTCGTAATGCCAAGGGTTACAGCTCCTCATGGATTCAGGTCATCAAGAATTCTATCGCCCGCATCGCGCCTCATTACACGATGAAGCGTCAGCTCGACGACTATTACACGAAGTTCTACAACCCGCTTGCTGCCCGTTCCAAGAAGTTGCAGGCCAACGACAACCAGATTGCCAAGGAAATCGCACTCTGGAAGGAAGCTGTGGCTGAGCGTTGGGATAGCATCCGCGTAGTCAGCGCTGAGAAGGGTGAACCCCTGCGCATTGGTCAGATTGAAGCTGGTACGAAGTACGATATCAACATCGTCCTTGACGAGGCTGGTCTCGACAATGCCATTGGCATTGAACTCGTTACCCTTACCACCGACAAGAAGGGTGAGGATCACATCTACAACGTTGAACCCCTTGAGGTCATCAAGCGTGATGGCAATCTCTACACCTTCCACGTGACGCACACCATCAATAATGCAGGCTCCTTCAAGATTGCTTATCGTATCTTCCCCAAGAACGATTTGCTGCCTCATCGTCAGGACTTCTGCTACGTGAAGTGGTTCCTCTAATCCGTTCTTTTAACTTATCAATAGCAAAGGCGTGGCATCGAAGTCACGCCTTTGTCATATCAAATCGCCTACCCTTCGACGAATCGTCGGAAACGCATGGACATCAAAGCAAACGTCCCGCCTCGAAAAGGAGACGGGACGTAGTCGATTATAAGAGTAGGGGGAGAGATGATTAGCCGAAGTAGCGCTTGTAGAGACCCTCGAAGCCCTGGCCGTGGCGAGCCTCGTCCTTGGCCATCTCGTGAACGGTGTCGTGGATGGCATCGAGGTTGAGAGCCTTGGCCTTCTTGGCGATATCCATCTTGCCTGCGCAAGCTCCGCACTCAGCTTCCATGCGCTTCTTGAGGTTGGTCTTGGTGTCCCAGACACATTCTCCGATGAGCTCGGCGAAACGGCTGGCGTGGTCAGCCTCCTCGAAAGCATAACGACGGAAAGCCTCGGCAATTTCGGGATAGCCTTCGCGGTCAGCTTGACGTGCCATGGCCAGATACATACCGACCTCGGTACATTCGCCTTCGAAATGAGACTTCAGTCCTTCCCAGATCTCGGGGTCGCAGCCTTTTGCAACACCAATCTCATGCTCAGTAACGAATTGAAGGCCATTATTTTCTGCCATCTCCTTGAACTTGGCGGCGGGAGCTTTGCACTGGGGGCAGCGCTCGGGTGGTTCGGGACCTTCGTGGATGTAGCCACATACGGTGCAAACAAATTTCTTACTCATGTTTTAATGTACTTGTTGTTAAAGGTTATAGAATGGGTGGCGAGCCTAACCCGTCGCCCTCGGGTTTTGCTTGAAAAGCACGACAAAGTAACTACTTTTTCGCTCATCCACCAAACTTTTTATATAATTTCTTCATTTTTTATGCACATTTCGCCAAGAATACTTATCTTTGCACCCGAAATCACTCACCAAGAAGCAATGAACCACGGATTCGTAAAGATTGCAGCTGCTGTGCCAGAGGTACGCGTTGCTGACCCTAAATTCAATGTCCAACAGATTGAATCTCTTGTAATTCAAGCAGAAGGACATGGTGTCGAAATCATTTGTCTGCCCGAACTCTGCATCACGGGCTACACTTGTGCTGATCTGTTTGCTCAACAGCTCTTGCTGGACGAGGCTGAGATGGGACTCATCCAACTGATGAATTTCTCGCGTTCGCTGGACATCATCACCATTGTTGGTTTGCCTGTGTGTTTTCGCGGCTCGCTCGTCAACTGTGCCGCTGTTATCCAGAAAGGGCGTATCTTGGGGCTCGTTCCTAAGTCCTATCTTCCCAACTATCGTGAGTTCCAGGAAAAACGGTGGTTCACAAGTGCATCCGAACTGCCTGCTGACGCAACGGTTCTCCTGTGTGGACAACAGGTGATGTTGAGTGCTCGCCAGTTGTTCCACACACCCACTTGTACCTTCGGTGTAGAGTTGTGCGAGGATCTCTGGGCTCCAATTCCACCTTCGTGCCAACAGGCGTTGCAGGGTGCTGAAATTATCTTCAACCTGAGTGCTGACAATGATGTAGTAGGCAAGTTAGACTACTTGCAAGGTCTGCTGCGGCAACAGAGTGCACGGTGTATCAGCGGCTATGTTTATGCTGCCGCAGGTTTTGGCGAAAGCACGCAGGATGTGGTCTTCTCAGGCAAGGCCATGATTCTCGAATGTGGTAAATTCATTGCCGAAGGACAGCGTCATTCTTTGAAGCCGCAACTCATAGAAAGCGAGATCGATGTGGAACGTCTGCGCGCTGACCGTCGCGTCAACACCACCTTCACGGCGTGCTCGGCCAAGGAGAAGAGTGCTCCTTATCATATCGTAGAGACCGCGCTCATCACTCAGCGTGATTTCGAGTTCACACGTCCCATCAACCCGCACCCCTTTGTGCCGCAGGGCGCAGACCTCGACGAGCGTTGTAGAGAGATGATCGCTATACAGAGCGAGGGACTGGCCAAACGTTTGCATCACATTGGCTGCAAGGCCGTTGTCATCGGTATCTCCGGTGGCCTCGACTCCACGTTGGCATTACTCATAGCGGTCAATACCTTCGACCTGCTCGGACTTGAACGTCATGGTATTGTGGGTGTTACAATGCCAGGCTTCGGAACTACAGACCGAACTTACAACAACGCCGTAGATCTGATGCACGCTTTGGGCATCTCGATTCAGGAAGTAAACATCAGTCGTTCCGTGCTTCAGCATTTCGAGGATATTAACCAGAACCCTAAGAACCACGATGTTACATACGAGAACAGTCAGGCGCGTGAGCGCACACAGATTCTCATGGACATGGCCAACCAACTCAACGGACTCGTCGTCGGCACGGGCGACCTCTCGGAACTCGCGCTTGGATGGTGTACCTACAATGGCGATCACATGTCGATGTATGGCGTCAATGCCGGTGTGCCTAAGACGCTTGTGCGCCACCTCGTCACCTGGTTTGCACAGCAGGATCAGTTGTCGCCAGCTTCGCGTATTCTTCTCGATATTGTCGATACTCCCATTAGTCCAGAGCTCATTCCAGCTGAAGAGACAGACGCTGCAACCCTCAATGCTCAGATTGCACAGAAAACTGAGGACATCGTGGGACCATACGAACTTCACGACTTCTTCCTCTACTATGTCCTTCGCTACGGTTTCCGCCCGTCCAAAATCTTCTTCTTGGCACAGCAAGCCTTTGGCAACACTTATCCTGTCAACATCCTCAAGAAGTGGCTCCTCAACTTCTATCGTCGCTTCTTTGGTCATCAATTCAAGCGTTCTTGTCTGCCTGACGGTCCGAAGGTGGGTAGCATCAGCCTATCGCCACGCGGCGATTGGCGTATGCCCAGCGATGCCAGTCGTGATGCTTGGTTAGCGGAATGTGAGTCCCTTTAATTCTCATATAACGATGAAGACGAAGTCTATGCTCATGCCCTCACTGGCTGTGGCGGCGATGGCACTTACGCTCACAATGAGCAGTTGTAGGACCCAGTCTGCTGTCAATGGCTCGCGTACTGATGCGCTTGGAGCCGCAGCTTGGTCCTCCTCAGAATGGATTTCTGCAGTTGATGCTCCCTTGGTGACAGGCAAGGTCAATGAGGGGGACAACGGCTGCTCGGCTAAAGGTTCAAGTTGGTTTGTCGCCACCGTCACGAATGAGCATAAGGTCAAGCGGGTGCGTTGGATGACGACAGGTCTTGGCGTGTATGAACTATATATTAATGGTACGCGCGTGGGCGATGAAGTCCTAAAACCCGGCTTCACCCATAATGCAAAGACCAAGCGTTCATTCACCTACGATGTTACGTCGCTTTTCTTACGAAAGGCCAATGCGGAGAATGTTCTTGCCGTGCAGGTCACACCAGGGTGGTGGGCAGACAAGATTGTTTCCCCCACTGACGAGGAAGGTATGTTTGGCAAGAAATGTGCCTTCCGAGGCATTTTAGAGCTGACTTATGCCGACGGGACTATCCAGCTTTTAGGCACGAATACCAAGGATTGGCGCGCTGGCGTTGCAGGTCCTGTTCAACATGCAGGTATCTTCGAGGGTGAGACATACGATGCGCGTTGTCAGCCAGGTTATCTCGCTACGGAACAGCTCGCTACGCCAGAGGTAAACACGGAGTTCAATGGTGAGATTCTTCCCTCTGATGGCGCTGAAATATACCTTCGTAAAGATCTCGCCTTAGCACCTGTCAAGGCATACGTGTGGAAGGATGTCACAGGAACGAAAGAGGATGAATATGGTCGCGTTGTCGTAGTACGTGAGTATGCTGATGGTGATCAGATGGTTGTACATGCTGGTGAGACGTTAGTCGTCGATTTTGGCCAGAATGCAGCTGCCGTACCTTCCTTCGTCTTCAAGGCAGCTGAGGGAACCGTGCTGACCTGTTTGCCTGGAGAGTTGCTCAATGATGGCAATGGTGCCAAGAGTCGTGGGATGGACGGTCCCGAGGGTAGCGTTCACCGTCAGAACCTGCGCACGCATCAAATACACATGCAGCTCCATTATACCTTTGGTGACAGCGGCGATTTCGTCAGCTATCAGCCCCGTTGCACCTTCTACGGCTACCGTTTTGCTTCTATCACCGCAACAGCCGATGTCACCATACAATCCGTACAGTCTATCCCCGTCTCGTCCATTAGCCAAGCGCTGGAGACGGGCTTTATCTCGACGGGTAATGAGCTCATCAACAAGCTCATCTCCAACACCGTTTGGGGACAACGCTCCAACTATCTTTCTGTGCCTACTGATTGTCCGCAACGCAATGAACGCCAGGGTTGGACAGCTGACACTCAGGTGTTCACAGAGACAGGTTCATTCTTCGCCAATACAGACCGCTTCTTCCATAAATGGATGCGTGATATGCGAGACACGCAAAGTGAGACGGGTGCTTATCCGGGAGTAGCTCCTTACGGACAATACCGCGATGCAGGAATCATGCGTGTGGGTTGGGCTGACGGAGGTATCATCGTGCCATGGACGGTGTGGAAACAATTTGGAGACACAGACATCATCAACGAGAACTGGGAATCCATGAATCGTTTCATGACGCATATCAATGAGGCAAAGTATGACCACACTACTCTCAGCTCAGAGAATGGCAACTACCAGTGGGCTGACTGGCTGAGCTACGAACCCTTGGAGAGCTGCAGCGGAAGGGCGTTCCAGAATGGCCCTAAGCCCGAAGCTGTCACCTATTGGAGCTACCTCAGTGCCAGCTATTGGGCCATTGATGCTGCGATGATGGCCGATATGGCAGCAGCCTCTGGACGCGATGCCGAACCTTATCGTCAGATGGCTGCCACGGCAAGGGACTATCTTCGCTCAACGTTCCTCAATGCTGACGGCTCATTCAAGACCGACATACTCAACACCATGCAGACCCCTGCGCTCTTCGCCTTGAAAAATCATCTTGTCGAAGGCGAGGCTTGGGCAAACATGACAGCTCGTCTGCGTCAGAACTTTGCAGAACACGACGGCTGCCTGCAAACGGGATTCCTTGGTACGTCCATTCTCATGCAGACGCTGACGGAAAACGGTATGGAGGACATTGCCTACGACTTGCTCTTCCAACGCAAGAATCCCAGCTGGCTCTATTCCATTGATAACGGTGCCACCACCATCTGGGAGCGATGGAACAGCTACATGAAGGATAAAGGTATGGGGCCGCAGGGCATGAACAGCTTCAATCACTACGCCTACGGCTGCGTCTGCGCCTGGATATGGGAGAGTGCTGCTGGCATCGCTGCCGACCCCGCACAGCCAGGCTTCAAGCACATCATCATGCGTCCCATCCCCGATCGTCGCTTAGGTCACATAGAAGCCTCTTACCGCTCTGCTGCCGGTCTCATCAAGAGCAGTTGGCGCTACGAAGGCAACCGCTGGATCTGGGAGTTCACTATCCCCAAAGGCTCCACCGCTTCCGTCACGTTGCCAGGTGAGACACAGGCGCAGGAATACGGCAGCGGCAAGCATAAGGTCGTTCGCGAACTGTAGTTTCCAACGACCGTGCCTCCCCATAAATAAGGGGGATTTATGCGGGCATATCGAAATAATATGTAACTTTGCGGACGGAAAACGAATTTTGAAGCGTGAGACGGACGATAGGAAACGGGCTTTTGCGGGTGAGATGAAGCCTTCAATGAAGCGGCGGTCGGAAGACAACGACTACCACGGGCGCCAGATATACCTTATCACCATCGCAGTGGAGGGTCGCCTGCTATTGCTCTCACCTTTTCCCCATCGCAACAACCGCACGACCATCAACCGTGCTACCTGCGAGACCCTCAACGCACTCGCCTGGGACATCAGCGGAGGGCAGTAAAACAAAGAAATCTTCGATGTGCTTCCATGCGAGGCACTTCAGCACAAAATAGGTGTGCGAAGCAATTCGTATAGGGGTGTGAAGCGATTCTTATAGGAGGGCTGACTGGAAGACGGAGGTGTATTGTTTGGAAAACCCGGGTGTTCTGTTTGGAAGACCCGGGTGTTTTGCTTGGAAGACCTTGGTGTTCCAAGAGTTTGTCGTTGGATGTTGACTTTGTTTATAACTGATTCAATCTTTTTTCCACTTCCTCGCGCCAATCCGCATTTTTCTCAACGAGCATGGTGTTGATGCCTAATTGGGCGGCAGCAGCGATGTTCGCTGGGGAGTCGTCGAGGAACAATGTTTCTTCGGGGAGGATGTGGGCATCGTCGAGCATATAGCGGAAGATGGCGGGATCGGGCTTCATGATGCCTACCTCGAAGGAACAATAACATTTCTCGAGATAGCTGCCGAGCGGACGACCGGCACTGGAGAACTGCGGGCTCTCGGCCCATTGCTGGACGTAAGGGTTGGTGTTGGAGAGCAGGAAGGTGCGATAGCCGCGACGGCGTAGGTCGTCGAGATAATCAAGCTTGTGCTGATCAACGGGAGCTCCGA
This sequence comes from uncultured Bacteroidaceae bacterium, assembly GCA_905236985.1. Taxonomy (GTDB): domain Bacteria; phylum Bacteroidota; class Bacteroidia; order Bacteroidales; family Bacteroidaceae; genus Physcousia. The sequence continues at coordinate 1,798 of CAJORF010000124.1, read as the reverse complement.
CATAGCCAAGCCAAGCCGCGAGCACCTCGTCTTCAGTAATGGGGCGGGGTGGGGTGAGCAGTCGGGAGAGTTCCGTGCGGAAGGTGTTGCGGTCGGAACGTCCGCACTCCAGGTCTTCGAAGATGCCACGTTGGTGAAAACGATCCAACCGCTGGTCGGCATCAGCAAGTCCTAACTGTTTGAAGGTCACGATGGCGCCGTCATAGTCGAGGTCGAAGAGAACGCCGCCGAAATCAAAAGCAATATTCTTAATCATAAATTATCAGTTGCCATCGGGCTTCTCCGCTTCGAAGAAGGGAGAATCATTCCAATGGAAGGTGTTGAGGTCATCGGGATGAGATGGGTCAAACGTCTTATATTCAGGACGCAAGGCAGAAAGGAACGGTAGCTGCAACTGTCGCATACCCTCGATGACGCACTTCGCAATCTCGTAAGCTCCGTAGGGGTTGAAATGCGTGTTGTCCTTGAAATCCGTGGTCTGTCCGGGATAGCTGCCAGCAGGATAGTGGACGAAGGCGTGTTTGCTTTCCTCTTCGCCCATGGCCTCGTAGAAGGTGCGGGTCATAGCGTGCAGGTCGATGAGCTGCACCTGTTCGCGTTCTGCCACCCAAGTCATGGCTTCGGGATAGTTGGCGTGTGTCTCTTGGATGCGTCCGTCGCGGAAGGAGCGGCGTTGCGTAGGAGTCACTAAGATGGGCGTAGCTTCACGCGCACGCGTTTCATCAATAAAGGTCTTGAGCGCGGTGGCGAAGTTGTAGTAGGCTCCCGCTCCTGGGAAACGCTGTTTCTGGTCGTTGTGTCCAAATTCCGCAATGAGATAGTCGCCTTTCTTCATCATGGACAGCACTTTAGCCAAGCGGTTGGCAGAAATGAACGTGGATGCTGTCTCGCCACTCTCAGCAAAATTGGCAAAGGCGACCTGATCGCCGAACCAGCGTGTAATCATCTGTCCCCAGGAAGCCCAAGGCTCATTGTCCTGATCGACAACGGTGGAGTTGCCGCAGAGGAAAACGGTGGGAACGCTATCATCTCGTTCAATGTCGATGGCAGTACAGGCAGGAGCATCGCCGTTCACCTCGATGGTGAGGCGGTCGTCGAAGTTGAGCTTGGTGAGTTCGCGCGGTTTCAGACGCATGGAGCGTTGAGTATCAATCTGCGGTGAATGTTTGTGGACGATGAATGACACTTGTTGCTGTTCTCCCTTGCGCGTCGGCAGGTTCTCGACAAAGAGACGGCGGCTCTCTGCACGAACAGTTGTCGCGGCTGCACGGGAACGCGAACCCAAGGTGACGGTGACACGATAGTTACCGTCGGGTACGCGCACGCTGAAATAGAAGGGAGTCTGACGGTCAAGACGCGCGGGGGAATCGATGAAGTCGAAGCCATATTCCGTTGTGGCTGCATAGCGCATAGCGGGTGAAACGCTAATGGCAGTAGGTGAGGAAGGACGCTTCGTGCCTGAGAAATCAAAATGCCAAGACTGAGCAGATATGCCCGACGTAACGAGCAGGAAGAGGGAGAGAATGGAGAGCCGGTGCATAGGATATTGAGTCTTTGGGGATAGGGGAATGAATAGACTTTTGCGGGACAAAGATAGTGCTTTAGGGCTGATTCAGCATTAGGATTTGCAGAAAAAAGTCGTATTACGAGAAAAAAAAGGCAAGTTTGTTGGTCAGTTCGAGAAAAAGCAGTACCTTTGCGCTCGGTTTTGAAAGAAAGACCTGCCGACATGGCTCAGTTGGTAGAGCAACGCATTCGTAATGCGTGGGTCCGGGGTTCGAGTCCCCGTGTCGGCTCC
>CAJORF010000123.1 GCA_905236985.1 uncultured Bacteroidaceae bacterium | reverse complement strand
CCGTAATGGTAGCCTCGCCAAGAGATACGGCTGTAACCTTACCGTCAACGACAGTAGCCACAGCAGTATTGGAACTTCTCCAAGTGATAGCCTTGTTCGTGGCATTATCAGGCTTCACGGTAGCTGTCAATGTCACCGTTCCACCGACATTTAACGTAGCTGAAGTCTGGGAGAGGCTGACGGAAGTAGCCTTGATGGGATCTACCTTCACTGTACAGGTTGACGAAAGGTTGGTGCCGTCAGCCGTGGTAGCCGTAATGGTAGCTTCACCGAGAGCGACGGCGGTCACTTTGCCGTCAACAACCGTGGCCACAGCGGTATTGGAACTTCTCCAAGTGACAGCCTTGTTCGTAGCATTATCAGGCTTCACGGTAGCTGTCAATGTCACCGTTTGTCCGACATGTAATGACACCTCTGTTTTTGAAAGCTGTACGCTGGTAGCATTAACTTTGTTCTGACTATCATATTCTTCCTGAGTCATGATCGTCAACTGCGCAGGAGTGCTCGAATTTACCTTTAAATATGAGCTGTTAGCAGGAAGAGCATTGCTGTACTTCGTATAATTCGCCCTTGCCGTCTGAAGATAATCAGGATTGGATATATAACCCAGCTTTCCGTTTGAGAGAACACCTAAAGCACGCATCTTCGTTGCATCAAAGGGTGTTGCGGTATAGGCAGAAGCTGGACGTCTGTTATTGCAGAAGAAAACGCCAGCGAGGAGGTTGTCACTAGGCGTAGCCCCTCCTCCTGTTACAGGAATAATTTTATTGCCGTCCTTACTCGTCGAAGGACATTCAACTATTAAGGGAGTTTGAGCTGGAATGATATCAGTGGTGATTTCAGTTACAATAGCAACAGCTTTTGCAGCGTCAATTCTAGAGACATAATAAAACTTGAGCCCCATCGAGACTTTTCTGAAAGGGAAGGACACATAATAATAGGCATAATGCTTTCCATCTGTATGAAAAGTGGGTGTGATACCTAAATAATTATCAGACTCGTTGATAGCGAAAAGTGACCATGTTCTGTAAACGCCAGTTGCATTGAAAGTGGGCGTACCCATATCATCGGAATCGACATTTGAGTCACCGAGGTACTTGCTAATGTTAGACTGAGTAGCATAAACCAAATATTTGTTATCGCCCTGCTTATAGACTTGAGCGTAGTGACCGATTACTTGGGATAACTTTGTACCTTGTGCTTGCAAGTCTATCTTATCAACATCCACAGACCTGCAGTACATGATAGAAGAAGGATCGTCTAACGTGAGATCATGTCCCATCCACAATTGAAGTGCTCCAACATCGGCGTTTTGCGTGGAAGTATTGAGAGAGCCTGTACAGTCACGTAAATAAGCCCATCGCTTTGAGCCAAAATTCTGAACTCGATAATATCCATCAGCAGGTAACTGAGCGTGTGTATGAAGTAACGTCAGAATTGACAAGAAGAATATGAAGAATCTTTTCATATAGAATAGTTAAAAAATGGAGGACTCCATCAAGCCATACAACATTCTGCAAATGGTATATAACTGATGGAGTCCTTCGTGGTAATAGAAAATGAGTGGTAGCTGTCTCTTTACTTAGAGATACAGATACTAACACGATTGTGTTCTGGTGTATCATAAGGCTGTTCGGTATCACCCTTAGCATCTGTAGTGATACGATTTGCTTCAATGCCGAATTGTCTCATCAGCGTATCGGCTACAACCTTTGCACGTTTCTCGGAAAGTCCACTATTTATCTTAGTATTACCTGTGTTCTTATCAGCATAACCCGTTATGCTGACCTTTGCCGAGGGATTCTGATAGAGATACTGAGCAATCTCACGAACCTTAACCATTTCCTCTTCAGAGATCTTCGTGCCACGAATGACAAAGAAGATGTCGCGACGGAGCGGCTGCACAACGGGCACAGGAGCAGGCTTTTCGACAATCTTTTCAACAACCTTTTCAACAACCTTGGGCTCGGGCGCAACAGGGCAAACGTGCGGCTCAATAGTTCTCGTCGTATAGGATTTACCGAGGTTGAACTTCAGACCTAAGAGTCCATTGAAATACCAGTCAGCATTCTCAGCCTTCTTGGAGTTGTAGTGATCGTCAAGTACATTAGCAGAAACCTCGAGGCCGAGGCTGATCACGTCGGAGAGGCGGAAGTCGAGATTGGCACCGAAGCGACCAACAAAACGAACCTTTGTTCCATCCCACAGATACTTGTTGAACTGTACGTCGGTGGAAGGTGTATATTTTTCTGTTTTGAAAGCGTTGAGCATAGCGGTGTTGGCTTCTGCAGCCTCATCGTTGCCGAAACCGATATTAGCTCCGACTCCACCAAAGATGCCAACACTGACAACACGCTTAGGATTAAAACCTCCAATGAGATTGCAGAGATCAAATGTCACATCAACCATAGGAGCAACATAATTCCACTTCCATTTATAAGTTGTCTGGTTGATTTTCAATTCCGTACCAGCCTTGCTTTGCCACGCGTTGAAGGATAAACGAGCACCAACAACTGGATGAAACTGATAACCAACGCTGAGCTGAGCATTGGGAGAGAGGAGGTCGCCGAAGCTCACCTCGCCCAACGTCTCCTGAACACCGCCCTGCACCTGAAGATTCCAGTGCGGTTTGAAAACGTACTCTGTAGTCGCCTCCTGAGCAGTAGCATTTACACAGCACATAGCCAAAAGTGCTGCATAGATCGTTTTCCTCATGTTCATATTGTAACTAATTAATATGTTTATTCGTTTCATGTAAAGAACTAAATCCCTATACTTATTTTGTTCATTCTAATCATGTGGAACGGACGTTTAACCGAAGGTGTGGCGTCCGTTTTCCACATGAATATATAGGGCCGTAATTCGTTATTATTAAAACACTTGAATTACTTTACAGTGACATAGAATCTACTTGCGGTCTGCACACCTTCATAATCCAAAGCAGAGACAATCATCTCATAAACGTAACCACTCTGGAATCCAGAAGCGTTAACCGTGAAAGTAGAACCCGGAAGCACCTTGTTCAGCTGTCCATTGTTAACAGCCTTGAGGGCATTCAGACAATCAGCATCGCCATCTTGTGCGCTAGCAGTGCCCTTGAAGACATTCGTACAAGCGAAGTACTTCTTCAGAGCTGGTGCGATGAAATCTCCCGTGTAGTTGATAATCACAAAGTCTGTTGAACTTGAGATAGCTGTTGGGTAATTCTTAGCTCTGCTAGCGGTCTTCGTTCCCTTGTCACTCGAAGCAATGGCGAAGGGCTGCACACGATAGTTCGAGGAGTTGATGAAATTAACAATACGGCTATTAGCCTTGGAGAGCCAATTATGAAGAACATTGGCGACCTTGTCCACTCCATTCTCCAATCTCTGTTCAGTAGTGTTGACATCTTCAAGAATACCATTGACATCCTCCAACAACTTCTCAAGATCCTTATAGGTATCATTCACATCACCAAATGCTTCGTCGATGGTATCAAACACCTTCTTGAACTCAGGATAGAGGTTCTTCTCATAACTGTAAACTGTAAGGACAACATTATCGCCCTCCTTTGTAACCTTACCAAATGGAATCTGAGCAACGAGATTTTGTGCATTGTCATAGATAGCGAGATAACCCGTATCACCTTCAGTGAAAGTATAACCGGATTCAGCCTTATACTGAATAGTGATGTTAAGAGCATACTGACCGTTGTCCGTGGGAGGTTCAAATGTGACGTACTTGATGGTCGGCATGTGAAGATCTTTGAAGTTAGGCCAAGCCTTCTTGATTTGAGACTTAATCGAACCGGCAACCCTATCGATTAAGTTCCAAGCGGCCTCGTAACCAGGAACAGTCTGGTAGTTGAAGTCCTTAAAGGAGTTGTAGCCGCCGAGAGCCTTGAAGGAAGCAGCTGCGACACCATACTGAGAATAGACACTACGTTGACCAGCAACGGCATCATTCCATGTAGCCTTCACAGCATAAGCATCGCTGAAGTCGGACAAACTGCTATATACGGTCAAAGCCAACTTAGAGAGGTTGAGGGGTTCACCACGGGTAATCTTGATATCATTCCTATTGATGGAAACCTCCGTGCTCTTGAGGCTCTTGATGACCTCTTTGACTTCGTCGAGCAGACCATCAGTTCTGATTGCATTCTTCTTCACATCGGACTTTGCAATCTTCAACTCTGTCTCATAGAAACCATTGGTGGCTTCGCTTTGGATCCCAACACGTGTGTAACCAAAAGTTATCTTGTGTGTAGAGGGCTTCAAAGGAGTGAGTATAGCGTCTGATTCCTCGCCAAGGCTGTTTACAAGCGTAAAATCAGTACCTGAATAATCAATCTTGGTGGGGTTAACCGTCATGTAAAGCTTACCGATATTCAAGAAATCGCCTTCGTCACCGTCCTCGAGAAGGATATCCCCTGAGAAATACTCATAAGTCTCTGGATTAAGCATTGACATTTCAGCAGCGGTTAGGCCATACTTCTTATAAAGATCAACATAATAACCCGTAGTACCCTTGGAGGGGAATTCACCATCGATGGTAGATATGCCAAAGTAACCTAACAGCATGTTATTACGGACATCAGCGGGGAAGTTAAATTTACCGAAGACAGGGTTCACAGCCTGGTTGAGGACAATGCTGGAGATGTATTGCTTCTCAGCTTTCTCCAAATTCTCGACCTTCTTCTCCAGAGCTTCAATATCTTTCTTGATATTCTCTATATCGGTCTTGTTCTTCTTCACCTGAGCGTCAACCTTCTCCATATAGTCGGGGAGACTGGTGTAGCCAAGGGTGGTGTAGCTATTCACGATATCATCGTGGATCTGCTTGATGTGAACGATAGTCGGATGGTTTTCGATAGCCGTCGTGACAATCTTTTCAATTTCATCGATAGTGAGAGGATTATCTTCCAGTCCGAAGGCATCCTTGATGATTTCAAGAACCTTAGTGCGGATGTCTGCATCGCTCCAATCCGTACCGTCCTTACCATCCTGACCGATAGCCTTCACAGGCTGGCCGTTAATCAAGATGCGTTCGCCATCAAGTGTCCAGTAACCTTCTGCATCAATGTTAGGCGTACTGCCGCTCTTACCAGTTTCGCCTTGATCACCCTTAGGACCTTGAGCTGGAATGCCAGTATCTGTGGAACCAATCCACCAGTTGCCGTTTGCACCAATAGTCGGAGTGGTGCCATTTGAACCATCGGTGCCGTTTGTACCGTCCTGTCCAATGGCCTTATATTCGGTCTTCGTACCATTCTTGTACCAGAAGCCGTCAGCACCAATAGTCCAGACATCACCAGGAGTGGGAGCGTCGGGTACAGCCTTGTACTCGGTCTTAACACCATTCTTATACCAATAGCCATCAGTGCCGATAGTCCATACATCAGCATCAGTACCATTAGTTCCATTAGTACCATCTGTACCATCTTGGCCAATAGCCTTGTAGCTGGTCTTCGTACCATTTAGATACCAATAGCCGTCTTCGCCAATAGTCCAAGTGGCACCATCCTTACCATCCTGACCGTCTTGACCATTCTGACCGTTTTGGCCATCTGTACCGATCGCCTTGTAGTCGGTCTTCACGCCATTCTTATACCAATAGCCATCAGTGCCGATAGTCCATACATCAGCATCCTTACCGTCCTGACCATTCTGACCGTCCTGACCATTTTGGCCATCCGTACCAATAGCCTTGTAGCCAGTCTTCTGACCATTGCGATACCAATAGCCGTCAGCACCAATAGTCCAAACGTCAGCATCCTGACCTATAGCCTTATATCCAGTCTTTTGTCCATTGCGATACCAATAGCCGTCGGCACCGATAGTCCAAACGATACTAGAACTTGAGCCGTCTTTACCATCCTTGCCGTCTTTACCGTCCTTACCGTCTTTACCATCCTTGCCGTCCTTACCAATGGCCTTGTAATCTGTTTTCTCACCGTTAAGATACCAGTAACCGTCTTCACCGATAGTCCAGGAGGCGCCGTCCTTACCGTTCTGGCCGTCAATGCCATCCTTACCGTTCTGGCCGTCAATGCCATCCTTACCGTTCTGACCGTCTTTGCCATCAATGCCGTCTTTACCGTCTTGGCCGTCCTTACCGTCTTTACCATCTTTGCCGTCCAAGCCATCTCTTCCGACAGCCTTGTAGTTAGTTTTCTCTCCATTGAGATACCAATAATCATCGCTGCCAATGGTCCATTTGTCAGCATTGGTGCCATCACGACCGTCAGCACCGCGGGAGTAGAAATCTGTCTTCTCGCCATTCTTGTACCAGTAACCATCAGGACCGATAGTCCAAGTGCAATAACCGATTTCATTGAGATAGCGGTAGAGGATTTGCTTTGCGTTCTCGGTGAGTTCGCCATTCTCGATGAAGTTGCAGCCGCATGACCTAACCTTAGCCAAGGCAGCACGAAGATCATCGATTTGCTTCTGGAGCTCTGCGTCTGCAGCTTCAAGTTCATACTTCACCTCTTCACTATTGTCATAGTCTCTGCAAGAAGTGAAAATTCCCAGGCTTACAAAAGCCACTGCTCCAAGGAGCAGATAAGAATACTTTCTTTTCATGATTTTTCGTATTATTCTACGAGATAAATAATTAATATTTTGCCTTTTTAAAATATTGACTCGGTTTCTATACCATATTTCCTTTGCAAAAGTACAACATAAATACCGTTCGCGCGCAAAAGCAAACAAACATTTTAGGATTTTTAACAATAAAAAGCATTAAAATCTCTCAAATTTGTAAAACAAGTGATTGATTACACTATTCAATCACTGCCGCCCAACCGCCATTCTTGGCCATGTGAACATTGATGACACTGGTGCTGTTGACTTCCTGTTCAACCTTATTATAATGCATTGCCTGATAGTCGGCATTGACACCGTCCTTGAAGGCCGTCATCCGATGTGAACCATCGCCGAGGAAATCAAGTTTGAGCTGGAAGTCACGGGGCGATTCACCCGTGATGCCTCCGATGAACCACTTCGAGCCCTTACGCTTCGCCACGACAACATATTCACCCGCCTTGGCCTCAAGCGCACGTGTCTCGTCCCAAGTGGTTGGCACACTAGCGATGTAGCGCGTGCAGTCCTCATTCTGATAGTAGCGCGTGGGATTATCGGCCAACATTTGCACACCGCTCTCCAGCACCACATACAGAGCCATCTGGAAGGCGCGTGTGCCTTGAGCACCACTGTTCGGACGGCGGGCACTATACTGCTGAGGTTGCATGTTATTCATACCACCAGGTGTAAAATCGGCAGCACCCACAGCATTACGGATAAAAGGCAAAAAGACGGTATTTTTTGGCAAACAGCCGCCCATCTGCTCCAGGCCGAGCACGCCTTCATAGCTGATCAAGTTCGGGTACTCATACTCCAAACCAGATGGCGTGAAGGCCCCATGGAAATCGACGAGAATCTTGTACTTGGCAGCCTCCTGCACCACACGCTTGTAGAAATTCGTCATCCATTGGTCGGCATGATCCATAAAGTCGATCTTCACGGCGGGAATGCCCCATTCAGCGTAGGTCTTGAACAGTTGGTCGAGGTTCTGTTCCACGGTGAGCCAGGGCAGCCACAGCACGATCTTCACGCCCTTGGCATTGCAGTACTGGATGAGCTCGGGCAGACGCAGTCCGTCGTTTCCATGGAAGGGATCGCGCGTACTCTTAGCCCAGCCTTCGTCAAGAAGGATATAATCCACGCCAAACTTGGCGGCGAAGTCTGCAAAATAGCAATAGGTCTCGTAGTTACAACCAGCCTTGAAATCCACGTCAGGTCCGAAGGGGGCTGCTCCGTTCCACCATTCCCATGAGAATTGTCCGGGCTTGATCCAGCTCTCGTCTTTCAACACACTGCGACGGGCGAGTTGAACAGGCAGAGTCTGTTCAATGATGCCCTTGGAATCCGTCACGGCGATCCAACGCCAGGGCAGTGCACGCTGTCCGTTGGTCTTAGCAATAAAAGGAGCCTCCTCGGTGATCTGCTCGCCTCGATCGCCTCGCGGTTCCCACTTGACGGGAGCCTTCGGATAGCGCGGCACGATGGCTCCGCCGTCGATATGAAGGAACTGATGGGGATAATCATCTACATCGCTCTCGCCGATGAGCAGCTGAACATCATCCGCACCGGACATGAGCAGGGGCAATGTTGACATCTTTCGGTCTGAACCAGCCCATTCCTCCATGGAACTGGAGCGATAAGCTTCCTCGTAGCTGGTGTTGAAATGGTCGGGAGCTGTCTGTCTATGAATGGTGAAGCCCTCAGCGGGCGTGAGGCGGAAGACGTCATCGAAGACCTCCACATTGCCTTTCTTATTCAGTACGAAGCGATAAGCCACACCATTATTCATGACACGCAGCAACACGCTGGAACCTGCCCCGACAGCGATCGTTGTTTCATTGTAGTCCTCTGTGATGGTCGAGAACTTCAGAGGCACAGCGGGCTTGAAGCTTTTGACGACGTGAACGGTCTTACCAGCCTTGGGCGTACCGACGGGCAGCGTCAGTTGATCTACTTTCAGAGAGATGCCATCGATGGTATAGGCAACTTTGTTATCGCACTTGACGGTGTACCCCAACTGTCCTTTGTCTGTTTGGAGTTCAACGACAATTTTGCCGTTGGGCGATGTGAGGACTTTTGACTTAGCCGCTTGAGCCGAAGTGACAGCCAGCGTTAGCATCATCATCGACAGGAAAAACATTTTTGGTAATTGTTTCATAAGATTTAGAGTTTAGTGAATATTCCGTATTTGGTGCTGCAAAGATAACGCTTTATTTTCATTTGTGGCTCATCCAGTCTCAACAATAATTTATTTTTTACGAAAACGCCAGCCTAAACCGAAGTACATTCCATCGACTTTTGAGAAACGGAAGGCCTTAATCATGAAGCCAGCAAAGAGGCGGTCATGGGTACAGGGCAGAGCGTAGTTGATACCGATGAACTGATAGAACGGACTCTCCTGCGTCTCGGCACGCCAGCCCATACGGCGGCGAGCATACAGGCCGAGGCCGAGGTTGATAGAGAGGTGTCGATAGATTACATCATGACGCACGCCGAATCCCAGGACGTGTGGCGAATATCGTAGCAGACGTCCGTCAATAACATCATGATTCTGCGGGGCATCGAGTTCTTTCAGACGATTGACATATGGGAGATAGGAGTAATCAATAGCGATGCCAGTGGCGTGATGCAGCCGGTAGCGATACATCGCTGAGAGCATCGTGTTGTAACCGACGTACACAGGGCACCGACTGGGGTCAGACGCGTTCTGCGCTACAAGATAGTTATATTCATCAGGCAGTGCCTTGGGCACAACAGCGGCAGTGAGCTCACAGTAGAAGCGGCGCGCATCCTCGTGACGGACGTCGGCTGCGCGCTGAGCCGTAGGCAATTCCGTCGGGGCACAAAGGGATTGGGGCGCAAAGTCGTAGGTCACGCCCACCGTAGGGCCGAAGCTGTTGACACCAAGATTAGGGCGCACCATCGATGCTGCACTGTAATGCTTGAAGTCAATGGAGGCCGAAAGTGTCCATTGCGGTGTGATGCGATAGCGGGCGGTCAGACCGAGTCCTAAGAAGATGGAGAGATGAGCACCGATATATTCGTTATCGACGTTTTTGAAGGCATCGTAAGGACGAGTGTTAAAGGATACACCATTGAAGATGTCATAGCCTAAAGCCCAGCGTTTGCGCTGGAAGAAGAAACGTTCGAAGCCGTAATAAGCAGCTATGGTATATCCGAGCGTTGAACGATAGGTCGAGCTCTGGCGGTGAAGATCGACATGACTGAGGTCACCCACAATGACGCCAAAATGCACCACGGGATAGCGGAACAGCACATCGAAAGCATCCCCGTCCTCGGGGCGCATCTGGTAGCGCAAACGCAAATCATAGAACGCAGTGGTGTGCGAATGTATTAGCTCCTCGGTCAAGCCCGCCACAGGAGTCATGTATCCTACCGAGGCTGCTCCATGCAGCGAGAGATGATTGCGCAGCGACAGCCGGGGAGCCACAATACTATCCCCTACCCCAGCGTTCAACTGAAGCGCAAAGCTCCATAGCAACAGGAGAGCCCGCAGCCGGATAGATATCCGAATACGCTTGCTTACACCTCTTATAAATATATACGCGTGAGACAAGGGGGAATGAATTAAAAAAGATAAGTGAGGGTTGAGGTTTGAGGTGTAGCCCTCATCTCTCAACCCTCACTGTTCATTAGTAAGTCAAATTAGAGCTTGTCGTTGGAGCCGAGCACATCAACGATCTTGTGGATGTACATCTTCTTCATGTTCTCGCGAGCGGGCTTCAGGTACTGGCGTGGATCGAAGTGATCGGGATGCTCTGCCAGATACTTGCGGATGGCGGCGGTCATGGCCAGACGGCTGTCGCTGTCGATGTTGATCTTGCAGACAGCGCTCTTGGAAGCCTCGCGGAGCTGCTCCTCGGGGATACCTACTGCATCGGGCAGCTTGCCGCCGAAGGCATTGATGGTATCGACCTCGTCCTGAGGCACGGAGCTGGAGCCGTGGAGCACGATGGGGAAGCCAGGGAGCTTCTCCTCGATCTGGTGTAGGATGTCGAATGCCAAGGGAGGAGGAACGAGCTTGCCGGTCTTCGGGTCGCGTGTGCACTGCTCGGGCGTGAACTTGTAAGCACCGTGGCTGGTACCGATGGAGATGGCGAGGCTGTCGCAACCGCTGCGGGTGGAGAAGTCGATGACCTCTTCGGGCTTTGTGTAGTGGCTCTCAGCAGCGCTGACTTCGTCTTCCACGCCAGCGAGCACGCCGAGCTCAGCCTCAACGGTAACGTCGTGCTGGTGAGCATATTCTACGACCTGCTTTGTGATAGCGATATTCTCCTCGTAGGGCAGATGGCTGCCGTCGAACATCACGCTGGAGAAACCGTTGTCGATGCACTCCTTGCAGATCTCGAAGCTGTCACCGTGGTCGAGGTGGAGGGCAATCTGAGGATTGGGGCAGCCGAGCTCCTTAGCGTACTCGACAGCGCCCTGAGCCATGTAGCGCAGGATGGTGCCGTTGGCGTATGCACGGGCGCCCTTGCTGACCTGCATGATGACGGGTGATTTTGTTTCTACGGCAGCCTGCACGATAGCCTGCATCTGCTCCATGGTGTTGAAATTAAATGCGGGGATAGCGTAGCCACCGGCAACAGCTTTCTTGAACATTTCACGGGTGTTCACAAGACCCAGTTCTTTGTAACTTGTCATTTTGTTCTTAAAGACCCACCCCCGCCCCTTCCTATGATGGAGGGGAGTTTTAATTAAAGTTGTGAGGGCTTATAGGGTCATCTTTTAGAGGTTAATAAAATATGAATTGAAAAACTTTAAATCATACAACCCAGAGATCTCCCCTTCCTCAAGGAAAGGATTAGGGTATTTTTTATAGCTCCCTGACGAAGTACGCAACGACAGGAAGGTGATCGCTGTAGCCATCGAGCCAGACGCCGCTGGCGTGAGTGCGCTTGGGAGCGGCTTTAAACTTACCTTCGTCCTGCACGAGATAGGGGAAGCGTTGAACCTCGGCCTTGTAGAAGGTCAGTGTATTGTACTCCTTCTTACCGGCTACATCAATGCAATTGGGCGTCATGACAATCTGATCAAAGAGGTTCCAGCCGCCCTGATAGACAAGCGTCCCACGACCATCAAGAAGAATCTGCCAGAATGGATTGAACATCTGGTTGGGCTTCACGTCCTGCATCTTACGACGCGCACCGAGAGCTGTTGCCATCGAGGGGTCAAAAGGGTCATCATTCATGTCACCCATAACGAGGATCTTCATGTTGGGATTTGCAGCCAGAATACTGTCCTTCTCTGCTCGCACCTGTTCGCCACCCCAAATGCGCAGTGCCGGTCCGCCGCCACGTGAAGGCCAGTGGCACACGATGAAGGTGACACTATCACCAGCTAACACACCCTGAGCTGTGAGGAAGCCGCGCGTGGGACGATCGTTGACGCCCGCCTTCATCTCGTAGGGTTGCAGCCACACCTTGGCGGGCTTGAAGAAACGGGGGTTGTAGAGCAAAGCGCAATCGACACCACGATTGTCAGGTCCTTCGATGTGTACGAACTGATAGCCGCGCGCCTTCAGCGGTTCCTGGTTGCAGAGGTCGGTCAGACAGTGCGCATTCTCCACTTCGCTGACGCCGATAACGGCACATCCAATGCCTTTCAGGCGTTCTGTGCCCATATCGGCCAAAGCCGTGGACATATTCTTGAGCTTGTGCTCATACTTCATCTGTGTCCAGTGGTTAGCACCGTCGGGCAGATATTCGTAGTCGTTCTTACCCTCGTCGTGCTCAGTATCAAAAAGGTTTTCAAGGTTATAGAAGCCTATACCAAAGAGCCCTAACTGGCGCTCTTGGGCGTTAGCTGCCATTCCCATAAGGGTGAGGATAGTTAGTAGAATGGTTTTGCGCATATATATGTTAAGTTTAATAAATGTCCTGAATAGGCTGCAAAGATAAGCTATTTTTTGTTTTGAATCGCATAAATAACAAGAAAAATGAACAGATTTAAAAAATTTTTCCTTCAAGTCAAAAAAAACAGCCACTTCTTTGTGCAGTTTGAGATATTTTCACTTTCTTTGTAGCCAAATATCACCATTATCTAACTTTACCAATGAGAAAAAAACTTCTTTTTGCTATCGGGCTACTTACCTGCGCCTTCCAAGGATGGGCACAGGAGCCTGCTACGAGCGAGACGGAGAAGGCTCTGAAGGACGAAGCGGCGTCGTTCATCTTCACCGAATCGCAACTCGACGAGGACGCTGAGATGACGACCGATGTCATCCAGATCAACTCCAACAACAATATGTACACCAGCAATGTCGGCTACCTCTTTAGCCCGATGCGCTTTAAGTTCCGCGCATTGGATCAGAAGTACAACGACATCTACATGAACGGTGTGCAGGTCAATAACATCGAGAACGGACGTTTCAATTACTCCACCATCGGTGGTATGAACGATGCCACCCGCAGTATCGACTACGCCTCGCCTTTCGAGTCTAACAATTTTGGTATGGCCGCCCTCGGAGGTAGCAACAACTACAATTTCCGCGCCAGCAACTATGCCGCCGGTCACAAGGTGACACTGTCGGCGTTGAACCGCAACTACTCCGCACGCGCTATGTACACTTTCGGTTCAGGTCTGAACGAAAAAGGGCTCGCATTCTTCGGCACCGTTGGCTACCGCTGGGCTAACATGAACACCGCCAATGTTGAGGGCACGTTCTACAACTCCCTCGCCTATTTCCTCTCCTTGCAGAAGAAATGGGGCGAACAGCACAGCCTGAACATCACCACATGGGGAAATCCCACGGAGCGTGCACAGCAGGGTGCCTCAACAGATGAGGCCTATTGGCTCGCCAATAACTACCTGTACAACCCCTATTGGGGCTACCAGAACGGCAAGAAGCGCAACTCACGCGTAGTACACAACTTCGAGCCGTCACTGTTGCTGACATGGGACTATCAAATCAAGGATAATCTGAAACTGATCACGTCGCTCTTTGGCAAGTACGCCATGTACAGCGGCACACGTCTGCAGTACAACAACTCACAGAATCCCAAGCCCGACTACTGGAAGAGCTTCCCGTCGTACAACTACGACGTATGGGGCTTGACCGACGGTGCCAACAACGACGTCAACGCCTGGCAGGAGAGCTACGATTTCTGGACGGCCTCGAAGGCTAACCGTCAGATACAGTGGGACAAGCTCTACTACGCCAACTCACAGATGAACCAAGTTGGAGGCGATGCCGCATACTATATGCTCGCCCGCCACAACGACCACCTCTCCATCAACCTCGGATCCACCCTTAATTGGGACATCGACCGCTTCCAGAAACTGCAGGGCGGCATTCAACTGGCCTCCAACACAGGTATGCACTATCAGACCGTCTCCGACATGATGGGCGCCGAGAACCTGCACAACGTCAACAACTACGCCATCGGAACCTACGCTGGCAGCGATGACCGCGTGCAGTACGACTTGCGTAACAAGAACGGTAAGGTTGGCGTAGGCGACCGCTTCGGCTATGACTTCAACATCGTCGTACAGAAAGCCACCGCTTGGGCTCAGTACAACTACGACCGCGGCATCACCCACGCTTTCGTCAGCGCAAAGATTGGCGGCACGCAGATGTGGCGCGACGGCAAGATGCAGAACGGTCTCTTCGCCGACAACAGCTACGGCAAGAGCGGCACAGCACGTTTCCTGGACGGTGGTGCCAAGGCTGGTGTCAACCTCAACCTCGGCAAGGGCAACGTCATCGGCATCGGCGTAGGCTATATGACCTACGCGCCCGCAGCCTATTCGAGCTATGGCGGATCGGCCTTCCAGGCAGCTGAGATGAACAACAACTATATTGACGGCCTGAAAGTGGAGCACATGCTCAGCACAGAGATTGGCTACGCCCTCACCACCAGTTGGATGCGCGCCAACCTGACTGCCTATTTCAACCGTGGCACACACATGAACGAGTGGCAGAACTACTATTACGACGATGTCAACTCATTCACTTACGTCAGCATGACGGGCGTCGAGAAGGTCTTCTACGGCGTGGAGCTCGGTATGCGTTTCAAGTTGTTCTCGGGGCTCACCCTCGACCTCATCGGTTCGATGGCCGAAGCCAAATACACCAAGAACACCGACGTCAGCTACCTGCTTTCCACACAAGGCACCGTCACCACCGACGTTTTATATAATAAAGGTATGCGCGAGGCCAGCACGCCGCTCACCGTCGGAAGTATCGGCCTGAACTACAACGTCAGCGGATGGTGGTTCAACCTCAAGCTGAACTACTATGACCGCATCTACCTCTCCTACTCACCCTCGCTGCGCTACCAGAGCACACTCATCCGCTCCGGCGCAGTCGACAACGACGGTTCGCTCATCGTTCCCGAACAGACCAAGGGCAAGGGAGGATTCATGCTCGACGGCTCCATAGGGCGCCAGTTCCGCATAGCACACAACCCGCTCAGCGTCAACCTCATGCTGACCAACATCCTCAACAACCGCAAGCTCGTTAGCGGTGGTTATGAGCAGAGCCGCTCCAACTACACTACCGACCAGACTACGGGCGAGAAGACCTCCATCCGCACCTACAACTTCCAGATGAACCCGATGAAGTATTACGTGCAGGGCTTCAACTTCATGCTCAACCTCAACTACAGGTTTTAAGGCTCGCCCGTGCGAAGTTTAAGGTTTAAAGTTTAATGCAAATACTTTAGCTATCATGCGTAAGACATCATATATTCTACATTTTACAGCCATCGTCGCCGTTGCGATGATGACTACCTCCTGCATGGACGGCGACTGGGAGACACCCGATATGACCAATGCACCCTACGGCAATAACGCCATCACCAAGGACGATGCCAAACTGGTCACCATTGCCGACTTGAAGACACAATATGCTTCAGCCATCTCTGGCAGCAGCTTTGAACGCATCACAGGCGACAAGCAGCTCGTCTGCACCGTCATTGGCAATGACATCGGCGGCAACATCTACAAGCAGATTGTCGTCCAGGATCCCACGGGAGCCATGATTGTAGGTATCAACGGCACAGGACTCTTCCCCTTCCTCAGCGTAGGACAGCAGATTCTCATCGACCTCAAAGACCTCTGCATCGGCGGCTATGGCCAGCAGACACAGCTCGGTGACGAGTACAACGGCAGCATCGGGCGTATGAGCACCTCGAAATGGGAAGAGCACGTGAAGATACTTCCCACACACGACATGAGCCAGATTGACACCATTGATTTCTTTTCCGAAGCACAGAATGACATGGCACGCTACTGCGGTCATCTCGTCTGCTTGAAGAACGTAACAATCGGTGATGCAGGAAGCCCCATAGCACCCGAATATAAGGCAGGCACTTCGCTCACCTACAACGGCTCGACCAATGGCTACGTCCACCACACGCTCAACGGCAAGTCAATGAACGACCTGCTTCTGCGCACCAGCACATACGCAGACTTCGCAGCAATGGTCATCCCCGCACAACCCGTGACCCTCTACGGCATCGCCACCCGCTATCGCAACACATGGCAGATACTTATCCGCGCCGAAGAGGACATCAAGTTGAATGAAAAATGATAGAATTAATCGAGAAAAATTAAAACCGCATACATCATGAACAAGTATTTCAAACTGCTGCTTTGCGCAGCCTTCGGCCTTGGAGCCTTCACCGCTTGTGAAGACGTGCCTGCTCCTTACAACATCCCCAGCGACACCCCGACACCTGTCACCCCAACAGCCGACTTTATCCTTAACCAGACATTCACCTCCAGCCTCGGCGAATTTACTTCACAGAGCGAGAGTGGCGACCTCGCATGGACATCCAGTTCCAAATATGGAGCCATCATCACGGGCTACGACGATTGGGATGGCACTGGCACCAAGTCGAACAAGCCTGGCGTGACCCTCCTTGTTAGCCCCATCATCAATCTCACCGAATGTGATAGCGCCTACGTCATCATCGACCAGGCCATCAACTATGCCAAGACAACGCTCAACGAAGACCACGCCCTGCTCATCATAGACGCTGAGAAACTTGCGTCCTATTTAGGTCTTTTAAGCTCTTTAGGCCAATCATTGCCCATGAGCTTCGACGGGCTCGGCACATCCTTCACCTACATCTCACAGAACGTACAGATTCCGCAGGAATACATCGGCAAGAGTGTACAAATCGCCCTCAAGCACATTGCTCACGACAGCTACTCCTCCACTTGGGAAGTGAAGAGCCTCAGCGTGGCTAAGGGTCAGGCACCTGCCAACAGTAGCGATACCCCTGTCGAAGGTCTTGTAGGCTCTGGCACCAAGGACGATCCCTACGACGTACCCTCCACCATCAAGCTCATCGCTGCCGGTCCTCCCTCCACGAAGATCTACACCAAGGGTAAGATCTCTAAGATCGACGAGATCGATACGGGTAGCTACGGCAACGCCACCTATTACATCAGCAACGATGGCATGAGCGCTGACCAGCTCGAAGTCTATCGCGGCTATGGTCTCGGCGGTGCCAAGTTCACCTCAACCGATGACCTGAAAGTCGGCGACGATGTCATCGTCTATGGTCAAGTCGTCTATTTCAACAACAAGACGATGGAGTTTACGCAAGGCAGCGAGCTCTATATGCACAACGGCGAATATGCCAGTGATCCGACACCGTCGGGCGACCCGAAGGGCACCGGCAGCAAGGAAGACCCCTACAACATTGTAGCAGCTGCATCAGCCAGCGGCAATGCTTGGGTTCAGGCTTACATCGTAGGTTGGATTGAAGGCCAGAAGATTGCCGAAGGAGCTCAGTTCAACGGCACCAGCACTGTTGCCTCTAACCTGCTCATCGCCGACACCCCCGACGAGACCGACGTCAACAAGTGTATGCCCGTGCAGTTGCCTGCAGGCGACGTCCGTTCAGCCCTTAACCTCGTAGATAACCCCGGTAATTACAAGAAACAGGTGAAGCTCTACGGCTCAATCGAAAAATATTTCGGCGTAACAGGACTCAAGAGTGTATCTGAATACGAAATCGACGGCAGCACACCCCCACCTCCCCCAACACCCGGTGAAGCCAAGGGTAGCGGCACACTCGAAGACCCGTACAACTCCGTGGCAGCTAACAACATCGCCAAGGCGTTGGCATCAGGCGCACAGAGCGATCAAGCCTACTACATCAAAGGTAAAGTTGTCAGCATCAAGGAACAATTCGGTGCTCAGTACGGCAACGTCACCTGCTATATCTCCGACGATGGCACCACAGCCGATCAGTTCTACGTATTCCGTGCCTACTACCTCGGCAACAGGAAATGGGTTGCTGGCGACCAGCAGCTCGCTGTAGGCGATGAAATCGTTGTCTATGCTAAGCTCACCAACTACCAAGGCAACACACCTGAAACTGTTCAAGGCAAGGAAGGACAGGATCACGGCTATATCTACAGCATCAACAGCGGAGACACCCCCGGCCCCGGCCCGCAGCCCGGCGGCGGCACCAAAACCATCGCCGACTTCACCAATGGTGACTTCGAAAGCTGGACAAGCGATCAACCCGATGGTTGGAAATCAGCATCCTCAGCCAGCAATGCCACCCTCTCGCAGAGCACCGATGCCCACGGCGGAAGCTACTCCGTGAAAGTCGGCGGTGCCACCTCTGGCAATAAGCGCCTCGCTTATGAGGAACTGTCCCTTGAGGCTGGCACATACACCATGACGTTCTACTGCAAAGCAGCCGCCAGCGGTGGCAGCGTGCGTCCTGGCTACGTGCCTATCAAGGACGACGGCTCCGTAGGTAGCTATGTCTATGGCGATTATGTCAACGACCTTGGTGCCGAATGGGTTAAGGTGGAACACACCTTCGAGCTTGCAGAGAAGACCACCATCTGTCTCGTAGTCATGAACTCCAAGAACCCCGGTGCTGACGTCCTCATCGACGACTTCACCATCGTCAAGAAGTAACATTCTTTTTACCAATGATAAGAACCCGCATGACTCACCTCATGCGGGTTCTTTTTTATAAATTAGAAAGCACTGCGACACGATGTGAAAAGAGTGTGACTCAAGTGTGACTTCAGCTAGGTGAGAAGACTGTTCGACCCGGGTCAAACAGTCAAAACGTATATAGACATAAGTATGCTTTTTCAGCTGCATCAACTATTTTTCTTATCGAAAGCAGCGGCTTCAACTATTTTTCATATTGAAAAAAACGAGTTCTCGGAAAAAATATGTACCTTTGTCGCCGTAAACATATTGATTACGTCATAGCACAACTGCAAAATTGAAACATTTAATCCTTAATATTATGCGCGCCAGACCAGAAGTACTAATTATACCGCTCATCCTACTCATCGCCATACCACTCCTCTACGGGGGTTGCTCGTCCGACGATGATGAGCCGGATGACCCGTCAACCGTTAACGTCAATGCCAACAAGACCGCCGAGTATCGCGAAGCAGGACGCTTGGAGATGCCCCGTCTCAGAGGCGGCGTTGTCAATATGTTCCTCGTCAAGCGCCTCAGTTCGGGTGAAGTGAACTTCTGCATCGAATGGGACATCTCCAAAAAGGCGCAACGATGGACCGCCTTCCGATGGGATAACACCAACAGCGGTGGTTACGTCAAACGCGAAGACAATTTCATCGAGGATTTCGACATCCCAGAGAAGTACCGCACCAACCAAGGCTTTTACAGCGGATCGGGCTATACGCGCGGACATATCATCGCCAGTGCCGACCGTTGGAACAGCCTTGAAGCCAACCGCCAGACCTTCCTCTACAGCAATATGCAACCACAGCTCTACAGCTTCAATGGCGGCATCTGGGCCAACCTCGAGATGAAGGTACGCTCGTGGAACAACGACGCTTTCCGCGACACACTCTACGTCACCCGTGGCGGTACCATCGACCACTCCTCCGACATCCTCGAGTACGTGCGTCAAGGCACCGACTGGCAGCTCCTCGTGCCCAAATACTTCTTCATGGCCATTCTCTGCAAGAACCGCAGTACTGTCAATGGCGGCTATAAAGCCATCGGCTTCTACCTCGAGCACCGCTCCTTCTACGAGGACGACCAAAACCTCTCGCCCTACATCGTCAGCATCGACCGCCTCGAAGAGCTCACTGGTCTTGACTTTTTCTGTAACCTCCCTGATGCCATCGAGGAGCAGGTAGAGGGCACCCTCACCCCTACTGCCTGGGGATTTAGGCAGTGACCTTGGAAGGATCACAATAGGCGAGAAAAAAAGAGGGGAGAAAAGACTAAGGGGATGCACTGGTTTAGTGCATCCCCTTAGCTATTGAAGAGAGAGGTTTACTTGCCAATCTGGCCGTTCCAACGGATAAACCAGTTGTTCTCGTCAGAAAGGAGGCCGAGGAGGGAGGGATCGCGCTTGGCTACGCGACGAGCGAGAACAGTGGGATCGCCCTTACGCTTGGCATCGCGAATGAGATAGCCGAAGCGGAAGCCTTCGAAGCAAGTCTCCAAAGCAGATTCAACATCGATGAGGCTATCTACCACCTCAATCTGACGGGGCTTAACCTGAGCTACACCATAGTCACGATACCATTTCTCAGCCGCATCCTCGTAGATGGCATAAAGCTTGGCTGCATAGTCCTTGAGAGCTTGCTCGTAGGAGCTGACAGCTTGGGTGCGCTCACGTGCGGTCTCGATGGCTGCGAGGTCCGGGATGGCTACGCCGTCTTCCTCAGCTGCCAACTGATCGGCCAACTCCTGATTGACTGAGAGGATGTTGGCAAGGAAAGTCTCAGCATTGGTGCTGGTGTCATAGCTGTTATCAAACGTGAGGGGCATCTCTGGATAACCTTTGAAATCCTGCGGCACATCAGTGATCTCAGGATAGTAGTAGGGATTGGTGAATGCCCAACCGCTACCGCGCTGGTGGAGACCAATCTGGTTGACGTCAGCGGATTCACCATAGTTGATGGTGACAGCTCCATTGCCGTAGGCCGTGACGCGCGAGACATAGTAGTTGACATTGAAGTCGAAGTACTGCACGAAAGCACTGTCCTGCGGTGTCTGGCAAAGTGGGAGTACGAGGCCGTTGATGACGTTGTTGTCAAGACCGATGGTGAGGATGGCCAGGGCAAACTTGGGGAAGCCAGCATAGTTGAGGGCTTCTGCCAAGCGAAGGTAGATGTCGCCGGTACGATAGATGATGACGTCCTGGGGATAGTAGGTCTTGTTGATGACCTGCTGCATCATGTCCTGACGTTGATAGATGGAATAAGTGGTACCCAAACGGAGGTCGCCTACGATGTGTCCGTTGACCTGATCCTCAGTGAGCTGCGAAGCTCCAACGGAAGTATAGACGAGGTTGCCGCTGTTGGTGTAATAGCCATAATAGACCTGACTGTCACTGTAGTCACAGCATGCCTTGGAGGGAGCAAAGCTGGCCTCTACATCGTTCTCGTCGCGGTTGTAGCTGTAGAGATAGCGGAGCTCGTTGAAGTGACCCTCAGCTGATGCAGAGTCCATACCAATGGCTGTGATGACCTCGGAGCTTTGGAGACCGAAGGACGATGTGCTAAACCACTGATTATCGCGTCCCGATGGAGTGAAGTTGAAGTTGCCGCCGCTGAGGTTGTTGGCTGTCCATGCAACGGCAACGTTCTTGATGACGTTCTTGCGCTTGTAGCCTGTGTTGGAGTTCTTGCCACCGGGAGTCCAGTCGATGTAGTCGAAATAGCTCTTGGCGGCCTCGCGGGCGAGCAGCGGATCCTGCTTGAGGGAGGATGCCCAGAGGTAAAGGTCACCGAGGACAAGCGAAACGGGGAAGACGCTCATGCGTGCAGGCATGTGGCTGTTGTAGCCACTGGAGTGGGTGAAGTAGTTGAACCAGGCAACGTAAGGCTTGAGGTCATCAATGAAGTAGTCGCAAATCTGAGCGAGGTTCTTCTTGGGAGCATTAGCCAGCGCGTTGTCAGCATCGTCGAGGGAAAGGATGGGATCCGTGACGAAGGGGATGTTGCTGCCATAGATCTGTCCAAGCTGGAGGTAGAGCCAGGCGCGCACAGCGCGCACAGCGACATACTCTGCACGGAAGACATAGAAATCAGATGCCGCGCCGTTCTCGTAGCGCTGTTCGCGCAAGAGTGTGTCGGCATTGGCCAGGAAGTAGTTGCAGTTGTTGATGACAGCGTAGTAGTCACGGGGATTGTTGTAGATGTTGTCATCATCAACGGTGAAGTTGGAGATGGCCTTGAGGTCGGCATGCGCATTAGCGTTAACATCGACGAGATCGCCACGCAGCTCTCCGAAGAGGTTGGTACGAACTGCTATCTTCTGCAACTGTACGAGGATGCCGACGTAGGAGTTGACGGTGTCGTTGGCCGAAGTGAGGTGATTGCGGTCGGCATAGAGAACATCGTCGTTACCCATATCGAGCATATCGTCACAGGAAGTGAGGGATGCTGCTGCGAAAATGCAGCACACCCATCCGAAGGCGAGGAAATATTTTAAATTTTTCATATCTGTGATTCGTTTAACGATTAGAGGTTGATCTTCACGCCAATATTGAAGGTACGTCCTGAGGAGAGGAGACCACGGTCGATACCCTGATAGAGGACGCTGTTGCCCATAGACACCTCAGGATTGATGCCGAGGTAATTGGTTAAGGTGAAGAGATTCGTGGCACGCCCCCAGATGGTGATGCCCTGGATATAGGTGTTGTTGATAGGGAGGCGGTAGCTGAGCGTGACTTGCTTGAGACGCAGGTAGCTGCCATCCTCAATCCAACGGTCGCTGAAATCGCTGTTGCCCATGGGATCGCCGTAGGTGGCACGCGGGATGTCCGTAACCTGTCCTTCATGTGTCCAGCGGTTGGCAAGTGCCGAGGTCTGGTTCATGAAGCGGCTGCCAGACTCGAGCTGCTGACGCATGTAGTTATAGACATCACCACCGAAGCTGTAGTTGAAGCTGGCATCGAGAGTAAGGTTGCG
Organism: uncultured Bacteroidaceae bacterium; assembly: GCA_905236985.1. Classification (GTDB taxonomy): domain Bacteria; phylum Bacteroidota; class Bacteroidia; order Bacteroidales; family Bacteroidaceae; genus Physcousia. The sequence continues at coordinate 128,976 of CAJORF010000123.1, read as the reverse complement.
GTAGCTGAGCGTAGTCCAGATGTTGCCATAGAAGTCGGGGTTGGCATCGCCGATGAAGACGCGGTCATCGTCGTTGATGACACCATTGCCATCGACATCGCGGTACTTGACATCACCAGCGGTGAAATAGTCCTTGGTAACACCGTCAGCGCGCAGGCGGTAGAGTCCGTCGGCTGCGGCCTCCTCAGAGGTGGCATAGACGATGGTTCCGTTCTGTGTCTTCTCGGTCTGCAGGCCGAAGAAGCTGTTAATGGAACGTCCGACTTGGCTGCGGATGGTGGCTCCGAGGACTTGGTTGTCATCGTAGAGTGCGCCATCGGGCAGCTCGGTGAGCTGGTTCTTGTAGTGACCAAGGCTTGCGCCGAGGCTCCAGTTCCACTTGTTGCCAGAGATGATGTGACCAGTGAGGTTGACATCGAAGCCCATGTTCTCGAGGCTGCCGCCATTGCTCCAGTTCTGCTCGATACCCGTCAGGAAGTTGAGGGCACGCAGGGTGAGGAGGTTGTCGGTCCAGCTCTTGTAGAAGTTGACACCGAGGCCGAGGCGGTTGTTGAGGAAGCGTGCTTCGAGTCCGGCATTGAAGCGACGAGTGGTCTCCCACTGTAGCTCGGTGTTACCGATGTTCTCAAGGCTCAAGCCTGGCACCTGACCCTGGTAGATGGTGCTCTTGAAATAGCTGTGGGAGGCATCGTATGGCAGTGCATCGTTACCACTGGTGCCGAAGCCAGCCGTGAGCTTCAAGTAGTCGAAGCCCTTGACATCGAACCATTTCTCATTGGACATGATCCAACCAGCCTGAATGCTGGGGAAGATGCCCCAGACAACGCCAGCGAGCTTGACACCACCTTTGGCATCGCGACCGAACTGTGAGTTGGTCTCCATTGAAGCATCTGCCTGAAGGTAGTAGCGGTTGGCGTAGTTGTAGCGAGCCTGAGCATACCATGAGAAGGTCGCCCAGTTCTCGATGCTACCGCCAATCTGCTTCTGGTCGGTGCTGGAGATGAGCGGGGTCTTGTCGTTACCTGTGTTATAACCCGTCTGGCGCGTAGCGGAATAACTCTGGTTGATGAAGCGGAAGCCTCCAGTGAGGTCGATACTGTGAGCGCCATAGCTGTTCTTCCATTCCACCTTGGTGTCGCTGAGAAGGTCGTTCTGTTTGCTGTAGAGCGATCCAATCATGTTGTCCATGAACTGATGGAAACTGGCGACCCAGAACTTAGGCACACCATTCATCGGGATGTAACGTTTCTCGTTGGTGTTGACGAGAGAATAGCTGAAGAGCGAGCTGAACTTCAGGTGCTTGTTGGGATGCCAAGAAGGTGTGATGCTGAGATTCAGGTAGGAATTGTCGAAATAGTTCTTATTCTGAGCCGTACCATACTCGAGGATGGCACGCGGATTGGCCAACTCATAGTTGGCACCGCGGAGCTGGCTGACCTCAGCCAGATAGTCCTCGTCCTCGATGTCAAGGTGGTTCTCATTGAGAACACCAGGGCCTGTGGTGCTGGCCACAAAGCTGTAAGGGCTGAGCATAGGAGACTTGGCGTAGGAGAGGAAGTTGAGCGACGTGATGGTGCTGTTGTCATAGTCCTCAGGTGCGCCAGTGTCGTAGAGCTTGCGCGTAGTGTTGCTGAAGGAGGCATCGAAGCGGAAGTCAATCCAGTCGGTGATCTTCACGTCGGTATTGAAGCGGACGTTGAGACGATTGTAGTTACCCTCCTTGATGGTCTCTCCGGCGTGGGTGTAGCCGATGGACAGCATATAGTTGGCCACCTCACCACCTCCTTGGACGCTCAAACCATAGTTCTGCCTAATGGCTTGGGTGAAGATCTCTTTGGTCCAGTCGGTGTCGTTGTTGTACTTATTGACCCAGTAGTTGTAGTTGTAGGGGTCAGACGGATTGTAAGTACGCTCGTCAAGGAACTTGAAGGACTGGAGCTTGGTGCCCGTGGTGCTGAGCAGTCCGCTGGCGTAGGTCTTGTACTCGCGACCGGACAACATGCTGTAGTGGCGAGGAATCAACTCGACGCCAACGCTGGCCGTAGCATCGATGCGTGTAGCCATGGATGTGCAACGCTTGGTCTTGATAATGATGACGCCATTGGCACCCTTGGCACCATAGATAGCCGTTCCGTTGCGCATGACCTCGACGCTCTCTATGTCGTTGACATTGAAGTTGGAGAGGACATCATTGTAGAATCCAGAGTGGATCATCTCACGGCTGTACTCCATCTCGGTGATGACGCCGTCGATGACCACGAGGGGCTGAGCATTGGTCATGTAGCTGTTGACACCATTGACCTGCATATAGCTGCCGAGGCCGGTGAGTCCACCGCGCTCGTTGACGAGCACCTCAGCTCCGAGCTTGTTCTGGATCTCCGCACTGATATTAGCAGCATTGGAGAATCCGAAGCCGCTGGCCTGCGCATTGTTGAGGATGTTGTCGTCTGCACCGTAGAGTGGGCGAGCAGCATCGCTCTGCATGACGATATCGCGCAAATGGCCACTCTTGTTGAGTCCCACGCGTACCTTATTATATCCTGGTAGGGTGACATCTACGGCAGAGCTGTAGAGGGGCACCTTCATGGTGAATGAGCCATCCTCACCCGTCAGAGCTGAGTAGCCCTCACCGGCGATGGATTGAACAAGCACACCCGCGAGGGGCGCGTGGTTCTGCTGGCTCACGACACGTCCCGTTATCTCTCGTGTAGGCTCCTGTTTCTTCACCGCCTTATGGACGCGACGGACAACTGTCGTATCGACGTCTTCCTCCATCAGTTCATCCTGAGCAACGACGGCTAAGGGCAATACCAGAAACATGGAGAAACAAATTAAGCCAACTTTTCTCATTGTTCTTTATATTCTTTAAGGTTAGACAGGTCAGACAATTGAAGATCGAAGTTCTTCGCTTCTTCTTCTGTCTCGAACGGGATATAGATCACACGATTGATGTACATCACATTCGTGTGCGTGTTGTTGTTGAGCTGCGAGGCACGGATGTCTGTCGTCAAGCGGTAACGCTGTGTGGCTGAAACGGAGCCGAAGGCGTTGTAGCCGGAGACGGTTGTCTTGCGTGCCTTGTCGATGCAGATGAGGTCGATCTGGTCGCCAGTAGTCTCGAAGTTGGTGCCGCTGCCGTGGGTCTCGCCTTCAGGCACTGTGAGTGCACGGTCACGGTCGGGACTGTCGAACTCTGCATCCTCATTGGGGTTGGTCTGAGAGGTGTTGGTACGCGGCGTCATCAGTCGCTCGTTGTAATAGACGTGGAAGCGTGTGGGACGAATGCGATCCTCGGTGTAGCCGTCGAGGGCTACAAAGAGGGGTACCATGACCACATAGACGTTGTAGTACATTCCTGACACCGTGTTGGGCAGGGTGAAGTAGATGGAACTGTTGCGATTGGTCACACCCTGATAGGAGATGGGGGCAACCTCGATGAAGTTATCTTTGAGCATCGTGATGTCAACCACCGTGTCGCCGTACTCCACGAAGTCGGACTCCTTGAAGTAATGGGTGGAGATAGCCACCTGCGGCTGACGCTCGGAATTGACCATGAGCTGCGGTATGGTGCGCGAGCGGTTGCTGGAACCCAGAATGTAGCGGTTCTGCAGGAAGGTGAGCTTCGGGTCGATACGACCTTCATTGTCGATGTAGAGCACGCCATTGGAGCACTTCTGGGGCTGCAGACCGCCGAGAATGCCCTCACCCGTCTCAGGATTCCAAGAGCTCTTGGGATTGTAGAAGACGTTCAGACCGTAGTAGTCGGAATGACGAACGTAGGCCGTGTTAATGATGGAGTCCTGATAGTCGTTGTGCTGAAGATTGAGGTTGAAAAGACGACCGCGGAGGACACCCATACTGGCGTTGAGTCCAGCCACGGAGTCGCGGTTCTCCATCGAGTTGATGTAGTTGAAGTAAGTGTGATACTTCGCAGAGTCACGCTTCCAGACCTCTGTCGTAGGAGCGAGGAAGAGATAGGAACTGTCTTCACGCTGGATATAGCCAAGCGTGTGATAGAGGCGGTTGTTAAGTGTTGTGACTGAGTCAGCATAGACGATCTCTCCATCCACGACCCCCATCTGCACGGACGATGTCTCGTCGAGCTCATATTCATCGAACTGGCGGTAATAGGCTGCTGAGCTACCAAGTGACTGTTCGAGAGACAAAGCCTCGCGAAGGTTGGGGAAGAAGGGTTCCTTCTGTCCAAGTTTGTACATGATGCCATTGGAAGCTACAATGTTCTTCTTCTGGAAAGGTACGCCATTGAGGTCATTACTGCGCAGTACCATATACTTGCCGTTCATCATGCGGATGCTATCCTCATAGTTGGTGTTAACGGAATGTCCGAAGAGGGCAATATGGTTCTGCATGAACTGTGTAATGGCGGTATTGTCCTTGTCCTTGGTGTTGCGCTGTGAGCCGTCAGGCAGGGTCACGAGGAGTCGTTTCTGCTGGTCGTAGAGCTGCATGATGCTGTCGGCCTGCGATGCAGAGATCACTGGAGCCCAGAGCGTAAGTGTCTGAGGTGATGCAAGCACGGCATCATAACCCACGTAATCCACCACGCGCAAGAAGTCTTTCAAGTCGGGGTCGGCCTTCACCTGCTCATAGAGCGAAGGAGCATTGTTAGGAGAGTCGAGCATGCTCTGATAGTGGTCATCCCACTTGTCGGAGCAAGCAGTCAGCGCGACACCTCCCGTGGCTAATGCCAAGGCCATTGAAATGATATATTGATTTGTCTTCATAACGTAATAATCATTTATTTGAGATGAAATACGCGATTAAAGGTCGTCCTCGCCCTTGCCTTCGCCCTCAATGCCATAGACACTCTTGGGGACAATTTCGAGGTAGTCGAACATAAGCTCAGCTCCACCGACGGCATAAACGGAACGGATTCGCATCGTGTGCTGCACGTTGCCGTCGAGCGGCCCCTGATAGATGAGGCGGCGGACGGTGCCGTTGTTGTTACAGAAGGGTGATGAGTTGGACGCGCTCAGCAGGTTGTCGTCCTTGACGGAGCCGGCACCGGTACTGATGTTGCGCACGCTCTTGGGGCCATAGAACCATCCCTGGTTAAGGAGGTCCTTACGTGTCTGCTTCTTGGCTTCTTCTGAGAGGTTGGTGTAGTTGCTCTTCCAGCCGACGCGGTTTTCCCAAACACCGGAGAAGTTACCGCCGTTACCACGCATATCGAGAGGAATACCCTGCGGCATACCATCGATATAGAACTGACCAATGCCTCGTGTCGGAATCAGACAGAAGCCGAGACGTATCTGATACTGTCCGGTAGGCACGGAGGGCAGGTTGAAGGTGATGTCATAGACGTTGGCATCGGAACGGAGGTTGAACTCATCGCCCTCATAGCTCCAATAGTAGTTGCGGCAGCCTTGGTAGATGAAGTCACCGTCCTCGTTGGTCTCGACATTGTCGAAGTAGCCGTGCGGGAAGATGTAGTTGCGGCAGCTGGCCTCCTTGCTGTTAGTGGGCTCAGCCAGACCCGTTTCGGAGGTGCGGATGTCATTGTTCATCAGCTCAGGCCAGAAATCGTAGAAGTCCATTCGGATGCGGGTGTTGAACACCTTCTCCTGAGTCTCCTGACCGTAATCGATGAGGCGGTCAATGTAATAGTAGATACCGTTGACAGCCTGCTGTGTCAAGCCCTCGCGGACAGTGGGACTAACGATGGCTCCTCGCATGGTGAGACCTGGACGGTCGGGGTCGTACATACGGTTGAGGTAGAGCGAACGGATCTGTGAGTCGCCACGGAACTTATTGGTTGCATAGACATACTCCACTTTCAAAGTCGAAAGCGGGTTCATCGTAGCGTACCACTCCGTCGGGTTGATCTCGTTGCGGAAGATAGTGCAATTGGTGTAGAGCTTGTTGTAGAGGCCTTTGCGGTCGAGCATGTGGTAGGCCATCAGCTTGTACAACGGGTTGCGCTCATCCCTAAGGGCTTCGCGATCCTTGCCGTAGTAGGACTCACCGGCACCCTCGGGGTACTTGGAGCAAGCGTAGTCGTAGAGATCCTCCCATTTGTTGATGTTATAGACCTGGCTGAGGATGGAGTCAGGCACTGCAAAGACGGTGTAGCCGTACTTGCGCGTCTCTGGCACATGGCAGTAGTTCTGATGCTCATGTGAGCGGTAGAGACCTTCCATATACTCGTAGTCGTTCGGGTCGTAAGAGACGTCTTGGATGCGCTGCAGCTTGTTCTCGAGACCCGTAAGTTCAATACAAGTGTTGAAGATACTAATGGCATCGTCCTCATTCATGATGGTGGGCAGTGTCTCATTGGAGGAACGAATGAGCTTGCTGATGGGATGAACGATACCGTTCTCCACAGAGTCATTGGCCAAGGAAATGATGACGAGACCAGAACGATTGATGCGGAACGTAGTGTTGACGGTATCGCCGTCCTCGATAACAGGCAGCTGCTCAATGGAGAGGTTGCGCCCGAGGAGGTTGGTTTCGGGGATGAAACCTCCGACGAGACTCATGAGGTCTGCCGTGGAATAGATGCGATCCACAATCTGCGTGCTGGCGATGGTATCGCAGTCCTCAGGAGAGAGAGCATCGACGGATGCTACGCCAACGGACTTAAGATACTCTTGGACAGCCTCATTAGTGGGGGCGAAGCAGGTGTAACGACCGTATGTGGACAACAATTCCATCTTGCCGGCTTTCGCGACGATCTTGGCGAATTCCGAGTATTCGGCATTATCGCGGATATAGTCACTCAACATCTCTGCCTTGTAGGTGTAGAGATCGTCGCCGGATACGTCATCGTAGCACGATACGAGGCTGAGTGTGAGCATCGCTAAGGCTATGAATACATAGCTTTGAGCTGTTTGATATAGCTTTTTCATTGTCGTAAGATTACGCTTAATTTAACTCAAAGGTTTGTTTGCCCTCGCCGTAGATGGATTTCTGTACGAGGTTGGGATTCTTCTGACATTCCTCCTTGTGGTATGGCCAGAAGAGATGAGCCATGGAGGGGAAGGAAACAGTGCCTGAGATCTTGGCAGTGACAGTGCTCTGAATGATGTCGAGGTTGCCAGCCTGACGGCAGTAGCGCACAAGGTCGAACCAGCGCTTGCCCTCAAACATCAACTCTGCATTGCGCTCCTGACGGAGACGTTCGATGAGCTGTCCGCGATTCTTGGATTCGAGAGAACTCTCCGAAAGATAGCGGCTGCGGTCAACCATAGAACGGCGATCCACCAAATAGATGAGGTCAAAAGCCTTCTCGAGCAACGCCGTGTTCTCCTCACTCTCATCATTGGTGGCTTTCATCAGATAAGCCTCAGCTTGCAGGAGCATGATGTCCGTCAGACGGTAGAAGATCCAGTTACGATCCTCTTCCACCTTGATGGAGAAGGAGTTCTCGGAATAGTTGTTGTAAGGTACAGAACCGCTCAAGTCAAGCAATGAGAAGTTGTTGGCTACGAGCTTACGGATGCTGCCTTCGCCATAGTTGGCATCGACAGACTTCAAGCTGTTGTAGTAACGGACATCGTACTGGTTACGGAACACCTTCCAGTTCGTCGGGGCATCAGCCACGATGGTGGGGCTGACGGTCAGCAGGCCGATGCCGTTGTTGCCTCCTCGATTCTGAGGAAGATTGTTGCCGAACAACGTGCCTAATGCAGAACTATGGATGTAAGTTGCATCATCGATTCCGTTGGGATTGTAAGACAGCTCGAAGAGGCTCTCGAAGCTGTTGCCGGTGCCGAAGATGGCGTTGGCAGACACGGAGGGGTTAGCCTGCGTGTTGACGTAGAGCGGTACGATGAGGCCGTGGGGCGCTTCCACCAACTGCGGAGCCGTGTTGGAAAGCGAAGTCTGGTTCTTGAATTCGCGGTCGTAGTCCTTACGCTTGGATGCCAGCACTTCGTCGGCACACGCAATGGCCTTGTCATAGTTGCCCTGCCAGAGGTACATCTCAGTCAGCATTGCATTGATGGCACTGCGCGTGATGCGGTTGCAGTTGCTATTGTAACGTTCTCCGATACCATCGTTTGAATTGATGGCAGCATAGTGTTCGAGGGCATAGCCTTTGACACTCTCGAGGTCGGCGATAATCTCACCGAGGATGTAGTCGAAAGAGCTGGCGGGAAGGTAAGTCACCTTATTCTCCTGCTCGACACCTTCGCGGGTGAAAGGAACCTCATCGAAGGCACGGATGAGATAGAAGTAGCAGAGGGAACGCAACGCGGTCATCTCAGCGATGGTAGCATTCACGTCGCTGGCGCGATAAGAAGGATCCTTGAGGCTGACCTCGGGAGCCTTCTCGATGATGGTGTTGCATTTGTTGATGACGGCATAGAACGAAGCCCAGTTGGCGTATTCGTTCGTCGTGAGCAGGTTCTCGCGGAGTGCCTGATAGATGTTCTCGTTATTCTGAGCATTAGCACCCGGGTAGATATTATCGCTGCGGAGCTCACCCCAGACGATGCAACGACGGATGAAGGCATCCGCTTGCATGGAAGCGTAGCACCCAGCTACCATCTGGTCGATGTCGGCTTTCTCGTTCCAGAAATTGTCCTCCGTGACCTGGTCGCGCGGCGTGATTTCCAAAAAGTCTCCGCATCCAGTCAGCACAAGGCACAGCAGAGCCAGCATTGCGCCGCTTTTTATGATATAGTTAAACGTTTTCATGATGAATGTATTGCTTGTTTAGAAACCAATGGTGAGACCTATAGTATATGACTTGGAACGCGGGGTCTTGGAATTATCGGTAGTAACACCGTAACCTCCATAACCGATTTCCGGGTCAACACCGGAATACTTTGTCAGGCAGAATAAGTTGTTGGCACTGGCGTAGAAGTTCAGGGTCTTCATGTGCCAGTTCTTCAACTTCTTTGGATCGAAGCTGTAGTTCAGCTGCAAATAGTTCAGGCGGAGGAACGTGCCATCCTCGACGAAGCGGTCGCTGATGAGCGTGTTGTAGTTGGAACTGCTACCGTACATGGCGCGTGGAATAGAAGTCTGATCGCCTTCCTTACGCCAGCGGTAGTTTACAGCCTGGCTCTGGTTGTTGTTGCTCACCATGGCTTCCATATCCAGACGGGCCATATTCAAGATATCGTAGTCGATACGATAGTTGAAGTTGGCACGGAGAGCCCAACGGTCGTAGTGGAGCGTGAAACCGAAACCACCCGTGAGGCGCGGCAGTGAGTTGCCGAGATAGACGAGGTCGAGCTGGTTGATGTTACCATCGTGGTTGATATCCTCATAGATAGCATCGCCGCCTTTGAAATAGTAGCCGGAGTTGGTTTCCGTCTTGTAGCAGAAACGCATCTGCACGGGATCGCCCTTGGCATCCTTGACGTATTCGCCGCTCTCGCCGATAGCGATGGGGTATGTGCGTCCAGCGTCGATGTACTCTTGGAGGACATTGGTGCCATTGGCACGATCAGCACGAGCGAGGTCACGCGCGGTATTAAAATTATATTGGTACACGCCCTTGCTGCGGAAGCCGTAGATGGAACCGAACGGGTTGTTGACCTGCACGCGCTGGAGCACGCTGCGGTTGCCCTCTGTCCAGTCGATGTTCAGCGACTTGAGGATAAGGGGGTCCATCTTGGTGATGACGTTGCGGTTGTTGGCGAAGTTGACATAGAGGTCAGCAGAGAACTTTCCCTTCTTGAGGAGGCGGTCGCCATTGATCTGCACTTCCCAACCCTGGTTCTTCATGTCACCGACATTCTTGTAGGCGAGGCTACCCCAACCGTTGGATGTCGGAATACCGGCATTAGCCATCAACATATCTTTCGTGGTGCGCTGATAAAGATCCACGACAACCTTCAGACGATCGTCGAAGAAGCCAAGGTCGATACCAAGGTTCCAAGTGTAGATGTTCTCCCAACGGAAGTCTGTCAGTTTCAGACCGCTGGGATTCATCGAACGGACATTCAGATAAGTGGAACCTGGGGAATACATATTCATATAGAGATAGTCAGCAGTCGGTGGGTTACCTACGCGGCCCCAACCTGGACGGATAGCCAGCTGGTTCATCTTGGCCTTCTCGCGCACGACGTGCATCCAAGGCTCCTCGATGATCAGCCACTTGGCAGATACAGCGGGGAAGACACCCCAACGGCTGCGGGGACCGAACTTCGTCGTGGCATCGACACGCATGGAGTAAGCCAGAACGTAGCGCTTCTTGTAAGAGTAGTGCGTGGAGAAAGTGTAGTAGAGCGAACGCCACTCACTGAAGCCGCTGCCCATGCCTGTGACGTGAGCACCCGAGGTGACGGATTCCAGACGGTTGGGCAGACGATTGACGTCAGTGCTCTGGCTGCTGGAGCTACCGCTGACGAGCTGGAATCGTCCGAGCATCTGCATGTAGTGGTCTTCGTTCTTGAAGTGCGGCTGGAAAGTCAAGGTGTGCGTGGTCGTGAAAGCCAGGTTCTTGCGACTATAGCTGTAGGCCGTTCCTGTGTTGTAATAGCTGGTGCTGAGCAGCGAACGGGGAAAACTTTGGTCAGTGTAGTCGTTATAGACGTTCATGACAACGCGGCCGTTGTAGCGTAGCTGATGGTGCTCATCGTCGAGACCGAGCAGCTTGTATTCAAGCTCCAACTCAGGCGAGATGTCGTAGGTTGTCTGTGTATTCTTGGCAAAGTCTGCACTGGCCAGCGGGTTATGAGAATTGCGCTGGTCGTTGAATTTGTTGCTGTCATCGGCAGAGAGCTGACCGTGGTTAGTGAAGGCATACTGCGGAACAATGTAGTACTCGCCAGTGTTGTACTCGTTGCCGTTCTCGTCGCGCTCGTAGCGATAGGGCGAAAGGTTAGGCATCTTGGTGTAAGCGATACCCAACAGGCCGTCGTAGTTACGGTTGTTCTTAGTGTAAGTCAACGAGAAGTTGGACATGATCTTGATGCGGTCGTTGACATAGTAGTCAAGGGCCATACGTGTAGAGAAGCGGTTGAGCTTCTGCTTGATGATGGTACCTGTCTCATGGTCGTAACCGCCGGAGATGCGGAACAGGGTCTTCTCGTCGCCACCGGAAACGCTGATGTAGTGGTTCTGACGAAGACCATTCTTGCTGACGAGATCAACCCAGTCGGTGTTCTTATTGAACATAAGGAACTCAGAGTCGTTCTCGTTGTAGTTCAACTCCTGCACACCGCCGATGAACGTACGCTGCTCGGGATTGAAGTACTCTTCCTTCAATAGCATAGTGTATTGGTCACCATTGAGCAATGAGATGCCCTTTGGCTGATGGGTCATAGTCAGTTTGACGGAGTAAGTCACCTGCGGCGCACCGCGGCTACCGCGCTTTGTGGTGATCTCTATGACACCATTAGCACCCTGAGAACCCCAGATGGCCGTCGCGGCAGCATCCTTGAGCACCTTGATATCCTCGATATCCTCAGTGTTCACATTGAGAAGCTGTGCAAACTTCTCGTCGTTGGCCGTAGCGGTATCGAAGTCAGAGAGGTCAACGTTCCAGACGTTGCCATTAACAACGATGAGCGGTTCATTACTGGTGAGCGTAGAAACGGTAGAAGCACCGCGCAGACGCATACTCGTGCCGGCACCGAGGTCACCGGAGTTGGCGACGATATCCAGACCGGCAATACGTCCCTGCAGGGCTTCATCGACGGAGGTGATGCCGAGTCCCTCGAATTCCTTGGCAGAGATGCCCTGTGCCGAGAAGCTGACTTCTCGCTCGGGGATAGCCAGACCTGAGGTTTTCAGCTTCTTGTCAGCCACCTTGACGACTTCCTTCATCATCTTGGTGTTCTCTTCCATGGTAAGCTTGATGACGGACTTGTTGATGGGTAAGACCTGTGTCTTATAGCCCATAAAACTGAACTTCACTTTATTCTTGGCACTCTTGATGGGCAGAACGAAGTTACCGTTCATATCGGTCACGGTCGCATTGACCATACGATTCGATGCGTCAATCTCGACCACATTCACGCCAGGCAGTACGTCGAAGTCATCGCTGACCGTACCACTGATACGTGAGATCTGAGCCATAGCCAGTGTTGACACCAGCATCAGGCTTGCGGTAATATAATATCTGAGCGTTTTCATCTTCTTCTGGGCTTATTAAGTGAGGGCTTGGGTAACCATTCGGGATAATCAGGCTTGGGGAAGCCCTCGGGGAGGAACTGCTCATCGCCGTAGGAAAGGACGCGGTCGATCAAATGGACGACGGCGTAGGCAGAGCTGTAGATGAGCTTGTCGGTGGTGAAGAAATACTGACGGCCCATGAGATTGCTGTCATCGCCATTGATGACGTTGGCGGTCTGTCCCGTGAGATCAGTGACCCGCATCACTTTCTGATAGTTCGACACTTCGAGGCGACGGAAACGGTTCATTGCAGTGTCGAGCACCTGAGTCTCATAGACACCCGTGGAGTCTGCACCGCCGAGATAGACGGATCCGTCCTGAATGTGGTAGCGCACGAAGTTGTCGATGACATCCTGGATACGAGCCTCGTAAGCCTTGGCCATATCGGTGAGGGAGTCGATAACGGCATTCTCCTCGTCGGTCAGGTCAGCCTGATGCTCAGTAGCATAGATGCTGAGTGCCTCACGGAAGTCAGCCCATTCGTCAGACTGATCCACAGTGGGCAGCTTGCCTGATTCCACCAAACGGGTGATGGCCTCGTTCTGAGGAATGAAAGCCGTGTAGTGGTAGTTATTCATCAGCGTGATGGCCTGGTCGATGGTAGAATGACCCTCATAGAGCGAACCGGGCTGTGTCACGAAGGAGCTGGTGCGCAGCAGGCGGGCGAACTCCTTGAACTCAGGATGGTTCGTCGTGTCGGTCATCACCTTGAATGGACTGGTCAGCGTGCTCTGCGGGATGGAGTCAAGCAGATAGGCGACACCATTACCCTGCAAGGTCTGGTCAAAGGTGTATTCAGGATCAACGGGAATATAAACACCCATCTCTGCCTGACGCGAACCTGCGATACCACTCACCTTGCCGCCGGTAAATTGCACCTTCACGGGGCCGCCGGCCTTGTTGAGGTAGATCTCTTGCCCCTCATGGAAGGTCTGAGCACCACGCTGGCCATGAACAACGATGATGTTATCGAGGATGTCACGCAGACGATTGTTGACAATCTTCAGACCTGGGTCGTTGGAGAGCTGGTAGGAGTTGGGGGCTTTCTTGTTGGAGATGTTGCCGAGAGAATCCAGTTCGAACGCGATAGCACTGACGGGGAACTTCGTCTGAGTGGGATCGACGTAAAAGCGATAACCAACGTGCGTGGAGGTCGTAAACGAATAGGGATCGATGTATTCAAAGAAGGGCTTCTCGGAGATTTCTTGTACCTTGGTCTTCACATCATCGCGTGGGATAAGGAAACTGTATGAGCTGCTCATGGAGTTCACATAAGAGTTATACTCTCCAGACACCGTCCAAATGGCGTGGTTCTCATAGCGCTTATCGGCGATGGTCGTGTAGATGGTGTTGAGGTCTTCGTCAGAACGAAGGATACAGGGGAAGAACACCGACTGATGCTCAGGAGCAACGAACACCTTATTTAATTGATAGACGACACCGTTGCACGCCATGAAACAGCTGTCAACATCTGCCGTGGTCATTCCCATCTCGTCAGCTGCCGTATTCTTGACGGAACGGAATTTGCTGGGAACGGTGTTGCGGAAGCTCACCTGCATACAGTTGTTAATGAAGTCGAGGACAACATTGTCTGGAACGTTCTTCCAATCGTAACCGTACTTGGAGCCGATGGCAGAGCCTGCGCCGTGCAGATAAGCCTGCATCTGGTCGTTGGTCGGCACCATCATAGCAGCTGCGTCTTCAGCCATCGTGTAGCGGTTACCGCTGGTGTAGAGCACATAGGTGTTCCATCCTGGGTCGAAGGAGATTCCGTTGACGGCACGCTCCGTCTCGATGACGGTCTTCAGTGCATGATTACCAGAGGTGTTAAAGTAACGCTTCGTGAACAGCGAGTCACGATGGCCGTCCTGCTCCTGAACGGTCAGGAAGTAAGGATAGCTATAGCGGTCAAGCAGTTCACTGAAGATGCTGAACTGAGGCTTCGAGTGAATGATGTTAGCCATACTGCTGAGCTGCTCAGGAACCTCTTCGAGCACGTGGATATAACCGTTCTGGCAGGTGATGTCCTGCAAGAACTTCTTGGCTGAGCCATCGGTTTCCACATCCTTCTCGGGCCATCTGCCATCATTCATGGCAATGGGCAGACCGTTCACGTAGCTGCGCTCTGTGCTACCAGCCTGATTCTTGATCTTGCCATTGGTCAGCAGCTCCAGGTCTTCACCTGTGATATTGTTCTGCGACAAATACTTAGGCAAGAAATGAACCATAGGCTTCGCATCGTCAGAGTAGCTGCCGTCCTGAATGTAGCGGTCGATGACTTTGATGGCGGGACGGTTGCGGACGACAGCCCAAAAGTCAGTCTGGTTACCATCGGCATCGATGCGGTTGGGGTTGAGCTCGGGGAAATCCTTGTTGTACATCACGAGCACGGAGTCTGTCACATCAGCACGTGAGGAGCGGCGGATGCAGGCTCCCTCTGTGGGAGGATCACCCGGCGTGTTGCTGAGCAACTCAATCAAGTAGGCGTTGTTGATCATAGCTGCCTTCAGGAGGTTCTTTTTCTCCGACTTAGACAACTGACTGACAGAAGATAAACCGCGCTGAGCGAGATAACGATTCCACGCCGCGTCATCGGCCACAAAGAGGGTCATACTACCCGACCGGCGTAAAAGGTCGGGATAGTTGGTCTCCGACAGGTCGGGGTCGTTGATTAGAGCCAATGTCTGCGTGAACGAACCTCGGCTCTCCAGCTCTTCGTAGATGCTGCTGCCAAGCCAGGTAGGGGTGCCTGTGAGGAGATTATCCTCACACGACGAGAATCCCGCACTCCCGCCTAAGAGCAAAAGAGCAGCACACGCGTAGCTTGCACCTTTTGCAAGTCTTCGCTTAAGAATACTGTTTTGCATGTTGTTATTAATAGTTGATTACTTGATTTCTTTTCGGTTACGACATAGAATATCCTTCTAAGAAGGGTCAGTTTAGACCATAATAAGTCCTAATTGGTGTCAAAGTTACAATAATATTCTCATCGTGACACATTTTTTATAAGACTTTTTCAAAAATATGTTATGAAACATAAAAAAGCAGCACACATCACTGTGTACCGCTAGAAATGTATCAAATAATAATAAATTTGTTTCAATACTGCTCGTTTTCGTTCGGAAACTCGCAGTTCTTGACATCTGTCACATACTGGCCAACAGCATCTGTGATGACCGAATGGAGGTCTGCGTAGCGACGCAGGAACTTAGGCGAAAAACCATTGTTCATGCCCAGCATATCGTGGACGACCAGCACTTGACCATCGCAACCGCCACCAGCGCCAATACCAATGATGGGCACTGGCACGCTCTGTGTGACTTCAGTGGCCAGCTTGGCGGGAATCTTTTCCAACACAATGGCGAAGCATCCAACCTCTGACAATGCCAAAGCATCAGAGCGCAGTTTGTTTGCCTCAGAATCTTCCTTTGCACGGACAGCATACGTACCGAACTTATTGATACTCTGAGGAGTTAGACCAAGATGTCCGCATACAGGAATACCCGCTTCGAGAATGAGTTTGATGGCGGGCAAGATCTCCACACCACCTTCGAGCTTCAGAGCATCGCAGCCCGTCTCCTGCATGATGCGGACGGCGTTGCGCACAGCATCTTGTGGATCAACCTGATACGTTCCGAAAGGCATATCACACACTACCAAGGCACGTGTCACACCGCGAACGACGCTGCGGGCGTGGTAAATCATCTGATCCAGCGTGATGGGAAGCGTCGTGACATTACCGGCCATCGTGTTTGATGCACTGTCTCCGACGAGAATGACATCTACTCCAGCTCCGTCAACAATACGGGCCATCGAATAATCATACGACGTAAGCATAGCGATTTTCTTGCCGCTCTGCTTCATTTCATAGAGGCGATGCGTAGTCACTTTGCGCGTATCGTCAACTAAATATCCTGCCATTTTATACAGTAATTGATGATGTTTTTAATATTTTTCTAAAATTTTGCTGCAAAGATACGCAATTCTCACAATAAACATCATCATTGTACGTTATTTATTGAAAAAAGATGTCAGAACCTGCCAAACATCAAGACGCCTCATTGGATCACGTGCTCAAATACACGGGGGTCTTTGGTGGTGTGCAGGGCATCAACATCCTCATTGGCATCATCCGCAACAAACTCGCATCGAAGCTGCTTGGAGCCGCAGGCATCGGATTGATGGGATTCTACATCAGCGTGTCGGATTTTGTCAACAGCTGTTCCAACTTCGGCATTCCCATCTCCACGGTTCAACATATTTCAGAACTTTTTGAGGAGGATGATTTCGCGCGCATACGTTCCTTTATTAAAATAGTCCGCACATGGTGCTTGTGGTCGGCCTTGTTTGCCTGCCTGATTTGTGTTGCGGCGATGTTCGGCCTCAGCCTCTTCGAGGTGAATCACGCCCGCGATGTGGTGTTGCTGGCTCCGATGGTGGCTTGCACTATCCTGACGGGAGGCGAGATTTCCATCCTCAAAGGTCTGCGTCGTCTCAAGCGCGTAGCCTCCATCTCGTTGCTTGGTGCCGTGCTCATCTTCTGCCTCACCGTACCCTTCTTTTGGGCACTGGGCCTGCAGGGCATCATCCTGTCACTCGACTGCTGTGCGGCTGCCACACTGGCCGTTCATCTGGCCTTCACCCTACCCCTCTATCCGTGGCGCGTAGCCCCTACATCCATTGAAGTGTTCCGCAAAGGTTTACCATTATTGCGCGTGGGCATTCCCTACGTTCTCACGGGCATCGCTGGAGCTGGTATGGCAGTGGTGTTGCAGACATTCTTGAAGGAGCATAGTTCCGAAACCACGCTGGGCTACTATCGTGTAGGCTACACGATAATGGTCACATACGCTGGAGTCATCTTCACAGCACTGGAATCCGACTATTTCCCTCGTCTCTCCAGTGTCAACCACGACAGCGACCGCTGCAACATCACGATCAACCGCCAGATACGCGCCTGCATGATCCTGCTCTCTCCGATGCTCATTGCCCTCATCGTCATGATGCCCATCATCCTTCGCGTTCTCTACACCGAGGAGTTCCTGCCCGCTGTCGAGATGACCGTCTGTGCTGTCTTCTATATGTTTTTCCGATGTATCTCAGTGCCTGTAGCTTACACCGCCTTGGCACGCGGAGAATCAAAAGTCTATATGGCGATGGAGATCATCTATGATATCTTCTCACTCTCTGCCATCATCCTCTGCTACTTGCAGTGGCACTTGGCTGGAATTGGCATTGGGCTCTCGCTCTCAGCCCTCTTCGACGTCCTCCTCGTAGGGATCTGCTACCATCGGCGCTACCATTTCCTCATCGAGCACTCTACCCTACGCCTGACGCTCCAGCAGATGATGCTCCTTGGCCTCAGCGTAGCGGTCTGCCTTCTATTGCCTCCGCTTTGGAAATATGTCGCAGGCTTCATCCTGCTTACACTCTCGACAGCCTACAGCGTCGTTGTTCTCCAGCGTGAATCGGACATCGTGCGACGTTTCTCCCAGAAAATACGTTCATGGCGCAGATAGCAGTCCTCATAGCAGCCTATAATGCGGCCTCCACGCTCCCCGACTGCCTCCGTTCGCTGTGCAGCCAGACGCTCAACGATGTGGAGCTTCTCTGCGTGGATGACTGCTCCACTGATGACACCTTCTCACTTCTCCAGCATAGCGCAGCCCGCGACACGCGTATCAAGGTTTTTCAGACACCTGTCAACAGTGGTCAGGCCGTAGCACGCAACCTCGCCCTCCAACATGTCACTGCACCCTACGTCTGCATGGTCGATGCCGATGACTGGCTTTCTCCCGATGCGCTCCAGCGCGCGCTTGAAGTGTTCTGCCATCACCCTCGCACAGACTGCGTCGTTTTCCACCTTCGCCGCATTTATCCCGACGGACATGAGGAGGAATGGCCGATGCCCGCAGGTCTGAACAGCGACGGCGGTCTCTCTGGTGAAGAGGCTTTTGAGCTCTGTTTAGATGGTTGGAAGCTCCACGGACTTTACGTCGTTCGCACATCGCTCCATCGCCAGATTCCGTTCGATACAGCCACTCGGCTCTACAGTGATGACAACAGCTCGCGCCTACACTACCTCCACAGTCGTGAAGTGCGCGCCTGTCAGGGCATCTATTTCTACCGTCAGCACGAGAAGTCCATGACCACCTCCTTCAATATCCATCGCTTCGACTTCATGGAAGCGAACCTATCCCTGCTCTTTGCACTGAAAAAGGAGAACATTCGTCCCAAGGTCATGCGTCGCTTCGAGGGGAACCGTTGGATGACTTTCATCGCCTGCTACCGCCTCTACCTCAGCCACGCCGACGAACTCACTCCCAGCGAAATCACTTCTCTGCGCCAGCGTTTCACCACCATCCTCCACACCTTCCGTCCCTCCCGACTGCCCCTTCGCTACCGTTGGAAGCCTGGCTACTGGCTCACCCTCAGCCTCCCCCTCTTCGACTTCCAACAGCACATTCATGCCCTCTTCCAAAGAACAAAAACATTACAGGGAAGAAGCTGAAAGGCTTCTCCCCTGTAACATTTTATTGACTCAGGTGTGAGTACTATGGACGGAAAATGTGGGGTAGGAAGTAGCGGAAACAGCGACGCCAAGTGAGCCATTCGTGATGTGTGCCGGGCGAGATGTACAGATCGATCTTGATGCCCGCATCGCGGAGGTTCTTGGCAAGTGCCTCGGTGCCGAAGTTCTCTTCGCTGCCTGCACTCACGTAGAGATAGTGAATTTTCTTGTTGAACTCGTCGGGACGTGTAAAGACACCATCGTAGGCGGTCTTAACGTCGAGATTGAAGATGGCTCCACTGAAAGCACCCATCCAGGCGAACTTATCCATATTTTTTAGGACGAGATCGAAGGTCTGGTGACCACCCCATGAGAGGCCGGCCATAGCACGGTTGTCACGGTCGGTGAGCGTGCGGAAGTTGGCATCGATATAAGGAATGAGGTCATTGATCATCACCTTGTAGAACGATGCTCCGTAGCTCTCGAAGGTCTGTCCGTGGCCGAAGGGAGCCTTGATGTCGCCGCTCTCCATGACAACAATCATCGGCACAGCCTCACCGCTGGCGATCAGGTTGTCCATGATGTGTTGCATGTGGCCTTGCTTAGACCATCCAGTCTCATCCTCACCCATACCATGCTGGAGGTAAAGGACGGGATAGCGACGCTTGATGCTCTTGCGTGAGTCGTAGTCGGCTGGCGTATAGACGAGGGCGTGACGCCACTCGGCAGTAGATTGTGCATAATAGTAGATGCTGCGCACCTGTCCGTGAGGCACGCCCTGTTGAGGACGGTAGTAGTCGCCCTCGGATCCTTCGGGTATCTCGATGCCGCCTGCCTCGCGGTTGCAGCCGAAGAAGGTCTCCGTGGAGGGATCGATGAAGTTCTGCCCCCCGATATTGATGAAATAGTAATGGAATCCCACGACGAGCGGATCCGTGACTGCCATCCATGCACCCTGTCCATCAGGTTGCATGTCGTATTTCTTGCCACAGATGTCGAGGACAACCTTGCGAGCCTCGGGAGCCTGCACGCGGAAGTAGGCCCGACGCTGGCTATCAACCTTAGGGAAGTCGCTGCCGGGAATTGTAGTCTCTGGGATGAAAGCATCTGCCGGAACTTCAATCTTCTGGGGCAGCTCGACCTGCGGACGCACGGGTTCGTAGCCGAGGAAACGAGCCACGGCTTCACCGTAGCGGCACCCGAGCTCACGGTAGCCGGCAGCATCGAAGTGCAGGCGGTCGGGACCGTTGGTGCAGTCGTCGCTGGAGATAACCTGACACGTGTGGATGGTTTGTGGCAGTTCGTCGATCTGCTTCTTGCATCCGATACAAACGCCCTGTCCACCAGCCTGAACGATGTTACCGACGTAGAGGTTCACCTCTTCGGGCTTGAGTTGCAGGTCGCCGAGGAGGTTGTCATAGACCTGCTGAACCATACCAGCCCACTTGGGGTCGCCCGTGTTGGTCTCGCCTTGATGCATGAGAACTCCCTTGATGACGCCGTCCTGCTGTGCTTTCTTCGCCAAAGTGACGAGACGCTGGTAGGGGTTGTTGTCATAAGCTTCGAGCATACCTTTCATCCAGCTGGGTGCTTTCTTGACGTAGGCGGCAATGCTATCGGGAAGAAAACCTTTGATGTCGATACCGCCGATAGCAACGTGGATGACCCCGATGCGAATGTTCTCGGGGAGAGAGTTGACGAGCGTGCGACCAAACCAGTCGGCAGGTGTCAGACCTGTGTTGGGGCGACAAAGCGGCGGTGTGGCTTCACACCATTCGCCCATTTTTCGTCCGCGCTGAGGATCATCGACAGCTGGCATGAGCAGAAAGCGCGGGCCTGGGCTCACGAGATCCTGTGCCTCGGGGCGAGCTGCGCCTTCCATGTTCGACTGTCCAAAGCAGAGGAAGATGTAGAAATCAGGATCGACAGCAGCGAGTGAAGGTTGCGAGAAAATCGCAACGAAAAGGACAAGGAGGAATCTATTCATAGTCGTAGGATTTTGATGTGTTTGTTAGGGTATTCAAGGCTTAACATTCCTTACTTCATTCAGGAAGTTGACCATCTTCTGGAGGTTCTCTGCGGAATACATTCCCATTCCATGACCACCTTCAGGGACAAAAGTCGCTTCGCTCTTGATGCCGTTGGCTTGCAGCAGCTCGTAGAACTTCTTGCCTTGGCAGCAGGGCACGACATTATCTTTCTCGCCGTGGAAGATGATGACAGGAGGATCAGTTGGGTCGATATAGGTGCTCGCACTCAGGCTGCGATATTTGTCGGGTTCCTTATCCAGCTTGGAGTCGAGGAGCACATCCTCTGGACTTTTTTCGCCCATAGTGATATGATCGCCACAGTTCATGGCTGTGAGGTCAATAGGTCCAGACCAATCGCAAGCTGCATTGACGGCACTGCTTTGATCGGTGTGATTTCCGACGGAGCCTTCAAGGTCGATAGTGACAGAGCCCACGGTAGCTTCTTTGGTGCCGCTGGTGGTGGCAGCTGTTGAGGCGAGATGACCGCCTGATGAGAAACCGCTGGTGGCAATGAAAGAGGGATCGAACTTATACTTCGAAGCATCGCCGCGAACGAAGCGGATCACAGCGCGGATGTCATGGATTTGTGCAGGCCATTTGGCATCAGCACTGGAGCGATGGTTGGGGCAAACGACTGCATAGCCCGCATCGAGCAATGCCTTGACGATTGTGCCGAGGTCGGCCATGCCTTTGCTGCTGTTGCTAAACCACGCGCTGCCATAGATATGGATCACTACGGGATAAGCGTCCTTCACTTGCTTGGGCAGATAGATGTCACAAGTGTGGAAGGCTTGGTCATCGCCGGCATAGTTGACATCTTTCCACACAGCAGATGTCTCAAGGTTGGCCTGCGGAACCTGAAAGCCGCCAAAACCGCCTGCTGGTTGAGCAAAGGAAATCATAGGCAGGCATAGAAGAATCAAAAAAAGGATCTTTTTCATGTCAATAATAAATGATGATAATCATTTTATGTCCGCAAAGATAATGTATATTTATAATATACGCAATCGAATAATGTAACATAATTTTTTAATTTTGTTACTTTCTTTTGGATGTAACCTAAAATTACACTACCTTTGCAAAGCTTTTGTAACAAATGACAAACTTATGAGGCGTTTTTTCTGCCTTTTTTTGTTCTTTTTTTTAAATTTTGCACATCTATGGGCGCAGATGGGCAAATCTTTCAACACCGACAACCAATTGTCGAGCAACCAAGCCGTGCAGGTTTTCCAGGATCGCGACGGATTCATTTGGGTGGCTACGCACAATGGCCTCAACCGTTATGACGGCTATCAGTTCCAAATTTTCAAAAAAGGAGATGAGACAACAGGGCTACGCACCAACTATATCAACTGCATCACACAGAGCCACAATGGCACCATCATAGTAGGTACAAACAAAAGCATCCAAGCCTACGACGGAGCCCACTTCCGCGACTTCAGCCTCACGAGTAGCGACGACACGCCTATCACCACCTATATTAATTATATAATGGAGAGCAGCCGCGGCGAGCTGCTGGCCTGCACCTCCGGCTATGGTATCATCCGTCTCGACGAAAACTCGCTCACGGGTTCACCCGACTGGGATCTCACGTCCGAATGTTACTACGTCCGTTTCCTCCTCGAGGATTCGAGGGGACGCTACTGGATCGTCACCGAGTCCGACGGCCTGATGCTCTGCGAGGGAGATCGGCGCACGTCCTATTTCACCAGCGAGGACACGCGGTCCAAGCTCTTCGAGATCCGTCAGGATTACAAAGGCAACATCTACGCCGTGGTACATGGCAAGGGCATCTACGTCTATAAGGATTCGAGCCGTAGCTTCCATTTCATCGAGAAAACGGCGGGGCTGCCCGTCATCACACTCTGTCCCAGTCGCGACGGTCGCCTGCTTCTCGGCTGCGACGGACGCGGCGTCAAGCTCTACGACCCGCAAGCAGACACCTTGGTTGATGCCCCCTTCTTCAGCCGCGACTTTGATTTGGGCAAGAGCAAGGCATTCTCGATTCTTGAAGACCGCAACGGCAACATCTGGATCTGCCTGCTCCAAAAAGGCATCTTCATGCAGCCACAGGCCAAGATGGATTTCGGCTACCTCGGCTACCGGCTCGGCGAACGCAACGTGATCGGGTCCAACTGCGTCACCAGCACACTCATCGACAGCCACGGACGCATTTGGCTGGGCACCGATAAGGACGGACTCTATCTCGTGGACAAGGAGGACATCAAGCGCACCAGACATTTTACCGACTGTCCCTCCACCATCCTCGATATGATAGAGGATGCCAAGGGAAATATTTGGCTGGGGTCATACGGCGAGGGATGCGGTTGGATAGAACCCTCGACGGGACAATGGCACGCCGCGCAGCTGGGATTGAGCAGCAGTGCCAACATCTTCGGGTTTGAGGCCAACAAAGAGGGTGATGTCTGGATAGCGACGATGGGCAACGGACTCATCCGCTACAACATCTTCAGCGGCAAACAGACCAATTTCCGCGTTCACGACAGAGCCGACCTGGACAGCACCGTGAACAGCCTGCCTAACAACTACCTCACCAACCTCTGCCTCTCGCCCGACGGCAAGCGGCTCTTCGTCGCCTCTTCCGTAGGACTCTGCTGCTACGATATGGCGGCGGACAGTTGGGTGAACACCCTCGGAAGCAACTGCCAATACCGTGGCACCTTCATGCGTCAGTTGTATATTGACAGCCGCGATTGTCTGTGGCTCGCCACAAACGACGGCCTCTTTTGCTACGACCTCCGCACCCATGAGACTCGTCAATACACCACACGCGACGGCCTGCCCGACGACGGTATCGCCTCCATCATTGGCGACCGACAGGGCAACCTCTGGATTGGCACCGACCACGGCCTCTGCTGCTTCAACCCCACAAAAAGCACCATTGCCAACTATTATGTCGATAACGGCTTGCAGGGCAGCGAGTTCTCCGACGGAGCCGTGAGTATCAGCGAACACGGGTCACTGCTCTTCGGCGGCACAGGTGGCGTCACCTGGTTCAATCCCGCCGAGGTGAAGCCCCTCACCTGGAAAGCCAACGTCTATCTCACCGAACTCCTGCTGCGCCACACCCCCGTCACACCAGGGGTCAAGTCGGGCATTTACACCGTCACCGACACCACGGTCATCAACGCTCGCCGCTTCGACCTCAGCAGCAGCGACAACACCTTCACCATTCATCTCTCCACCTTCACCTACGACAATCCCGAGCACATCACCTATCTCTATCGCATCAATAACGACGAGTGGATCCGTCTCCAGAAAGGGGTCAACGATGTAACCTTCAACGCTATGGCACCAGGTACATACCACTTCCAGGTGAAAGCCATCAACAATCAGCAGGAGACTGACATCCGCGAGTTCACCGTCAAGATCCACACGTCCTGGTACGCCTCCCTGTGGGCGTGGATTGCCTACCTCCTGCTGGCCGTGCTCGCTGTATGGATCCTCCATCTTTACCGCCGCCGCAAGGAGCAGGATCGTCTGCGCCTCCAGGAACACATCCACGCCGAGCAGATGGCCGATGCCAAGCTGCGCTTCTTCATGAACATCAGCCATGAGATACGCACACCCATGACGCTCATCCTCACCCCCCTGCTCTCGCTCATCAAGCAGGACGATGACCCGCACCGACGCGGCATCTACGAGACGATGCGCCGCAACGCACAGCGCATTCTCGGACTCATCAACCAGATGATGGACTTGCGCAAGATTGACAAGGGACAGATGCAGATGCGGATGTGCGAGACAGACCTCATTGCCTTCGTCAACGATATCTACGGGCTGTTTACCCTGCAAGCCAAGACAAAGAACTTGCTTTTCAGCTACGAACACGACACCGAGGAACTACCCGTGTGGATCGACCGCAGCAACTTCGACAAGGTCGTGGTCAACATCCTCTCCAATGCCTTCAAGTTTACGCCATCGGGCGGCAAAGTGCGCATCCGTGTCACCCACAGCGACACCACGGCCTCCATCGCCGTCTATGACAATGGCACTGCGATACCTGATGAGGTGATGGCGCACATCTTCGAACGCTTCTACCAACAGCCCGGCTCCGTCAACGACCGTCACGTTGGAACGGGCATTGGCCTCGATCTCACACGAGCACTTGTGGAACTCCACCACGGCACCATCGCAGTCCACAACAACGACGACGGCCACGGCTGCGAATTCACCGTCACTATCCCCCTCGGCAATGCGCACCTCACCGCCGAGGAGATGATCACCTCCCCCTCCCCCGACCAAGTCACCGTGTCCGACGATGCCCGTGCTGGCATCATCCTCGACGATGATACCCCCGACACCACTGAACCCTCTCCCCTCCCCCGCGCCGGACATCGCCAGACACTCGTGATCATCGAGGACGATGATGAGATACGCGACGCCCTCGTCACCGAACTGAGCGGCGACTACGACATCACGGCCTTCCCCAACGGCTTGTTAGGCCTCAAGCAGGTCATCACCGCCTTGCCCGATCTCGTTCTCTCCGATGTCATGATGCCTGAGATGGACGGCAACACGCTCTGCACCAAGATCAAAGCCAATCCGCTCACCAGCCATATCCCCGTCATCCTCCTCACCGCCAAGAACAGCGACGAGGATCAGCTCGAAGGACTCGAGACAGGAGCCGATGCCTACATCATCAAGCCCTTCAATATGGATATCCTCCGACGCACCATCATCAACCTACTCCACCGCAACGACCTGCTCCGGCTCAAGTACGGTCGCAACGACCTGCTCGAGGAGCGCGTTGATGACGTGCAGATGAAGTCGCCCGACGAGAAACTCCTCGAGCGCATCATGGATGTCATCAACAAGAACCTCAGCAACGCAGACCTCAGCGTCGAGAAGATCGCATCAGACGTCGGCATCAGCCGCGTACACCTCCACCGCAAGATGAAGGAACTCACAGGACAGACACCCCACGACTTCATACGCAACATACGGCTCAAACAGGCTGCCAGCCTCCTCGCCAACCAAGGCATGAACGTCACCGAGGTCATGTATGCCTGCGGTTTCAACAACTCCGCCTCCTTCTCCACCATCTTCAAGCGTTTCTACGGCCTTGCGCCGCGCGACTATATGCGCGAGCATCAACATAAAGAAGACTGAAAAACCCCTCACTGTCATGAATAAGAAACTACTGACCCTGGCCTTTGCGATCGTAGTGTTCTCACTCCCCCTCTGGCCTATCGTGAACGGACGACCACTGACGACGACACTGAAGGACTTGCGCGAGGAGCTGCGTTCGGCTTTCGAACAACGCGATGTGATACAGCAGCACTTCGAAGAGGACTACCAACGCCAGCACCAGAAGCTGATCAATGTCATCACCAAGTCCAACGAGCTCTCCATCCTGCTCTACACACAGGAGCAGAACATGACCTTCGACCTGGCATACGCCTTGAAGAAAATCACTACCGACTACAAGGCGTTCAACAACGACCGACGGCCCTACGACCGCATCGTGAACGACCTCACCATGGAGATCGACCGCTATGCACGCCTCATCGAGGCGCTGCGACGGCTGCCGCCCGCGATGAAGGACATTGAGGTGGATATAGTGCCAGACAGTCTCCTCTACCACAACGACTCGCTGGACCAGCACATCGAAAGTTCTGCCTCGTTGCTCGAGAGCGAAGTCATGCGTCTCGCAGGCAAGGCCAGCAACCCCCATGAGAACAACGACAGCCTTCATGTCGATGAGTTGCTCACCGAGATTCTCCAGACGCAAGCCCTGGACTCCATCTCTGCACCCTTCATCCTCGACGAGGTAGGCATGGCTTTCCGCGACTCCTGTATCTTCTACGCATCCGAACTCCTGAAGATTCACGCCGACAACCGCGCCACCATCATTGCTGACAGCACACATTATCAGGAAGCTTTCTTGCGAATGGAAGAGGCCAACGCTTACGCCAAGGAGCGTTACCGCGAGCTACAGCATAGCGTCTTCTCCGAGGGGCAGACATCATTCCTGGAGATCCTCAGCCACCCCAGCTACTACTGGGATAAAGCCAAGGCCGACATCAGAAATCAATACGGAGTATCCGATTTTATCCGAGATGACACGGTCGTCGTAGAAATGGCAGACATCGATCCCGTGGATTCCGCTGCAGTCCAGCAGGCTGAAGACACTGAAGAAGTCATCTTTAGAGGCATATCCAGAAAGGGCATCAACATCTTCTTGGTCGCCATCTGCATCGTACAGCTCTTCTTCTTGGCCATCGTCTGGATGCTCAGCTTCCTCGTCCTCTGGCTGATTCATCGCTTCGTCAAGCCCAAGCACTTCGTCACCATGAAGAAGATCCCGCTCCTGGCCATCCTCGTGGGCAACATCATCTACTTCATGACACTTGCCTACTCATGGGGCGGCGGTGAATACATCCAGCTGGGCGTAACACACATCAACACCTTCCTCTGGCTGCTCATCGCCATCTCAGCCTCCGTGCTCCTGCGCGTCAAGCCCGAGCAGATATGGCATGGCATACAGCTCTACACCCCCACCATCATCATCGCCTTCTTCATCATCTTCTGCCGCGTCACCTTCATCCCCGACCGCCTGATGATCATCCTCTTCCCGCCGATTCTCTTCATGGTCGTGTTGCGACAGCTCTTCTTCTGCATCAAGAACAGCCGCAAGGCCACCCCCATCGACAGCACCCTGGGCTGGATATCGCTGGCCATCTACCTCATCACCTTCGCCATCGCCTTCTTCGGCTACACTTTCGCCTCGCTGCTCGTCCTCGTCTGGTGGTATTTCCAGCTGGCCGCGCTGCTCACCATTGTCTGCATCTCCGACCTCTTGAACCGCTACCGCGAGCGTTGGATGGACAAACGCGTGAAGGCCATGCGCGAACGCATCACCTACGTCACC
Organism: uncultured Bacteroidaceae bacterium; assembly: GCA_905236985.1. Taxonomy (GTDB): domain Bacteria; phylum Bacteroidota; class Bacteroidia; order Bacteroidales; family Bacteroidaceae; genus Physcousia. The sequence goes on along the minus strand of CAJORF010000123.1, from coordinate 101,447 downwards.
GGCGAAGACCGCGAGGCACTTCTCTTCGGCGCCACCTGGTTCTACAACCTCATCAAGGAAGTAGTCATCCCCATCCTCGTCCTGCTCTCACTACCAGCCTGCATACGTCTGTCCCTCAACGTCTTCGACTTCACCGACATCTTCGTTGATGCCTACCGTAACCCCTTCGTGCAGTACATCGAGAAAGACGGCAGCCAGGCGTTCACCATCTCCGCCAAGAGCATCGTCAACCTCCTCATCCTGCTGTTCGTGCTCCGCTACGTCAGCCGTGCCATCCACACCATCTGGCGCTACGCACGCTACACCATCTTCATGCAGAAGCACAAGCGCACCAACATCCGCGCCAACGAGATCAACCTCTCGCTCGCCAACAGCATCATCTCCGTTGTCGTGTGGATGTCCTACGCTTTGGTGGTCGTCGCCGTATGGCGCGTGCCCACAGGTTCGTTAGGTCTGGTCGCCGGTGGTCTGTCGGCTGGTATCGGTCTCGCCCTCAAGGACATCATCAACAACTTCATCTACGGCATTCAGATCATGGGCGGACGCCTACGCGTCGGCGACTGGATCGAGTGTGAGGGCGTGCGAGGCAAGGTCACTGCCGTCAACTACCAGTGCGTACAGGTCGAAACCATCGACGGCACCGAGATGTCATTCCTCAACGCCTCCCTCTTCGGCAAGAACTTCAACAACCTCACCCGCAACAACGCCTACGAGCTCACCACCATCGTCGTCGGAGTAGCCTACGGAACCGACCTCACACGTGTTCGTCAAGTGCTCGTCGATGGCATGCAGAAGATGCGCACCAAGGACCACTACGGACGCGAGATTGTCGATCCCAAGTATGGCATCTATGTGATCGTGTCCAATATGAGCGACAGCGCCGTCGAGGTCGGTGTCAAGCAGTACGTCCTCGTGGCCGAGCGCATCGGTTACGTCGATCGCGCCAAGGAAGTCATCTACGAGTCCCTCCAGGCTGCCGGCATCTCCATCCCATTCCCGCAGTGTGACGTCCACCTGGTTAAATAGCACTGATTCTTATTTACAAATAAAACATAAACAAGTATGAAGAAACTATTTGCATTGTCATTCGCCTTGCTGATGGCAGCCATCTCAATGGCACAAGTAAAAAATGAAACCAGCGAAAAGAATATGGAACAGAATTTGAACGAGGTAGCTACATTCCTGAAGGAGTGTCGTGTGTTTTTCATCGCAACGTCTGAGGGCAATCAGCCCCGTGTACGCCCCTTCGGCGTTGCAGAGATCGTCAATGGCAAGCTCTATCTGACCACAGGACGCAAGAAAGATGTATATAAACAGTTGGAAGCCAACCAGGGGCGCTTTGAGATCTGTGCCTTGAAGCCCGACTACTCCCAATGGATACGCATCAGCGGACGCCTCGTAGATGAGGACAATGCCGAGATACGTCAGACCATCCTCGACCGCAACAAGGCGTTAGGCCGCATGTACTCCGCCAACGACGGCAACTTCGTCACCCCCTACATCGCCGACGGTGAAGCCCGCTTCTTCACCTTCCAGGGCGAAGTGAAGCGCGTGAAGTTTTAGGGAAGGTCACGACCTACATCGTCTGACGCCCATTCTGGTATTCCCCTAAGATCTTGAAGTCCTTGATGAGGGGAATGATGGCATCTATGGCCTGTCGATAGCGCGTCAGGTCGTCGTACATGAGATCAACGTAGAAGAGGTATTCCCATTCGCGTCCGATGATGGGCAACGACTGAATCTTTGTCAGGTTGAGCCTGTAGAACGAGAGGATGGCAAGCACATGAGCCAGAGAGCCTTGCTCGTGGGGCAGCGAGAAGACGATGCTCGACTTGTTCGTCTCCGTCAATGGGCGCAGCAGGTCGGCCTTGTTCGGGTTCGAGATGACGAGGAAGCGTGTGAAGTTGTGCTTATTGTCCTCAATATGATCCTCGAGCACCTTCAGGCCATAGAGCCGAGCAGCCTCGGCATGGCAGATGGCAGCCCAACCACGTCTGCCCTCCTCGGCAATCATCTTCGCAGAGCCTGCCGTATCGCCGCCCTCCACAACCTTCAGCGAAGCATGTTGAGACAAAAACTCGCGGCATTGCATGAGGGCGACAGGATGTGAATGAACCTCGGTAATCGTCTCCCAGTCGTCATCGGGCAGACAGCAGATGCAATGCGAGATGTGCAGTTTGTGCTCGCCCACGATGCTGGTGCCCGAGTCGCGCAGCAACTCGTAGTTATGTAGCAGCGAGCCTGCTATCGTGTTCTCTATGGCCAATAAACCGATGACCGTCGGGTCTTGACCCATCGCGGCAAACACCTCCTCGAACGTTGCGCAGCAGATGAGCTGTATCTGCTCACCCTCGAAGTAAAGATGGGAGGCAATGTCGTGGAACGAACCGATATGACCCTGAATGGCTATTCTTTTCATGATGCAGTTGAATGTGATATGGATGACAGAAATAAGGATGCCTACTCCCACTCAATCGTGGCTGGCGGTTTGGAAGAAATGTCGTAGCAGACACGGTTCACGCCCTTCACCTTATTGATGATGTCGTTCGACACCTTCGCCAGGAAGTCATAGGGCAGATGAGCCCAGTCTGCCGTCATGGCATCCATGCTGGTGACCGCACGCAAAGCCACAGGATGCTCGTATGTACGCTCATCGCCCATCACCCCCACACTTTTCACCTTGCTGAGCAGGATGACGCCAGCCTGCCACACCTTGTCATATAAGGGCTCTCCATCCTCGCAGATGTAATGGTGCATCGCCTCGATGTAGATGTCATCAGCCTCTTGCAGCACACGCACCTTCTCACGAGTGATTTCACCCAGGATTCTCACCGACAAGCCAGGGCCTGGGAACGGATGACGCTTGATGAGTCGCTCCGGCATACCCAATTGACGCCCCACTCTGCGCACCTCATCCTTGAACAGCCATTTCAGCGGCTCGCACAGCTGCAGGTGCATCTCCTCGGGCAGACCACCCACATTGTGGTGGCTCTTGATGACCTTACCCGTGATGTTCAGGCTCTCGATGCGGTCGGGGTAGATGGTTCCCTGGGCCAGCCAGCGACATGGACTATTCGACGATTGGCTGGTGACAATCTTCTTGGCCTCAGCATCAAACACTTCGATGAAGTCCCTGCCGATGATCTTGCGCTTCTGTTCTGGATCCTCCACGCCCTGCAGGTCGCTGAAGAACTTCTCGCTGGCATCCACACCAACGACATTCAATCCCAAGCCCGTGTATGCCTCCATGACCTTGCTGAACTCATCCTTGCGCAACATACCGTGATCCACAAAGATACAGGTGAGGTTGCTCCCAATAGCGCGATGCAGCAAGGTAGCACAAACGCTGGAATCCACACCGCCACTCAAACCCAGGATGACGCGGTCGTTGCCCAGCTGATCCTTCAGCTCCCTGACGGTAGTCTCTACGAATGATGCCGCGCTCCATTCCTGACGGCTGCCACAAATATCTACCACGAAATTCTTCAAGAGCTGAAATCCCTGCAACGAGTGATGCACCTCGGGATGGTATTGCACTGCCCAGATGCGTTTCTCGGGATTGGCGTAAGCTGCATATCGCACATCCTCTGTGGAGGCGATGCAGTGGCAGCCAGCAGGCAAAGCAGTAATGGTGTCACCGTGGCTCATCCACACCTGAGAGTCCTTCTCAAGCCCCTTGAATAGACGGTCGGTGGAATCGAACTGCTTCAGATGAGCCCGTCCGTACTCACGGCTGCCAGCTGGCTCTACCTTTCCACCACCCTCGTAAGCCATCAGCTGAGCACCATAGCAGATGCCTAACACGGGATACTTGCCCACAAACTGGCTGAAATCCACACGGAAAGCATCCTCGTCATAAACCGACAGGGGCGAGCCGCTCAGTATCACGCCAATGACACCTTCATCATGCTGAGGAAATTTGTTGTAAGGCAGAATCTCGCAGAACGTATCCATTTCCCTGACACGACGGCCTATGAGCTGTGTGGTCTGCGAACCGAAATCCAGAATAATTATTTTCTGTTGCATTGTAATCAGTAACTCTTTGCTTAAAATTCTGTACAAAGTTAGTACTTTTTGTTATAAATTTCCATCTTTTATGTGTATTTTACCATCCTTTACTAACAATTACTTGACTATTATCAAACAAGAACCCCAAAATTGATGCTTTGATTGGATAGCAATGAGACATCGTAGCACCAAGGGAAGACAACAATCAGAACAATGGGAATTATGGGAACAACGGGAAAAATGAACAAGCCAAAAGTATGCATAGAGACTAGAATGTATGCTAAGGGCCTAGAATATTGTACCACGTAACACAAAAGCGATGAAAGATAACAAAATTATCACAAAAATTAAAAAAAAGAGGATAATTATTTGCTTCAAAAGACTAAAATGCCTAATTTTGCACCTGATTTGGGTTAGCAAGTCCGCGTTTTTGCGCACCGAACCTTACAACAGCACTCACTCATCTTTTTATAAACTTATTAAAAACCAAAAAAGAAATGAAACAAAAACTACTTGAATTAACAAAGCTACGCAGATTGCTACTGCTAGCTATGATCACGCTGCTCGGAAGTGCCGGGGCGTGGGCAGAAGAGGTTGTTTACAAAACAGCTCTCTTTGGAACTGGTTACAATCCTAAGAATTTCAGCTACACTGGATCATTTGAAGCCACAAATAATGGTTTCGCCGTAACAGTTATGGCATTTAACAACAACAATAATGGTTGGAATGGTCAAATCAAATGTGGTCGAAAGAATTATGCATCCACTGGTATTATCACGACTAAAGAATCCATTGATAAAGCTATATCCAGTGTTGCCATAACTATTGATGCAATTACTGCTGATAAAGTAAATAGCATCAAATTATTTACAAGCAGTAATAATTCTTCTTGGACAGAAATTGGTTCTTTTTCAAAAGAAACAGGACTCCAATCAGTAACGCTGCCTTCCCCTACAGAAAACTTATATTACCAGATTGAATTCGACTGTGCATCGGGAAGCGCAAATGGATTCGTAACTATTTCAAAAGTTGAATACCTTTATGATAATTCTGGCGGGAGTTCTCTCACTGCCTGTGATCTCGCATTGACTGGAGCTCCTATTGAGCTTGAGTTTGACCTCTATAACAACGCTACAGCTCAGACCATCCACTACACGACCTCGAGCACGGGTGAAGTATCGGTGGAGGCTGGCCAATATGATGTGAGTTGCTATGTTGACAATGATGCGAAGACGATATCCGTCACTCCATTTGCTGTGACCAACGGTCCGCAAACCGTTACCGTCAACCAGGCTGCCGACGACACCTACAAGGCTGGCTCTGTAACCTTCACCGTGACAGTCACCGACAGCACACCTATTCCCACACACAACGCTACATTCTCTGTCAACGGAACTACTTCAACAGAAGAATTTGAAGAGGGTGCAGACATTACATTCCCCGCAGATCCTGCCGATACAGATGGTAAGACCTTCGTAGGTTGGGTAGCAGACGCTATCAGCGGTGTAACAGACGAGGCTCCCACATTCGTGACCTCTGCAACAATGGGAACCAGCGATGTTACTTATTATGCAGTGTTCGCTACAATTGAGGGTGATAGTGAGAGCAAATCAATAGAAATAACCTCATCAACTGAAGGAGTGCCTACATCATACGGTACTGCAAAGACGTTCTCAGAATGTACATTTGGAGGGGTGAAATTCCAAGTGATGCAAATGTATAATAATAACAAGCTTCAATGGCGTGCAGCAGGAAATAACAATGGTACAGGAACGATGTACAACAGCGAGTCCCTAAACAAGATTGAAAGTATTGTTTTAACCTATAATGAAGGTGATTCCAATCACAACTTCTCACTCAAAATAGGCGACAGCGCAAATCCGACGGGTGGCACATCCATTACTCCATCTACAAATGGAATGGTATGTACATTCGATTGCTCATCATATGATTACGACTTCTTCGTTTTGACAAATGGAAGTGGAGCTGGTTATTTGGATAAATTGGTTATCAATTATTCAATCGGTTCTTCAACCATTTCTGGCTACTGCACCAACGTTGTTGCAGACACACGTCAAGATTCTGAACTTGCTTTCTCCGATTCAGAGGCAAATGCCTCGATTGGCACGGCTTTCACGGCTCCCACACTAAACACTGCTGAAGGTTTCAACGGAACTGTAGAATATTCCTCTTCTGACGAGACCGTTGCTCAGGTGATGGATATCGAGACAGGCGAACTGAGAATTGTTGGCGGTGGCACAACTGTCATCACCGCCACCTTCGCTGGTAATGATGACTTCAAAGCTGGCTCTGCATCCTACACGCTGACCGTCACTGACAATCGCATCGCTACGACGATGGCATTTGCTCAGCCAACCGTAACAATAGATGTAAATGATATAGCTTCGTTCACAGGGCAGCTACCTACCGTTAAGAATATCGACGGTGCAGATGTAGAATACGAGATTAGCGATATGCTGAGTGATGTCTATTTCGAAACTGATCCAGAGTTCGATAGCCAAAATATCATCTCTGATATGGATAATAATTCTGGAGAATTTAACTTGTCTGGAAATCTTGGTACTGTAACCATCATTGCTCACTACCGTGGATCTGACACGTACAAACCTTGCGAGGCTTCATACACAATTACTGTTGAAAGCGTGCTGGAGAATATTGCAGCATTTAAGGCTATCGACAACGACGCTACTGCAACTTTCAGACTCACAAATGCTCAGGTTCTGTATTGCACTTCTAATCGTTTGTTCATCCGTGATGCCAGTGGTGCTCTGCTCATCTACAATTCTGGTTTAAGTTACCAAGCCAATCAAATTTTGAATGGTAAGTTAACTGCACAAAAGACTACTTATAGAGGTCAAGTCGAGACAACCGGCACAATTGATGGTTCCAACATTGTAGCTACAGATGGTGGCACGGCAGCAGATCCAGTTGCAGTAACCGTTGAAGAAGCAACAAGCAATTACGCCACCCACGATGCAGATTTGGTTCAGTTCTCCGCAGCCAACATTTCTTCTGGCTTATTGACGGACGGCACAGTGGGTTCTGTGACCGTTTATCAGAACAACTTTGGAACAAGCTTTGAGTTTGATGCAAACAAAGAGTATGACGTAGTAGGTATTCTGGGCATCTATAACTCTACCGTTCAGGTCTATCCTATCAGCGTCACTGAGGTTGCTGCTCCTGTTGTTCCTAACATCACACTTAGCTCGACTGCCATCGAAGCTCCCACAGCTGGTGCAGATGGCACTCTGCCTGTTACTTACAACAATATCACTAACGTAGCTGCTGAAGTTTATTTCTGCGATGCTGATGGTAACTCCGCCACTTACGACTGGATTGATGCTGAGATCAACGATAATAACAATGTAGAATATGTCATTGATGCTAACACCGGCGAAGCCCGCACGGCTTACTTCAAGGTTTATGCTCTCGATGACGATGAAAACGATATCTACTCCGAGCTCGTCACTGTTTCACAGGCTGCTTACGTAGCTCCTGTCGAAAAAGCAACATACGCACTCTACACAGGTGCTCTTGTTGAGGGTGACTATCTCATTGTATATAATGGATATGCCATGAATACAACCGTGGAAAACAATCGCTTGCAATATGCAGAAGTCACACCTCAGAACGATGAAATTTCGACAGACAATGCAAGTATTGTTTGGCACATCGCTCCAAGTGGTGACAATTGGACTATCTACAATGCTGATGCTGACGCATACGCCGCAGGTACTGGTGTTAAGAACAAGGCTCAGATGTTGGCAGACGGCACAGATGAGATGGCTTTGTGGACAGTTTCTGGAACAGAAACTTATGACTTCGTCAATGTAGCGAACGCTGCTACCAATGTCAATGCATATCTGAGGAACAATGGAACTTACGGATTCGCTTGCTATGCAGAAGGCACCGGTGGAGCATTGTCACTCTACAAGAAAGTTGACTATTCTCGTACCATCGCAGCAATTGGCAACTGGGGTACCATCTGTCTGCCGAACGCTGCCTCAATCTCTGGTGCTCAGCTTTACACCATTAATGGCGTAGATAATAAGGAGAATCCGACAACCTTCTACTTGGATGAGGTTACTGGTATGACAGAAGCTGGTAAGGCATATATCTTCAAGGCTACAGCTACGACCATTTACGCTTCCTATAGCGGCGATGCAGTTACTGAGGCTGTTGCAGCTGCTGATAACAGCGGTCTCGCTGGTAACATCACGAATGTGGCTTTCGCCATCACGGATGCCCAGGGTGCGCCAACCACAACTGGTGAGAATCCCTACGTGATCAAGGACGGCCAAGTCTGCAAGGCTGGCACGAACGTCAAGTGCGGTGCCTACAAGGGCTATATCGACTTGAACGAAGTGCCTACAGCCAACACCGGTAGCGTGAAGCTCTTCATCGACGGCTTCGATGGCATCGAGGGCATTGAGAACGGCATCGTGGGCAAGGACAGCGTGGTCTATGACCTGGCTGGTCGACGCGTCGCCCGTCCCATCCGCGGTATCTATATTGTCAATGGCAAGAAAGTGTTAGTAAAATAAAAGACAGGGACTTAAATCTTGCGTAAATGATAACTTCAATCTATTTAAGTTCTGATTGATGTGAGATTTAAGTTCCCTAATCAATAACCCAATTATTTAGGTTCAAGTTATGAAAAAGCAATATATCACACCCAAGATGGAGGCCGTTGACATGTTCAACTGCCTACCAATAGCAGCAAGCATGCTGACCGTTGGCGGAACCGTCAACGAGGACGAAGGCGATGTCAAGTCGGAAGCCGACTGGGACATCTGGGCAGACGAATAATCAACAGTATGTAATATCAGGAAGCCCCGCAGCGATTGCAGCTGCGGGGCTTCGTATGTTTTATGGAATGTGGGGAGACGCGGGAGGCAGCGCGGTTTACTTGCGGGTCTGCTCCTTGATGATGCCGTGGCGGTAGGCGTAGAGAAGGGCGCGGAGCTCGGCGATCTGGGCTTGGAGCTCCTGGCCTTTGTCGGTGTCGCGCACACGAAGGCGGCGACCACTGAGCTCGACGATCTGCTTGGAGCTGACGATGTCAGTGCCTCGGCGGATGGCATCATCGGCACTCTCGAAGGGTTCGTGCTGGATGAGCTCGAAGCCACGGCTGTGAAAGACGAGGGTGTAGCCCGCGATGCCAGTGGTGTTATGGTAGGCTTTGGAGAGACCGCCGTCGATGACCATGAGCCGCCCGTCTGCCTTGATGGGGCTCTCGCCGCCCGCCACGCGCACGGGGACATGGCCGTTGATGATGTGGCGGTGTTTGCCCTGCACGCCGAAGGCATCGAGGATGCGGTCGCAGACCTCGGCGTTGTCGCGAAGGAGGTAGTAGTAGCCCTTGCGCTCCTCGTGTGTGGCCTTGTCGCACAGGAAATAACGCTCGAAGGTCGCCATGCGGGCCTTGTCGAAAAGGGGGGAGTCCTGACCGCACCAGAGATACCAGAAGTAGTCGCGGGCAAAGCGTTTCTCGTCGCGGGGCGTGTCGGCGTTGAAGGCAGCACGCATGGTCATGCCAATCTGATGCAAGAGCTCGCGTCCGCTGTAGAGATGGCCGTTGAGATCTACATCCTTGAGGGTGCCGTCAGCATTGAGGGGCACGCTGGCGTGGAAGAGGAGGTTGCCGTTGTGGATGGCATACATACAGCCGTGCGTGAAGAGGCATTTGATGTGCTTCTGAAGCTTGTCGCTGACGCGGAAGGAGTGGTGGAGCTGGCGCACGAGTTCCTGCTCCTCGGGGGTGAGGTCGAAGGGATGTGCGGGGTCGAGCGTGGGGAGGAAGGTGTCGGTCATGGCGTACTCGTGCCCGTCCTTGACGTAGAGGCCGCGCGCCTTGTCGATGTATTGGAGCACGAGGCGATCCTCCATGTGCCATTCGGGACGCCGGAGGATCATCTGGGCTTCGAGCTTGAACTGAATGATGGAGATGGCCTTGTGCATCTGTGCGATGAGACGGCGCGTCTTCTCGTTGTGCGTGGTATCGTCCTTGTCGAGGCGAGGACCGAAGAGGTCGCAGGGATCGCTGGCGTAGGTCTCCATGGCGAAGGTGGCCAGGGGGACGAGGTTGATGCCGTAGCCGTCCTCGAGGGTCTGCATATTGCCGTAGCGGAGGGAGAGGCGCAGGACATTGGCGATGCAGCAGTCATTGCCGGCAGCGGCTCCCATCCACAGGGCATCGTGGTTGCCCCATTGGATGTCGAAGGCGTGGTGCTGGCAGAGGCGATCCATGATGATGTGCGCACCCGGGCCACGGTCGAAGATGTCGCCGAGGATATGAAGCTCATCGACGGCGAGACGCTGGATGACGGTGGCGAGGGCGATGATGAAGGCATCAGCGCGGTCGGTCTCGATGATGGAGGCGATGATGCGGTCGAAATAGGCTTGCTTGTCATCGTCGGAGGGGGATTCGTGGAGAAGCTCCTCGATGATGTAGGCGAACTCAGGCGGCAGCGCCTTGCGAACCTTGGAGCGGGTGTATTTGCTACTGACGCTCTGACAGACGCGGATGAGGTGCTGCAGGGAGGTGGCATAGAAGGTGGGGAGGGCGTCGGCGGTTGCGGCGGCCTCGAATTGGCTCTTGATGATCTCGAGCTTCTGCTCGGGATAGTAGATGAGGGTGCAGAGCTCGCGGATCTCGTCGGCGGAGAGGGTGGTGTCGAAGAGCTCGCGAACCTTGCGCTTGATGTTGCCGGAGGCATTCTTGAGGATATGGAGAAAGGCTTCGTACTCGCCGTGGATATCTGCCATGAAGTGCTCGGTGCCCTTGGGCAGGTTGAGGATGGCTTCGAGGTTGATGATCTCGGTGGAGGCTGCGGCTACGCTGGGGAAGCTCTTAGCGAGAAGCTGAAGGACGCGGATGTCGGCTTCGGGGGAGATGGCAGGGTTCATGGGAGGGAGGAATTAGGCGGGGATGAAGTGGAGGGCGCGCCAGTCGCCATCGGCAAGGGTGGTCTGAAGACGGAGGCCGAGGGGGGCGGCGGCAGCGGTGAGGGGGGCGATGTCGGCTTCATAGAAGCCGGAGAGGAGGAGGTGGCCTGTGGGGAGGAGATGGGCGGCGAAGGCGGGGAGGTCGGCCAGGAGGATGTTGCGGTTGATGTTGGCCATGAGGATATCGACGCGGGGGCAGGCGGAGAGACAGCTGGCATCGCCGTGGAGGATGAGGGCAGCGGAGGGGGAGAGGTCGTTGAGGCGAAGGTTGTCCTCGGCGTTGCTGACGCTCCACTCGTCGATGTCGTAGGCGAAGACGCGGGAGGCACCGAGCTTGAGGGCTGCAAGGGAGAGGACGCCGGTGCCGCAGCCTGCATCGATGACGGTGCTGCCAGCGACATCAAGGGTCGAGAGGAGGGAGATCATCAAGCGCGTGGTGGCGTGCTCGCCACTGCCGAAAGCCTGCCGGGGGATAATCTGGAATGAGGTGCCGTTGGGGAGGGCGATGGGCTCGAAGTGGTGCTCGGCTTCCCAAGTGGCGTTCCAGTTCTCATCGGGGGCCGCGGCGAGGGAGAAGGTGATTGTTAAACCCTCGGGAGAACCCTCGGGAACCGTAACAAGGGGAGAACCCTCGGGAACCGTAACAAGGGGAGAACCCTCGGGAACCGTAACAAGGGGAGAACCCTCGGGAGCCGTAACAAGGGGAGAACCCTCGGGAACCGTAACAAGGGGAGAACCCTCGGGAACGGGGGGGAAGGTGGAGCGGGCGGCGGCGATGACGGAGTGGATGGCGGCTTCGTCGTAGTTGGATTGGAGGATGTAGGCGGTGAGGCCGGTGGGGGTTGGGACGAAGGTGTCGCAGCCTACATCGGCCAACAAGGCGGCAAGCACATCGGCTGCCGCCTCGTTGTTGGGGGTAAGGACAAAGGTGAGCTCGAAATACTTCATTAGCGATGATTCGGCTTGTTTGTCGGCTTAGCGTTATTCTGCCTTTTCGTTGTCGGAAGCGGTGCCCTTGACTTCAGGCTTTGCCTTATAGCGTTTGTTGAGACCGGCTACGACCTCGGATGTGATGTCGAGCTTCTTGTTGGCGAGGAGGATATTGTCACCCTGGCGCGAGAAGATATAGTCGTACTTGCGGGTCTTGTTATAGACCTTGAGGAAGGCTTGGATGCTGTCGCGGAGCTCCTCGTTGAGCTTGGCGTTCTCCATGGCAAGCTCGTTGGTGAGTCGCTGGTCGAGTTCGGCAAGATCCTGCTGCTCCTTGGCGAGCTGGTTCTGTGCACGTTCGAGTTCGTCGCGGGTGGTGAAGCCATTGCTCTCGTACTTCTTCTGGAGGGCATTGGCGTGCTGCTGGAGGGCGCGCTGCTTCTGCTGGAGGAGGTTAGCGGCGTTCTCGCCTTTCTTGTTGAGCAAGAGGTTGTAGTCCTTGCAGAACTGATACTGGCTCATGAGGCTATCGACCTCGACGTAAGCTATCTTGAGACCTGTGATCTCTGTTTCGACAGCGGCTTCTGATTCTGTGGTTTCTGTTGATTTGTTGTTACAGGCAGTCAGTGCGATTGTGACACTGAGCGCAAGGAAAAGGATTTTTTTCATTTTGCTTTTTTATTGATTTTTGCGTTATTTCGTGATGACAATATGTCGAAGGGCTTTACTTTATTTTGAATGGGACGCCTTCTCCTGAGCATGAGGCCGGTGTGCGAGACGATGGCGTTCAATGGCGTCCATGCTTTCGACGCAGTGGATGCCTCGGTCGCGCATGGGTTTGGAGGCGCCGATGTGGGTCATTGGGCCGCGCGCATCGCCACGCAGGAGAAGCTTGAGGGCGAGCAGGACGATGGCTATGCCCACAATTCCTAAGGTCGGAAGCAATATTTTTAGCATAAAATGCGTTGTTTTATTAGAGATTCTTTGGTCGGAAACAGGGTTTATTGTACCTTTGTCCCGCAAAAGCTGTGCAAAGATATAGCAAAATGATTAGTAAAACGTTGTCCATAACAGACTTTAACCTAAATTAGCAATAAGATATGGAAAAGATTGAACTGAAGCCAGCCAGCGTGTTCGAGATGTTTGCACGCATCAACGCCGTCCCACGCCCCTCGAAGAAGGAGGAGAAGATGATTGCTTTCCTCAAGGATTTCGGCGAGGGATTGGGATTGGAAACCATTGTCGATGAGACAGGTAACGTGCTCATCCGCAAGCCTGCCAGTGCGGGCATGGAAGACCGTCCGACGGTGATTCTGCAAAGCCACATGGATATGGTGTGCGAGAAAAACAATGATGTGGATTTCGATTTCGAGCGCGACGCCATTCAGACGTACATCGACGGCGAATGGATGAAAGCCAAGGGAACGACACTCGGCGCAGACGATGGAATAGGCTGCGCCATGGAGATGGCAATCCTCGCTGACAACACCATCAAGCACGGCCCCTTGGAATGTGTGTTCACGCGCGACGAGGAGACGGGGCTGACGGGGGCCGAGGGGATGCAACCTGGGTTCATGACGGGACAGATGCTCATCAACCTCGACTCCGAGGATGAGGGAGAGCTGTTCGTGAGCTGCGCAGGCGGCTGCCGCACGACAGCCACGTTCCGCTTCACGCCAGAGACGGCACCTGCCAACGCTTTCTTCCTGCGCCTGACCATCAAGGGCCTCACGGGCGGACACAGCGGCGATGACATCGAGAAGAAACGCGCCAACGCCAACAAGCTTCTCGCCCGCTACCTCTACGATGGCATGAAGGCTTGGGGGCTGCGGCTGGCCGACATACAAGCCGGTGGTCTGCACAATGCTATCCCCCGCGAGGCGACCTGCGTGGTGTGTATCCCTAATCAATACAAGGAGCAGGCGCGCGTGCGATGGAATGTGTTCGCCGCCGAGGTCGAGGAGGAGTTCAGTGTGACGGAGAAGACGATGGAGTTCCTCCTGGAGAGCACCGAGCCCATGAATGTGCTGCCCGAGGATGTCAGCTGCCGCCTGATCAGTGCGCTGCAGGCCGTGGATAATGGTGTGTATGCGATGAGTCAGGACATCGCGCTGGTGGAGACCAGTTCCAACCTGGCCAGCATCAAGCAAACCGAGCCCGGCCTCATCTTCGTCAACAGCAGCCAGCGCAGCTCGCTGCTCAGCAACCGTCATAACATGGCGCATACCGTGGCTGCTGTATTCGAGCTGGCAGGTGCTGAGGTGGAGACGGGCGAGGGTTATCCCGGCTGGGCCATGAACCCGAAGAGCGAAATCCTACGCATCGCCCGCGAGGAATACGTGCGCCTCTTCAAGAAGGAGCCCGTCGTGCGCGGCATACATGCGGGTCTGGAGTGCGGCCTCTTCTCAGAGAAATACCCGGGGCTGGACATGGTCAGCTTTGGCCCCACGCTCCGCGGCGTTCACTCGCCCGACGAGCGGCTGCTCATCCCCACCGTGGATATGGTGTGGAAACATCTGTTAGCAATATTGGAAAAGATTTGAAAGCGTGAGACATGAAAGCGTGAAAAGTGAAAAAGAATAGTTTCTATGATAAGTTTAACAGGAATAGTCAGTAAATGGTCTCATATTGTAAGGTGTGAGAACCGCTGTAAAGTGAGAGGAATGCTTTATTTTTCACTTTTCACGCTTTCTTTTTTCACGCTTTTCTCCTGCGACGACTACGATACGTTCACAACGGACAGGTCGGCAACGCTGCGGTTCAGCAATGATACGGTGCTGTTTGACACGCTGATCACGACGGTGCCTTCAAGCACGAAGACGCTGACGGTGTATAACCGTGGGGACAAGGGATTAAGGATCAGTGAGGTGAGGCTGATGGGCGGTGCGGATAGTCCGTTCCGCGTCAACATCGACGGTCAGGACATGAGCCGCTCGGCGGAGAATAGGGTCACGGACTTTGAGGTGCGACGACGCGACAGCATCCTGATCCGCATCGAAGTGACCGTGCCTGAGTTGGAGCATGACAGCATCGCCGCACTGAACGACCGTCTGCTTTTCACCTTAGAGAGCGGCGTGCTGCAGGAAGTGCCTATCATCGCCTCCGGACGCAACGCCTTCTTCCTGCATGGTTGGACGGTGAGCACGGACACCACCTTCAATACGCGCCGACCGATTGTCATCTTCGACAGCTTAGTGGTAGCGCGCGGGGCGACGCTGACCTTGGATGCTGGCACACAGCTGCTCTTCCATGAGAAAGCGGGGATGACCGTGCGCGGACGGCTCGTAGCACAAGGCACGGCAGCGGCTCCCGTCATCCTGCGCGGCGACCGCACAGATCACATGTTCGATTACTTGCCCTACGACCGCCTGCCCAGCCGCTGGGAAGGGCTGACCTTCACGCAGGAGAGCTGCAACAACAGCCTCGACTTCGTAGATCTGCACAGCGGCAACTTCGGCATCCGCTGCGATAGCACGGGCATTGACAGTCTGAAGCTGCGCCTCACGAACGCCCGCATCCATAATCTCGGCGGCCACGGCCTGGAGCTGCTCCACTGCCGCACGGAAGTGGTGAACACGGAGGTGTCGAACACGATGGGCCACTGTGCCTACGTCTTCGGCGGCGACGCGCAGTTCATCCACTGCACCTTAGCCCAGTTCTATGCCCTCTCTGCCGATCGCGGCGAAGCCATTCACATCAGCAACCAGGACAGCCTCATCGGCTATGCCCCACTCTACCGCGCTGACTTCATCAACTGCGTCGCCACGGGTTATGCCGAGGATGTCGTGATGATACCTGCACTCAACCGCGAAGACCTGCCAAGCGACATCGCCAACCTGCCCATCAACTACCAGTTCATCAACTGCTTCCTGACCACCGAAGTGCCTGACGATGAACTCTACACCCCACGCTTCATCCGCTGCCAGATCGACTCGCTCGATGCTGACATCAACCGCGACAAACACTTCCAGCTCATCGACACCCACAACTTCCTCTACGACTTCACACCCGTCGAGGCATCTGCCATCCGCGGCGTTGCCGATAGCACCTACTCCGCCCCCTACCCGCTCGACCGCTTGGGACGCAATAGAACAGCCGACAACGCTCCCGATGCCGGCTGCTATGAGTTCGTGAAGCCTAAAGACTGACAGGCACTATTGCTCCACCAATCTACGCATTGTATCCCTTGTACAAAAATATATTCATAAAAAAGAAAACAAACAGAAAAAAGAAGTTAATAGTCACGTGAACCATTACTTTGTCTTATAGGTTTATAGGAAAACCCTTATAGGTTTTGGGCAAAACCTATAAGGGTTTTCCTGAGTTTCGTTAGCGGAATTCTCGCACACGTCTATTCGTATCAGCTGGCACGTCTATATGCATCAACAGGCATGTTTTATTTGTACCGCTATTTTGAGTTTTATTTTGGGTTTTTGAAAAAGGAAGAAGACGGCGTAAAGCATTAGGATTCAGTTATTTCAAAAGCATATTTTGGTTTTTTATCGACTTTTTCCAGAAAAAAAAGAAAATAGAGAGATGAGTTTGAAACTTTTTTGAAAAAAGTCGTCAAAAAGCCAAAAATAAGCATATAAACAACCGTCTATGAGGTGATTATGCCTATTCGTTCGCGCTTCAAAAACCCAAAAAACTCAACGATCTTGCCCAAGCTCGAACACAGTCAGGCGCATTTTTAGCGGACGAAAGACTTATCACCTATGCTAATACAGCCGCACAAGCTTTACGGATGGAATTCAAACGACTTATCAATGTTGGCTTACGTCGAGCTACAGCCATATTATAGCGGTTCTGCATATTGATCAGCAGTTCTGGGTTGATACCGATAGCTGCTTCCACCATGAGAGCCATGTCTGTTGTTACGGGACGTTTCCCATTAAGAATCTCGTTCAGCTGTGTATAAGGCACAGACAGCAGTTCAGAGAACTGTTTTTGGGTAATGCCGCGACATTCTATCTCTTCCTTGAGAACATCTCCAGGGTGAGTGGGTAATCTCTTTATGGTATCCATTGTATTCATTGATAATGATTCGTAATATCCGTGACTGTGCAAATCGTCAGAATTGGCTCTGCACCATCCTCTTGCATTTTAAACTCTAAGCGATAATGATAATCTATCCGAATGGAAAAATAGCCATTGTCCAATGCTTCGAAATTGAGCGAGTTGAACACGAACAGATCCTCTTTGCAGGTGGCTCCCATCAACGTATCAATACGCTTCTGATATTTGGATATCACCTGAGGTTGAAAGCGGTATTTCTTGTTCTTGCACCGGCCTTCCTCATATAGCTCACGAAGATAATCTTTCTCGTATTCGACTATCATAGGCTTTAATTTGCCGCAAAGATAACAACACTCCTTGAATTCACCAAATAAGTGAAGATGATTTATAAATAGTTAACACGCTAAAATCATCACCTTCTTGCTATCGATGGGATTGTCGCTGATGATTGTATAGTGACCGCTGTCAGATGTAATCTCAACGGTCGATGCCTCGCCGACTTTCAAGGGCATCGAAAAGCCTATTTGAGGACAAGCAGGAGGTTTGGAGGGGGAACGGATAGATTAGTCGTCTGTCAGCTTGCGATAACGGATGCGTCTGGGCTCCTCGAGTCCGAGGCGTTTGAGCTTGTTGGCCTCATAGTCGGTGTAGGAACCCTCGAAATAGAAGACGTTGCCGTCGCCCTCGAAGGCGAGGATGTGGGTGCAGATGCGATCGAGGAACCAGCGGTCGTGGCTGATGATGACGGCACAGCCAGCGAAGCTTTCGAGACCTTCCTCCAGCGCGCGCAAGGTGTTGACATCGATGTCGTTGGTCGGTTCGTCGAGGAGGAGGACATTGCCTTCTTCCTTCAATGCCATAGCCAGATGCAGGCGGTTGCGCTCACCGCCAGAGAGCACGCCGCACTTCTTCTCCTGATCAGCACCAGCGAAGTTAAAACGGCTGAGATAGGCACGGGCGTTGATGTCGCGACCGCCCAAGCGCAGCAACTCATTGCCCTGCGAGATGGTCTGATAGACGGTGGCATCGGCGTGGATGTCGCGGTGGCTCTGGTCAACGTAGGCAAGCTTGACCGTCTCGCCGACCTCGAAGGTGCCGGCATCGGGCTGTTCCAAGCCCATGATGAGGCGGAAGAGCGTGGTTTTGCCAGCGCCGTTAGGACCAATGACACCTACGATGCCGTTAGGCGGCAGCGTGAAGTCGAGATCGCGGAAGAGCACCTTGTCACCGTATGCCTTGGAAATGCCATGAGCCTCAATGACTTTATTGCCGAGGCGCGGGCCACTGGGGATGTAGATTTCGAGGCGCTGCTCCTTCTCTTTCTGATCCTCGTTCAACATGCGTTCGTAATTCGACAGACGCGCCTTACCCTTGGCCTGACGTGCCTTGGGTGCCATACGTACCCATTCCAACTCACGTTGCAGCGTCTTGCGTCGCTTACTCTCGGTCTTCTCCTCCATCTCCAGACGCTTGGACTTCTGTTCAAGCCAGCTGCTGTAGTTGCCCTGCCAGGGAATGCCCTCGCCACGGTCGAGTTCGAGGATCCAGCCTGCCACGTCGTCGAGGAAATAGCGGTCGTGGGTCACGGCAATGACGGTGCCCTCGTACTGGTTGAGGTGCTGCTCCAACCAGTCGATGCTCTCTGCGTCGAGGTGGTTGGTCGGCTCGTCGAGCAACAGCACGTCGGGCTTCTGCAACAGCAGACGGCACAGCGCCACACGGCGACGCTCGCCGCCGGAGAGCTGACCACAGAGCTGGTCGGCAGGCGGACAGCGCAGGGCATCCATAGCACGTGCCAGGCGTGTGTCGAGGTTCCAAGCGTCGGTGGCATCGATGATGTCCTGCAACTCGCCCTGACGGGCAAAGAGGGCGTTCATCTTGTCCTCATCTTCATAATATTCGGGTAAACCGAATTTCACGTTGATCTCTTCATATTCAGCCAAGGCATCGACGATGTGCTGCACGCCCTCCTCAACCACCTGACGGACGGTCTTCTGGTCATCGAGCTGCGGTTCCTGCGGCAGATAGCCGACGCTGTAGCCAGGGGCGAAAACCACGTTGCCCTGATAGCTCTGGTCGAGCCCGGCAATGATCTTCAACAGCGTGGATTTACCCGAACCGTTCAGACCGATAATGCCAATCTTGGCACCATAGAAGAAGCTGAGGTAGATATTCTTGAGGACTTGTTTCTGAGTCTGTTGGATGGTCTTGCTTACACCAACCATCGAGAAGATAATTTTCTTGTCGTCTGCCATATAGAGAGTTTTATGTTTAATGTTTAAAGGTTAAAGGTTAATGCTTAAAGTTTAATGCATTATGTTTTGCTTACCTCAGCCAGATGAGGTCACCGGGCTCCGGGACGTAGGTGGGCGGCAGGCCATTGAGCTTGTAGAGGTTCTTGAGACGGATGGCGTAGTGCTGTGCAATGTCGTACATCGACTCGCCCGGCTTCACCACGTGCGGCACTCCCGCCAAGCTCTTGTCGCCCTTGGTCTTCTTCTTCTGCAAGTAGATGACATCACCGACGGAGAGTGCTGATTTCTTAGGTCTCTCGTTGTATTTCAAGAGTTTACTTTTGCTAACACCCGTTTCACGCGCAATCTCTTCCCAGGTGTCGCCACTGATGGAAATGATCATGTAGGTATCGTTGATGAGATAGACGATGTGATTGTCGTAGAAATCGCTCTCCTCGCCGACGGATACGGTCGAGGGACGGTAGCGTCCGTTGATGTAGGTGTCGAATTGATGGAGGTTGTAACGCTCGATGACGCCAATGAGCATCGCGCCGTAATTCGGGTTGGTGGCATAACCGCAACGCTTGAGTCCGTTGGCCCAGCCTTTGTAGTCGGTAATCTTCAGTTCGAAGAGCGGGCGGTAACGCTGATTGTCGCGCAGGAAGCGCGAGTGATCCTCGTAGCTTTCATCGTCGGTCTGGTACTTGCGGAAGCGTTCATTGGGGTAATCGTCGGCCAGCACGACGTAAGGCCCAGTCCAGCTCGAACCGACTTTGATGCCGAAATGGTTGTGCGCTTTTATGGCCAGCGGGCTCTGCCCCGCACTGCTCTCAACAATTGCCTGCGCGAGGGTGATGGATGCCGGGATCTGATAGCGTCGCATCTGATCAATTGCCATATCTTTGTAATTCTCGATATATCTCCACTGCACCGACTGTCCAGACTGTGCGTAGAGGGCTGTAACAACAACAAATGTTACAAAAAAGACTAAAAAACGAGGCTTCATCGTCTAAAACTTGTTTATTCTGTGCACAAAAGTAGCGTTTTTTTGTGAAAAACCGAAAAAGCATCGTATATTTGTACAATTTTATAAGAAAAAAGACCTATGAAAGAGTTCCATATAGACGTTACAGTACATTTTTTTGCCTTTAACGAGCTCTCCGAGGCCGACGTGCGCCTCATCGAGCAGGCCAAGGCCATGACCTACACCAGCTACTCACCCTACTCGCATTTCAGCGTAGGTGCTGCACTGCTGTTGAGCGACGGTCAGGTGTTCAAGGGCAGCAATCAGGAGAATGCCGTGTTCCCCGTGGGTCTGTGTGCCGAGCGCGTCGCTTTCTTCGCCGCTTCCGCCAATGCTCCTGACGTAGCTCCCGTAGCCCTCGCCATCGCCGCCCGTAATGCCGACGGCTTCGTAAGCCAGCCCGTCACGCCCTGCGGCTCGTGCCGCCAAGCCCTATTGGAAGCAGAGATGCGCTTCGGGCAGTCCGTTCGCGTGCTGCTCTATGGCACCGAGGGAGTGTATATTGTACCGAGTATGCGCGCGCTGCTGCCGCTCACCTTCGACGGATCCGAACTGCTATGAGACATCGCACACTGCTCCTATTGACCCTCGTGGCACTCCTAATGCCTTGGGGGAATGATGTTACGGCCAAGATCAATAAGAACAAGAAAAAGAGAAAAGCGGAAGTGGAGGTGCCCGAGTGGGATCCTACCCTACCCCAACCCGATGAGCCGCTAACGCCACTGACACCACAACACCCCCTGACCCTCGACCTGATGTACGCAAGAGATGTTGTCGTTACGCACACGGCGAACCATCAGATTATGGGCATAGATGTCTCACATTATCAAGGATATATCGATTGGAATGAAGTGGCACGCAACCGTGATATCCACTACGTCTATATCAAAGCTACCGAAGGTGGGGAGCTGATGGATAATATGTTCCGGCTCAACATCCGAGGTGCGCGTCGTGCAGGTCTGAAGGCGGGTGTGTATCACTTCTACATCCCGAGCGTGTCCCCGCAGCGGCAGTTCCAGAACCTGCGCTCGGCGGTCAATAAGGAGGACATGGATCTGCTGCCCATCATTGATATTGAGCGGCGCGGACGCGACAAACTGCCTAAGTTCCAACAGAACCTGAAGACCTTCATTCAGATGGTGGAACGTCACTACGGCGTGAAGCCCGTGCTCTACTGCTCGCGCGACTTCTACAACAAATACCTCGCCGGGCCGTTTTCGTCGTACAAATACATGATCGCACGCTATCATCCCGAAGTGCCTGAGCTGTGTGACGATGCGCCATTTGTCATGTGGCAGTTCTCATCGACCAGCTATGTGCGCGGCATCCACGGTCATGTCGATCGCAGCTGCATGATGGACCAATACACGTTGAGGGATATACTTATTCGCTGACATTCGCGCGGTTAGCGTCCACAGAGCATATTGTAGTTGCAAAGCTTGCAAGCCTTGGTGTTCTGCGTCTGCACAAAAGGTCGTTCTGCATCGAAGATCTCGTCGAGAAGTTCTTGCAGGCGACGGCGGAACTCCACCTTCAGCGGCTCGCGTCCCTCGGCGATGGCATCACCGATGTTACGCACCTCCTTACCAGCCAAACGGATGAGCGGCGAATAGTCGTCGCTGCCCGAACGATGCGTGTAGAAGAGACAGGGCGCGACGGTCTGATGCATGCGCTCCTCTATGACGAGGGCGTAGAGCATCGTCTGGAAGATGTACTGTTCGTTTTGCATCGTCTCACTGAACAGACGTTCCACATCGCCCACGGGATTTGGCATTCCACCTGTCTTGTAGTCCAGTACGCGCACCTGCACGCCGTCGGGTGAGGCGGGGTCGCTGACCTGATCCAGGCGGTCGATGATGCCTCCCACCTCCAGTTCCACTTCACGTCCCTCCGACCTCACCTTGAAAGGAACCGAGTGACGCTTTTCGAGCCCGAGGATGCGGATGGGAGCTATGCGACGGTCGTAGCGCAGGAGCTGTGTCAGATAGACATTCAGCACACGGCGCGCAATGAGGAGGATGCCCGTGTACTCCTCTTCGCATTCCTTGAAAACCTTCTCCCGAAAAGCCTGACTGACAAAGTTTTCCAAGCGTTGTCCGCCCATCTCCAGAAGATTGTCGATGTCCTGCTGGCGCACAGTTTCGCCCTTGGAGGTGAGGTCGAGGTACATCAACTCGGCGGCACGGTGGAAGACGTTACCGAACTGTATGACATCAAAATCGTCCTCGTCGCTCGTATCGACCTTCAAGCCCTCGATGAAGCGGTAGTAGAACTGCAAGGGACAGGCGGTGTAGTACTTCAGCGCGGAGGGCGTGAGCAGATGACGCCACTTCTCCTTGAGCGTCATCCCCGTGGTGTCGAAGAGCTGCGCCAGTCGCTGCATCACCTCGGGTGTCTTGTCCTTGATGATAGGTCGTGTGGGCAGAACATCACCTGCGGTCTGCAACTGAATTTGCTCGATGGGAAAATCCGTCTCGGCCTGCAACTGGCGCAGGAAACGAGAAATCTCATTCTGCCGCACGCCGCTGTTGCTGGTGTTATAGACGAAGGTGACGCGCTCGGCACGCTGGATGAGGCGATAGAAGTAGTAGGCATAGACGGCGATCTGATGACGGAGCGTCGTGAGGCCGAACGCCTCCTTGAGATGGTAGGGGATGAAGCTGGTCTCGGCGACGCTCTTGGGTAGGAAGCCCTCGCCCACGCTCAGCATCAGCAGGTGCTGGAAGTCCAAGGCGCGCGTCTCCAGCACACCCATCACCTGCAAGCCTATGGCAGGTTCGCCGTGGAAGGGTATCGTCTGGGAACGAAGGACATCGTTGACCAATCGGCGGAGTGTTCGCTCGTTGACCTGCAAGAGGGGCTCGTCGCCCGACATCAGGCTGACGAGGCGGTTGATGCGCGTGTAGGCGATGAAGACCGCTTCGGCATAGAGGGTGAGCATCAGGGCATGATTGTCCGCGGGAGCCGTGGCTTCGTCGCTTTCTGCCTGCTGTGCAGCCAGTGCCTTACCGAGTTCCGAGAGAATGGCGGTGAGGTAACAGAGCAGTTCCCTGCCGCCAGCGGCCTTCGTCTTCCATAGGCTTTCATCGATGAGCGTGGCAAACGGATGAGCGGCAACAGTCCGAAGTGCCGTAGTGCGGAAGCGACGGTGTACGGCATCATAGCCGTCGGTCTGCAATGAGAGCAGCACGCTGACGAAACTACTGACGGGCGTTTCGGTGAGCGGATAGCCCATTGTGACGTTCAGTGCCTTGACGGTCGGCGGGATGGAATGAAGGACAGGTTGCAGCAGTTGTTCGTTGCAGAGCACCACCGCCGTGCGGTTCTCCTGCTCGGTCTTGTTGTGCGCAATCCACTGAGGCAAGTAACGTGCCTGCACATTCTCGCTCGAAGCAGACACAATAGAGATCTGCTTGGGCTTTCGCAGGTTGCAGAAATGCTCGGGCGAGAGTTCATTGCCATAACGCTGCAGGTTGTGGCGGATGAAATAGCCCGCCTCGTGATGGATGCCCTCGTGCGAGGCGGTGTAAGCCTCGTCGTAATCCCAGAAGAAGAGCACCTGGCCGCAATGCTGCAAATGGTCGAAGAGCTTTTGCTCAACGGCATTGAGGACGTTGAACCCCACGAAGACGTAGGTCGAGTCAGTGAAGGAAGCCTCATCGAGGTGAGTGACCACATCGCGCTGCAAGGCTCCTTCGTAGAGCAAGCCGTCACGACGCATAGACGCATTGAGGTCATCATAGATAGCCGCCATTTGATTCCACAGGCGAAGGAAGCGTTCCTTGAGAAGCGTGTTGTCCTCGAGGGTGAAATCCTTGAAGAACGAGCGCAGGGCCTCCACCTGCTCCGGTGTGAGGAAAGAGTTGTCCTCCAGCTCCTTGATATCGCGGATGTTGGCAAAGAGACGGTGGGCATCGGCCAAGTGTTTATCCACATCATCGAAGTCAGCAAGGAGGATTTCACCCCAACCGTAGAACTGATCCAGCGACTGCGCCTCCTCGACGTGCTGAGCATAGACACGGTGCAGGCGGCAGACGGCTTCCACCGAGTCGCAGGGAGTGAAGGCGGAGGCGTGATGGAAGAGGTCGCCGATGGTCGTGTAACGCGGCGACCAGACAGGCGTGGGCGAGATCTGAGCCAAGGCTTGATCGAGGAACAGACCGGCACGCTTGCCTGGGAAGACTACGGTGAGGCGGCTCAGGTTAGCACCGTATCGCTGCAAGAGGCTCTCTGCTACGAGCTGTAGAAAAGTATTCATTGACGTGAGGCTTCGGAGTTCGGATCATGTTTTAGAAATCGAGGGTCAGCTGCGACGGATCGGGAACGAGTTCGCTGCGGAGGGATTTGCGGTTAGCACCTACTGGATGAACGTGACCAGTATAGACGTACCAGAGATAGCCTTCGACAGCCGCCGAGGGGTACAGCTGCTTCATGAGTTCCATGTATGTTTTCACCTGACGGTCATAGTCTTCGTGGGGCTTGCCAAATTTGAAATCAACCACCACGACACGACGCGCATCAGCCGACAGCATCACGCGGTCGGGACGCAGCGTCTGTGGTTGACCGTCGGCGGGCGAGAGGCGGACGATGGAACATTCATTGAAAACCGTCCACGCATCGGTGAACCAGTCGGCCACGCGCGAGTTCCGCAATCCGCGCTCAAGCAGTCGCTGGAGCTCGCTGCGCTGTACGGAGACGTATGTGCCGTCAGCGGCGTAGCGCGAGATGACGCCCTCCTGCTCCAACGTATCGAGCACGCGGGGCAAGTCAGTCGCCGTGCGGATCTGCTGGAGCACGCTATGGAGGAGCTTACCCGTCTCGATGTACTGCTGTTGGCGCGACTGCTCGCTCATGGCGATCTCGTCGATGTCGGCCTGAGCACTGAGGAACTGCTGTGAGCGGTTGCTCTGACGGAAGGTGGCAGTGAGCGGGAAACTGGACATTGCGACATCCAAAGGCTCGGCGTCCGGCACCAAGCGGTTGTCGCTCCTGCGGCTTGCGTCGGTGGTTACCACGGGTGCGCCGACAGTGTAGTCCTCGACTACAATGGCAGCGACGAGATCGCCCACCGTGGCAAGGGGCTTCGAAGTCTTCTTGGTCTTCCCAGGAGCCCAAATAAATAAGTTTGCACGCGCACGCGTGAAGCCGACGTACAACGAGTTGAGCTCATCCAAGCGCGAGAGCAGGTGCTCGAGGATGTAATCCTTTGAGAATGTGGAGCGAGCCATAGCCGTCGAAGGGGTAACAGGCACCAAGTGCAGCTCGGAATAAGGCGGTTCGGTCGGGCGGCACCACACCAGATCCGACCAGCGGTCGCGGTCGAAGTCCCACGCACAGAAAGGCATGAACACAGTGTGGAACTCCAGTCCCTTGGACTTGTGGATGGTGAGAACGCGAATGCCATCGACCTTACCAGCCGCAATGCTCTTGCGCGAGAGCGTCTCGTCCCAGTAGGCCAGGAAGGAATGGATGTCAGTAGGATTAGAATGTATATAATCCACAACGGCATCGAAGAAACCGAAGAGGTAAGCTTCCTGACGGGGCATACGGTCGAGGTGCAGGCGTCGGCATAGCTCCTCCAAGAGTTCGTAAAGGGGCAGCGAACGCAGGGCCTTGTCTGCGATGATGTCAGCCGCTCCGAGCTGACGGAGGTAGAAGGACGAAAGGGCATCATCACTGTTGTCGAGCACGCTCAAGGCGGCAATCAGCGCCTTGATGGCAGGACTGGACGCGAAGAGGAAAGCCTCGTCGCTGACGATGGAAGGCATATCAGGCTGACGGGCAAAGGCATCGATAATGGGTTGAGCCTCACCATTGGAGCGGACGAGAATCGCCATCTTCTGATAGGGCAGTCCACTCGCATGCAGCTGGCGGATCTGCTCCATGAGGTCATCGATGATCTGCGGTTCCCACTGCTCGCGTCGCTTCAGCACGTCGGTGTCGATGACCTTCACACGGACATAGCCACCCTCGGGCGTTCCCTCAGGCAGCAGCTGTTCCACATCGGAATAGGCCGAGGCGAAGGAGAAGGTTTCGTCGAGCATCGATGTGTTCTCCAGTGCTGCGGCATCCATGGTTTGATAGGCTTCGGTGAAGAAGCTGTTGTTGAAGGTCACCACACGACTCATACTGCGGCGGTTCTCGCGTAGCTCGCGGATATCGGGTGTCGGAATGAATTGATGCTCTATATTTCCCAGCACGCGCCAATCGCCGCCGCGCCAGCGGTAGATGCTCTGCTTGACATCGCCCACGATGAGGTTGCGACCGCCCTTGGCACTGTTCTCCAAGAGGAGGGCACGGAAGTTCTTCCATTGGAGGCCCGATGTGTCCTGAAACTCGTCAATCATCACATGAGAGAGCTGTGCGCCTATCTTCTCGAAGATGAAGGGCGCATCGCTGTCGCCAACCATTCGGTTGAGGAGAATCGGGGTCTTGGCCAGAAGGTAGCGAGAAGTCTCGGCGTTGATCTGCGTCACCTCATCGTCGATGACGCCCAGGAGGCGCAGCGACTTGATATGGGAGAGCACCAGCTGCGCGCTGTTGTAGTCGTACTGGCATCGCAAGTAGCCCTCAACCACGTGTTGAAGCACATCGCTCACCCGTCGTGCGCTGACAAGCAGGTCGGGGCGACGTTTCTGGTCGGCTTTCCTGACGAGGCTGTCGCTATCCTCGATCCACTTCCGCAAACGGGTGCCTATCTCGATGTTCATCATGCCCGCCTTCAGCTTGGCTACGAGGGTGTTGAGGTCGCCACCGTTGGAGAAGTCCGTGAAGGAAACACCCTCATCAACAGCCACTTGTTCGAGCTGTTGTCCAAGGGCAATGGCCACTGGCACAGCATCACTGCGCCGCTGCCCAATCTCGCCGAGGATGCGACGGAAGACTTCTTCATTGTGCAGCACCTCACGCAGCTGGTCGCCGTAGATGAGATAGTCCTCATTGAAGAGTACTCGCGCGAAAGATTTCACCTTGTTCGTGATGTCCCAGCGCTGGTTGTTCTCGATCTGATCGCGCACAAGACTGTAGATCCATTCCAAGAGCACGGGCTCGTCCTGCAGGCGATCCACGATGCGATCTACAGCTTCGGAAAGCACCTCGGTATCACTAATCTCCACCTGCAGGTTGGCAGAGAGGCCCAACTCATGCGCCATCCCTCGAAGCACCGTCTGGAAGAAGGCATCGATGGTCTGGACACGGAAGCGGTTGTAGTCATGCAGGATCTGACGCAGGGCTTGCAGGCAGCGGCGACGAATCTCCGTCTCGCTGAGATCCGTGAAGCCATCCTCACGCAAGGCATCGCACAGCGCAAAGTAATACGGTTGGCTGTCAACCAGACTCTTACCGATTCCATAGAGCTGACTGATGATGCGATCCTTCATCTCCGTCGTGGCCTTGTTGGTGAACGTCACAGCGAGGATGCGCGCATATTCACCGCCCTCACGAGCCTCCACTAACAGCTTCATGTATTCCACCGCCAAGCGGAACGTCTTACCCGCACCAGCCGATGCTTTGTAAACCTTTAATATGGACATAAGGGTAAATGAATCGATTTCGATGCAAATTTAAACATAAAGTGTGACGTGACAAAAGAATTTCGATTTTTAGCATATTTTTTCTAAAAAATCGAGGTAATTTCAAGAGAAAGCCATATCTTTGTGCCCGATGAAAGAACTATCCTTACATATAGAACGACTTTTACTTTACCATGACTGCGTCGTAGTGCCTCATTTTGGAGCGTTTGTAGTGCGTGACAGTGCGGCCAGTCATTCCGAGCAGGAAGACCTCTTTTTCCCGCCTTCGAGACTTGTGCGCTTCAATCCCGACGTGGTGCAGGATGACAACCTTCTTGTCGGTGCCCTACGCGATGAGCGTCAGTGCAGCATAGCTGATGCCAAGCGTGCCGTACAGGCTATGGTGCTCGACCTTCGCCAACAGTTGCTGGCTGACAGCCAGGTGGATTTCGGCTCTATCGGTGTCTTCACACAAGATGAAGACGGCGTGCTGGCCTTCTCCTCTTGCCAGGCTGGTGTCACCACGCCCCGCTACTATGGTCTCGATGTCTTTTCTATGCCGCGTCTGACTGCACAGCCTGCCGCATCGCACACCACACTCCAGCAGACGGCCCGTATCCGCCATATCCGTCGCCACGACGACATCACTATCCGCATCAGCCGTCGCACGCTGCGCACCGTAGCTACTGCGGCTGCCATCATTGTCCTCTGCGTGCTCTTCAGCACCCCCTTCCATGTCAACGAGATTTCTGAACAGCAGGCTTCCGTCCTGACGATAACGCCCAAGGCAGAACCAAAGTCCGAGCCTGTCGCCCCCATCGAAGCTCCCGTCGAGGAGCAGACGGTGGAAGAGACGCTTCCCATCACCGCACCTGCTACAGACAACTACTGTGTCGTGCTGGCCAGCAGCGTGTCGCGCAAGAACGGCGAGGCTTTCGTCAGCCGCCTACAAGCAGCGGGCTACGCCTCAGCGCGCATCCATGACAACGGAAAGATGCTCCGCGTCATCGTGGACGGCATGACATCGGAGGCCGAAGCCACCGAGCTCGCTCACGAGATGCACCTGCTCGGAGGTGAGTATGCCCAAGCATGGGTCATGAAACTATGAAACGTGTAAAATGTCCAAAATGTGATCATTACCTGACCTTCGACGAGTCCCAATACGCCGAAGGTCAAACTTTAGTGTTCGAGTGCCCTGAGTGTCACCGCCAGTTTGGAGTGCGCATCGGAGCCTCGAAACTCATGAACACACGCAAGGAGGAACGACGACAGAAGGAACAAGATGCGGCGGCGGACATCTTCAACGGACTGTCCGACACCAACGAGACCCAACAGGACTGCGGCGCACTCATCGTCATCGAGAATGTCTTCCACTTCAAGCAGACACTGCCGTTGCGAATGGGCGATAACGTCGTTGGACGCTACGTTCGCGGCACCAACATCAACACCCCCATCGAGACGGTTGACCCAAGCGTCGATACGACACACTGTGTACTCAACGTCAGCCGCAACCGCGCCGGCCAATTCATCTACACGCTTCGCGATGCCAGCACTGACGGTACAGGTACATTCGTTGGCACCACCTTCCTACGCTTCAACGACCGCTTGCGCATCGATGACGGTGCCATCATCAATATCGGAGCAACCACCATGATCCTCCGAGCGGCAGGATGTGAAGAAGAAGAAACGACAGCCGAGGAGCGGCACCCCTGAGTCCTTCGACTAACTCAGAAAAAACAGAAACCTTAAACTTGAAACCTCGAACCTTTAAACTAATTCAACCGCATATCTCTATGAAAAATAAATACTTATTTCTTAAAAGAGCAACACAGCTATTGTTGGCTATTGTCATCTGTAGCTGCCCCGTTCAGCTTCAGGCTGACAGTGAAGTGAATGTCGAGACGGCAGGCACGCTCTCTACCCTACTCCCCACCAGCGACAGCAAACTCAAGATCACGGGAAAGCTCAACGGCACCGACGTGAAATACCTGCGCGAGCTCATCACGGCAGGCACGGTGACCGATCTCGACCTCTCTGAAGCGCACATCGTGAAGGGCGGTGAGGCTTACTTCGAGGATAACACAACCGATAATGACATCATCGGCAAGGCAATGTTCAAGGATTGCAAGAAGCTGAAGAGCATCCTGCTACCATCGAGCGTCACCTCCATCCTCTCCACTGCCTTCTCCAGTTCTGGTCTGAAGGAGATTGATATCCCCAACAGCGTCTCATACCTCGGAGGCGATGCCTTTGCCTATTGCACGTCGCTCGTCAAAGTAGTTATCGGCAGCCGCGTGTCGAGGATGGATCAAGGTGTTTTCTATAGCTCCGCCGTCCGCAACGCCTACGTGAAACCGATGTCCCCCCCAAATGTTCCGGCTTATCTCTTCAGCGGCTCTCCCACCGTGCATGTCTATTCTGACGCGCTGGCCGACTACAAAGAATCAGACTGGAAGCAGTTCACGCTGCGTGGCAACCTGGAAGACACTCACCCCAAGGAAGCAGACCCGACCGATGTCGTGAATAACCAGTGCGCTACGTTCTTCGAGGATGCTGCCTGCACGCAGCTCAAAGCAGAATACATAGCCATGAGCGACGATGCGTTGACCGAAGCATTCACCACAGCGGGAATGCCCGATTTCATGGTCAGCATCGCCTTAAAGCTCAAAAACGACAGCTGGGCTGCTTACGAGAAAGACTTCCGCATCCACGACTACAACGCTTACAGCGATGCTACCTATTGGAACAATAAGATGAAAAGCACCGGTGGTTCTTATATGGGCAATCCCACGGGCATCTACTCCGATTCGCCCGATCCAATCTATGTCTTTGTGGATGATGACATTCCCGAAGACGCTACACTTTACATCGCAGGCTGTCTTGATAACAATCTGATAACAAACGCAAAGACAGGTACAAAGTTAAAGAAAGGCTTGAATATCGTCGATGGTCTCAAAAATGCCCTCTACTACATTCTCTACACTGCCGACACTCAGTCGATGACCAAGACACTCGACCAGTGGCCCGACATCAAAATTCACATCGAGGGCGGTGCGGTCAACGGCTACTATGACGTCGCGCGCCATAGCGATGCCGACTACAAAGCCCTGCGCAACGCTGCCAAGCACGACCTCTTCACCATCAAGAGTCAGCACGCTCTGTTCAACTTCAAGCGCACGACGTACAGGACGGTATGGCCTAACACCATTGACAAGAGCATCAACTGGTTTGACAGCTTGGCCGTATGGCAAAAGGATCTGATGGGCTATACACACGCCGTGTATTCGGGCGAGCGTGCCAGAGCACCTTACTATCTCACAGGCGGCGAAGATATCTTCCCGACGTTCTACAACAATCCCTGTTTCGCCATCGAGGGTACTTCTGCCGATGCGGGTTATGCCAACTCCACCCCCTATCGCACGTGCTACAATTCCGTAGAATGTATCCGCAACTCATTCGACGTCAGTCGCTACGAGATGGACGACTGGTGTTCAGCCCATGAGAACGGCCACAACAACCAAGGAGCCATCAACCTCGAAGGTGGCACTGAAGGCTCCAACAATCTCTTCTCCAACTACATCCGCTACCTCGATGGCCTCGTCACCTCTGTCGGTTCGCCGCTCACCTCCGTCATGGATGAGTTTGCGCGCAACGAACCATTCTATTTCCGCGATGTCAACAGCCAGCTGCGGATGTATTGGCAGCTCTATCTCTACTACCACCTCGCACAGAAGAACACGTCCTTCTATCCGTCACTCTTCAAGGCCCTGCGCGAAGATCCTGTCAAGCTGTGGTCCACAAACAACAACAACAGCGGATTGAAATTCGTGCGCAAGGTCTGCGAAGTGGCACAGGAAGATCTCACCGACTTCTTCACCGCCTACGGCTTCTTTATACCCTTCACCAATAGGGCGATAGATGACTACGGCGCACATACGCTGACAGCTCGCCAGTCAGACATCACCCGCACACTCTCCTCCATCCAACAGTATGCCAAGAACCGCACCATCCTCTTCATTGAGGATCGCGCCGACTATGTCCTTACTACCGATTTCCTCACCACCGCAGGCAACAAACGCCGCGACTCAGACCGTGTAGGACAGTGCGGAGACATCGGACAGTTCACCTCCTACCTTCCCGAAACCACCACGGCAGGCAGCTACACCTACCTTCAAGCCGACTCGCTCTACGCGATGGAAGGCGAGGGAGGCGTGGGCTTCATCATGCTCGATGCTGAGAACAAGATGAGATACGCTTCCAACGCCTGCAACTTCTGCATCCCCTCCAATATCGGCAACGACTTCGCCTTCTTCTCCATCGATGCCAACGGCACACTGCATGAGATTGCCAAGGCTGGCGAAGGTGCGGCCTACGTCAACCTGACCAAACCAGGCACACTCCCCGACTCCCTCAGTGCGGATGTCATCAGCTCGGATGTCATCAAGCTCACCCTCAGCGGCAGCATCAACGGCACCGATATCAAGTGCATGCGCCAACTCATCGCTGACGAAAACCTCGCCTCCATCGATATGTCCGATGTCAAGGTGACGAGCACGGGATCAGCCTTCTACGAGAACTACCGCAGCATAGCCAACGGAATTGGAGATCACGCCTTCCATCAGTGCAAGCAGCTCATTGCCATCCGCTTGCCGAAGTCCATCAACCGCATTCTTAGCAATGCTTTCTCCAACTCAGGCCTCAAGGAAGTGGAAATACCCGATAATGTCACCTCCGTCGGTGGCGATGCTTTCGCCTATTGCAACGAACTCACGCGCGTCATTATCGGCTCTAAGGTCAAGACGCTGTCTCAGGGCGTGTTCTACAACTCATCCGTCAAGCACGTCTATGTCAAGGCACTTACTCCCCCCACCGTCTCCTCCTACCTCTTCTCCTCCGAGCCTACCATCCACGTCTATGCCAGTGCCCTCGCCGACTACCAAGCATCAGCTTGGAGTGAATACGGCACCATCGTTGGCGATCTCGACAGCTATGAGGATGTCGTAGCCATCGATGCCCCTGCCATCGACGCTCAATCCGCTACCCTCACCGCCACACCCACATACGACCTCTTCGGTCGCCGTGTCACCACCCTCAAACCCAACACCATCTACATCCGAGGCGGAAAGAAGTTTGTAACCAAGTAACATACGGACTATTACTTCTTCACGGAAAAAGAGGTGTCCTTTTAAATTAAAGGACTAAAGAATACTGTTTTTCCTATTGAATAAGAACCTTCCGACATACGCCATCGTGGCGACGGTGGATATAGAGGCCAGGAAGGAGGTGATCACGACGGGAGGAGAGGAAAAGGCCGGAGAGGGTGAAATAACCCTCAGGAGAACCATTGAGACCTTCGGGAGAACCATTAAGACCTTCGGGAGAACCATTAAGACCTTCGGGAGAACCCTCAGGAACAGTATAGGAGTTCCGGGCAAGGAGATCGGAAATGGAGGTGGGGGTCATGATGCCTTCGTCGTGGCCGGTGAAGATATCGTAGGAGGTAGTGGTGTTTGACTTGCCGATCGTGGGAAGGGACATACGGTAGAAGGAGTTGGAGCCGTCGGGGTAGCGACCTACGGATTGATGAGGCTCGTGAGGGCTGTAGATGAGTGCATCGGCGAAATCAGCCCAGTCTGGATGCTCCCCGAAGAAAGCCGCATTGTTGGCAATGAACTCCTCCGATGAAGAAATGCAGACAGCCTCGTCATTGCCATTGGCCAGCTTGAAGCCCGTGTGGAGCTGCGACTGGGCTTCGAGATGATCGGCCCAAAGGACGAGATGGCCGTGAGCAGGGAGGATCGTGTTGATGGCGGAGCCAGAGGGGATCTGGTATTTCTGTAGGTTGTCGATGTTATCGCTGACATAGAGGCCAGCGACATCGAGATCAGTGTCGGTGGTGTTGTAGAGTTCAATCCAGTCGTTGCGTTTGAAAAACTCATTGACGAAGATGCCATTGCCCGCACTGACCTCGTTGACCTTGATAGGCGTAGCGATTTCCTGGAGCATGAGATGGACAGGCACAGGCTCGTAGGTAGCGATAATCTTGCCCAGATCCTGCCCCGCATAGCTATCAAGCACCAGTTCCGGCTCGGTGGAGAGGATGGCATCGGTGTCTTTGGTGTTGTGCAAGAGCTCTGCCGTCCAGTAGATGTCGGAGGAATGTTCATGGGTGTTGTGAACCTCCACCGCGATGATATTCTTACCTGCGTGGAGCCATTGATTGGAGAGCGTGAATTCGCATTGTCCTGCTGTCGTACCAGCATAGGAGGTGGAGAACTGATCGTAGGTGGTCGCACCGTCGGCCATCAGGTAACGACCCACCTCATGACCATTGATATAGACCACGCAACCATCATCGACGTAACCCTTCAGCACGTAGGCATCGACAGCAGTAGGAGCACTATTGAGGATAAAGGTCTTGCGGAAATAATAGGTCGGTCGCTTGTTGTTGGCATCAGAGCCATAGTCGAGCGAAGTCTTGTAATCAGTTGATCCATTAATACCTATGTTACCATAGCCAAAGGGAGCCGTACCGCTGCGCCAGGAAGAGGTGTCGTAGTCCTCGGCCTTCCAATTCGCTTGATGGACGGAACCTTGGTCGTAGTAGTACCAAGTGCTGTTGATGTCAAAAACCTTTCCCGCCAGCACCATTGAACTCTCCCCCGCCTTCTGCCAGCAGGCAAAGCGATAGCCAGCAGGTGCCTGCGTGGTGAGGATCATGGGTGCTTGCAACGTCCCCTTGAATTTACAGAGTGGAACTTCCTGATCGTTGACAAGGATGGTAGCTCCCTCGACATTACTGGCCAATTCCACGGTGATGGGATTGCGCAGACCAAAGTAGCTGCGGAAGTTGCTCATGCGCGTGGAGCGACTGCCGTTGATGCCGTTGATGAGTGTGTTAGCCGAATTGGTGAGGTTGCCGCCATTGCCTTCGAAATCCATTGCCTTCATCTGTTGGTCGCGCATCGCCATGACGATTTCTCGGCTGCGCTGTTCCTCGAAGACGCTGCCGTTGACGAGGCAAAACGCGTCTATGAAACGCTTTTTGAAGGGCTCGTGCTTGAGCATATTCAAGAAGATGTCGATGAGGAAGTTCTTACCCGTGCTGAAACGTGAGTCGCTACGCTTGCCAGCCAGTGAACTCAGCATATTCGTGCTGCCGAAACCGCTGTCCAAGTCCATGAACACGAGGTGGAACTTGCCATTGTTGCGGTCACGATATCCCTTGACATTGTTGCAGTTCG
This sequence comes from uncultured Bacteroidaceae bacterium, assembly GCA_905236985.1. GTDB lineage: Bacteria > Bacteroidota > Bacteroidia > Bacteroidales > Bacteroidaceae > Physcousia. The sequence goes on along the minus strand of CAJORF010000123.1, from coordinate 66,511 downwards.
TGATCCAGTCGCCACATCCCACATAGCACTCTGCCGCCATATAGTTGGCGAATTCGTCGATATCCACGAGCTCGCAGATCTGGTCGTAGAGGCTGGCATTAGTAGGATCTGCCGACAACTGTGTGGCAAGATTCAACCACTGCATGAACGCCTGATTGTCGCCAGTCTTCTGTTCGTAACCGAGCGTAGGATTGATCTCGAACTGATCCATCTCGTCGGTATCGATACCGTAGTTGGCGTAGCCATGATGCTTATTGTTGGGTTCGCGTAGGTTGAAAGTGAAATAGAACTTGCCATTGATGAAGACATGAACAGGCTGTGTCTCCTGGCAGTCAACATAGAAACCACTGGTGAGAATGATCTTATGCGTGCCAGCATCACGGATGCGGCCATAGCCGTCATTGCCACCGTTGCGCACGACAACGCCCTTGCTCTTGATGTAGGACTTATCCTTGAAGAAAGCATAGGGCAGGTAGTTCTGACCCAGGTAGTACTTGGCACCCTTGAGGCGGAAAGAGGCGTTGGGGGCATATTGGTTGCGGCTCCAACCGCCCGAGACCTCGAAGTCGCACTCCTGATTGAGTGCCATCAGGAACGAGCCGCCGTCATCGTCCTCGGGAACGAGGTACTCGAAATTAACAGGGCGCTCCCATGAGCGGTTCTTGTTGGTGTTGTAGGTCACGCCCAGTCCCGAGATACCGTTGGTGCCGATGGTATAAGCACCAATCTTGTTGTCGAAGAGGTTGGCATTGTCCGTCACGACGGAGACGATGGGCAGGTAGTAGTCCTTATCCTTAAATATAAAAGTACGCGTGAGGACAGGGCCGGGAAGATAGCCGTCCTGGAAGAGACGGAAGCGGAAGATGGCCGTGGCACTGCCCACCTCGAACTGTCCCGTCTCGCTTGTCAAGCCGTTGGTGAGCGTCGGTGTGCTGCCATCGGTGGTGTAGCGCAACGTTGCCCCCGAGGGGATGGTGACATGGAAGGAGAAAGGCGAGGTGAAGACCCTGGCATCGGTGTCCGCTTCAGGCATGGGTAGCTGATGCTCGGCAAAAGTGCTGCCTTCGTTGGTGGCAGCAGGCGTCGGCGTGGCACACATCGCCCACTCGCCGCCGCCGTCCGTCGTACGGGCATAACTGCACCGCTGGACAGCAGGGGGATAGTCCTGTGAGAGGAGAAGGTTGCCACGATTGTCGCTGATGTAGATGGTGCCGCCATCGTAGTCGAGCTTGAAATCCACTTGACGTGAGGCGACGGAGCTGTATTTGTTGCCCGTGTCGTAGTGGTCAAACCAGATATTCTTGAAGCCGTGGGCAGGCACAGTACCAGAACCCGTAGGTGTACGGAACTTCCTGAGGTTCGAGGGGTCATCGCTGATATACACGTTACTGATGCTGACATTAGCGTCAGTGGGATTGTACAACTCAAGCCAACCGCCATAGTTGAAGGAAGGATCGATGAAGCCGTCAATATTGGCTACCTGAATCTCATTGATGATGAGATCCTCAACAGCAGCCCGCACAGCGGCAGGCAGGAGAGAGGCCGCAAGAAGAGTGGTGACAACAAGCTTTTTCATTTGATGGGCAGTCAGCGTCTTATTCAAGGTTCTTCACACTACCCGTCTGCTGGAAGAGGGTGACACGCGTCTCCATCTTCTTGTTGAAGAGGGCATCGGAGAGCACTTCGGTGGTGCCGAGCTGGCAGATGGGAAGCTCGGTGGTGAGAAGCGTCTGGGTGGCGGTGGAGATGGTGACCTGCGCACGCTGCGGCATATTGACATAGACGCCCTGCTCCAACTTGGCCTTTTTCTTAGCCACGGCAGGGTCATCGACAGCCTGCGGCAATAAGCCTACGGCCTTGACGGTGAGCCATAAAGGTTCGCCGCTGAGGTCGTCGGTATCGACGAGTCCGAGACGCTGCGAGAAACGGCAGAGCAACTGACGGTTGTCGCCCTCGGGATTTGTGATCTGCGGTTCGTAGTCGAGAGTGATGACCTCGGTACTAGTGAGCTCTTGACCCTTGAAGAGCGATTCGAGGGCGTGGAGTTGCTGGTCGAGGTTGTCGAGCATGAGCTTGAGCTGTGCACCGTCCTTGGGAGTGTTGTCCGCCTCACCACGGATGAGGGCATTGCGACTATCGCGGATGTCATAGATCTCCTCGGCAGTGAGCTGTGCCATCTTTGCAGTACTGCCCGCAGCGAGAATATCGTGGGTCATGAAGTTGCGGCCATTGACGGCTTTCGGAGCAGCCACGGCAGCAGGCAGGACGGGTGCAGGCTCGGGGGATACCTCGGTATTGATGCCGATGAGGAGGCCGTCATCAGTAAGACTGACGAGCGGAGCTGACGTCTTGCTCTTCACCTTAATATTATATGCCTTCGTGGAATCAGGCACACCGATGGGAATGAGCGAGAGCGTCTTCATCGTCCAAGTGGTCGATTCCACCGTGGGTACATCCTTCAGACGCAGGTAACGGTCGGCGTAGGGAGCAAACTCACCCGGTACGGTAACCGTCTTCTCAGCCACGATGACGATGCGGAACGAGGTCTTGGGCAGGAAGTAGTTGACACCGTCAAGCGTCACGCCCGGGCGAAATACCTCCACCTCAGTCTGCGCGGCAGCAGATAAAGTGAAGATTGAAAGAATGAAAAGGGAAAAATAAAAGTGGCGCATACAATACGAACAGAAATAATGATTATAATAGAACACGGAACTTAAATCCCACAAAAATCCAAACCTAAATCTATTTTACGGATAGGTAGTCAAATTGATGTTCCGATTTATGAGAGATTTAAGTTCTAATGTATGGGAGATTTAAGTTCCGTTAATTATATATTTACTTTGCGTTCTGCTTGGCAACTTCGGCCAGGATAGCTTCGATCATGCCCTCCTTGGTAAGCAGCACGCTCCAGTCGAAGGTGTGACGAATGCCCTCAGCCTCAAACCAACGTGAGAGGGGTTCGGTCTGGCTGTGATAGACGGCGAAGCGCTTGCGGATGGTCTCCTCATTGTCATCGGCACGTCCCTCGATCTGTGCACGACGAAGCAGACGGAACATGAGGACATCCTCAGGAACGATCAATTCAATCATCATACCGAGGTCGTGACCGCGCTCTGCAAGCATCTTCTTCAACGCCTCAGCCTGAGCGATGGTACGGGGGAAGCCATCGAAGATAACACCCTGACCAGCGGGCAGGCTGTCGTACTTGGCGGCAAGGATATCAATCATCAACTCATCGGGGATAAGCTGACCGTTGTCAATGTAGCCCTGAGCGATCTTACCGAGCTCGGTACCATTCTTGATTTCTGCACGCAGGACATCACCCGTGGAGATATGTCCCATATTAAAATGATTCTTGATCTCTTCACTGTAAGTGCCTTTTCCTGAGCCAGGAGCACCAAAGATAATGATATTCTTCATATTGATTGAAAATTATAACTTTAAAATTGGAACTAATAGACTAATGTGTAAATGTCCTTCGTATTGCGCCCAAAGCCGTCGTAGTCGAGTCCGTAACCAAGGATGAAGTCGTTGGGGATGTCGAAGCAGCGGTAGTGGATGGGCACCTGCACCTTGAGGGCAGCGGGTTTCACGAGGCATGAGCAGATGGAAATGGAGGCCGGGTTATGGGTCTGAAGCGTTTCTATCATGTGTGCCATTGTCAGGCCGGAATCAATGATGTCCTCGATAATGATGACGTGACGATCCGTGATGTCCTTGGCGAGACCGATGACTTCACGAATTGCGCCCGAGGTCTGCATGCCCTGATAACTGGCGAGCTTGATGAAGCTGATTTCGCAAGGGAGGGTGATTTCGCGCAACAGATCGGCGGCAAACATGAAGGCACCGTTGAGCACGGGCAGGAAGAGCGGTTCCTTGCCTTCGAAGTCGCGATTGATCTCAGCAGCCACACGCCGCACCTCTTGCTGAAGCTCCGCCGCAGGGATGCTAACGGCGAAAGTCTTGTCTTTAACTTGTAGTTTTTCCATACTATTTATGTCTTTTCGACCCTGTATTTAGCTTTTCGCCTGCAAAAATAGGTATTTTATTTTGTATTTCAAGACGTTTGCCGTATTTTTGCAGAAAATTTTTACGAAAGTCACTAAATGAAGATACTTACAGGCGGACAATTCCACGAATTGGACCTCTTTACCATCGAACATGAACCCATCGAATCCATCGATTTGATGGAACGCGCAAGCCGCGCCGTAACTGATGAGATCATGCGCCGTTGGTCTGAAGACTTGGGACGTGTTATCGTCTTTGCAGGCCCGGGCGGCAACGGCGGTGACGGACTGGCCGTAGCACGTATGCTGGCTGAAGCTGGGCGTCTCGTCATCGCATACCTTTTTAATGTCAAAGGGCAGTTGAACCCCGACTGCGAAGTGAACCGTGACCGTCTGAAGGAAACGGAGGGCGTCACGCTCATCGAGATCACTTCCGAGCTGACCTTCCCCGACCTCTACCCCGATGACCTCGTCATCGACGCGCTCTTTGGCACAGGACTGAGCAAACCGCTGAGCGGCGGCTTTGCGATGGTGGCCAAACGCCTCAACCAGAGCCGCGCCACCGTAGTCAGCATCGATGTGCCATCGGGACTGATGTGCGAGGACAATAGCTACAACGACCTGAAGAGCGTCGTCCAAGCCACGCTGACGCTCTCCATCCAGCTGCCAAAACTCTCTTTTCTTTATGCTGAGAACCAGCGTTTCGTCGGGGAGTTCGTCCTGCTGCCCATTGGTCTGAGTCAGGAAGGGCTCGACGGCATCAAGAGCTACCTTTGGATTACCGAAGAGGCAGAGATCAAGACCCTTCTGCGTCGCCGTTTGCGCTTCGCGCACAAGGGAACGATGGGGCACGCCCTGCTCGTGGCAGGTAGTCGCGGCATGACAGGCGCCGCCATCCTCGCAGCACGTGCCGCCCTGCGCACAGGTCTGGGCAAACTCACGACACATATTCCACACACCTGTCTGGATATCATGCAGGTATGTGTCCCCGAAGCGGTTATTCAGATTGACATCGACGATGACATCATCACTTCAGCCATCGATGCCAGTACATATCAGGCCATCGGCATTGGTCCTGGTCTAGGACAACACCGCCACACGTCGGCTGCCCTGCGCTCGTACATCGTACAGCAGACCTGTCCGATGGTCATCGATGCCGACGCGCTGAACCTCTTGGCCGAGAATCCCGACTGGCTCAACGACCTGCCTGCCGACAGCATCCTCACGCCGCATCCACGTGAGCTGGACCGACTCGTAGGTCACTGTACCAGCTCTTTCGAACGAATGCACCGTGCCCGCCAGCTGGCCATCGACCACCACGTCTTCGTGGTCGTAAAAGGTCACTACAGCCAGATCTGCACCCCCACGGGCGACGTGCTCTTCAACCCCACGGGCAATCCGGGCATGGCGACAGCTGGCAGCGGCGATGTGCTCACAGGCATCATTACGAGCCTGCTCGCACAGGGCTACCTGCCCGCCGAAGCTGCCCAGCTCGGTGTTTATCTCCACGGTCTGGCAGGCGATTTGGCAGCCGAGGCGCTCTGTGAGGAGAGCCTCATCGCCAGCGACATCATCGAGTATTTGCCGATGGCGTTTAAGAAGTTAAGAGGTGTATAAGGTGTATAAATTGATAATGTATAACTGATCATCAATTTGTGGAAACCAATTTTATAGATTATGTGAAGATTGTCTGCCGATCAGGTAAGGGCGGACGCGGATCGATGCACATGCATCGCGCCAAATATGTACCCAACGGCGGCCCCGACGGAGGCGACGGCGGACGCGGAGGCCACGTGTATCTGCGTGGCAACCGCAACTATTGGACGCTGCTGCACCTGCGCTTCGATCGTCATATCTATGCAGGTCACGGCGGCAATGGCAGCAAGAACGGCTCGCATGGTGCCGACGGCGAAGACCGCTACATCGATGTACCGTGCGGAACGGTTGTCTATGATGCCGAAACGGGACGTTTCGTCTGCGATGTCACCGAGGATGGCCAGATAGTCATGCTCCTGAAAGGTGGACGCGGCGGGTTGGGCAACAAACACTTTGCCACAGCGACCAATCAGGCTCCACGCTACGCACAGCCTGGCGAACCGATGCAACAGATGACCGTCATCATGGAACTGAAGATGTTGGCGGATGTGGGTCTCGTTGGCTTCCCCAATGCGGGCAAGAGCACACTGGTGAATGCCGTGAGCTCCGCCAAGCCGAAGATTGCAGGCTATCCCTTCACGACGCTGGAACCCTCCGTGGGCGTGGTCAGCTATCGCGACAACCGTTCGTTCGTCATCGCAGACATCCCCGGCATCATCGAGGGAGCCAGTGAGGGCAAGGGTCTCGGACTCCGTTTCCTACGCCACATCGAGCGCAACGCCCTGTTGCTCTTCATGATACCTGGAGATACCGATGATATCCGCCACGACTATGAAGTGCTGCTCAACGAGCTCACCACCTACAACCCCGAATTGTTGGACAAACAGCGCGTGCTGGCCATCACGAAAGCCGACCTTCTCGATGACGAGCTCATGGAGATGCTCAGTGGTGACCTGCCTGACGACCTGCCCCACCTGTTCATCTCTGCTGTCACGGGCTACCACATTACTCAGCTCAAAGACCTACTCTGGCAGCAGCTCGACACCGCCGACCGTCAGTTGCAGCACAGCTCCGCCATCGTCCATCGCGACAAAGACCTCTCCTTCCTTCAGGAAGAACTGGCCAGCGAAGGAGAGGACGAAGATATTATCATCATCGATGATGACGATATTGAGGATGTGGATGACTTAGAGGACTGACTTGAACTGACAAACGCTATAGACGTAGCGTTTGTCTGCGTTTACAAATGTCTGGATATTCACATCCGTGCGGTCGAGGACATCGCGGATATGGTCGTTGATGCCTTCGCCCGTCAGTTTCAGTAACGCCTCCTTCATCGTCCACAGACGGATGAACGCCAAGGCGGGATTGTCCGATTGACGCACAATGTCCTGCTCATGTGCATTCATAGTGTAAGCCAGAAGCGAATCGCTGAAATTGCGGGGCGACTCCACATCGATCCCCACGGGACGATCGCTAACGTAGCATACGGCAGCTTCGCGGCAATGGCTGAGGTTGAAATGAATGTCGGGATGTCCCACGATGAAAGGCTTGCCATGTTCGCCGTAGTCGAATATGGGTTTCTCGGTAATGCCATACTCCTTCTCCAAACCCTGACATAGAAGTAGATAGGCCGCAGCACAGGTGCGGCGGCCCATCTCATATTTGAATCTCATTGCCTGCTCGCGACGCTGCTCGGACAACTGTGAGAGCGCGTCATCGAGGTCGAAGTCCTGAAGATGTTCGTTCAGATACAGCATACGCTATTTCATCCCATACTGGGTGACGGTAATCGTATCTACGATAGCCTTACCCGTAGTGCTGCCCACACCCATAGTGGAGAGGAAGAGGGTGTCGGTACGGCCGGTGGTAAAGGGATTGGGCTGGAAGGTGAGGCGCACCACCTGCTGTCCAGCGTGTCCCTCAGTGACCTGCGGTTGGAGCCATGTGCCCTGCTTCGCATTGAGCTTCCAGTCGGCATGAACGTTGAAGCAGATGCTGTCCAGTTCCGTGCCAGACTGGGCGTAGAGCGTGGAGAGACTATCGCGCGACTCCAACGAGGTGAGCGTCGTCGTAGTCAGGACAAAGCGGTGGGGCCGGCTGATGCTGAGATAAGGCAGCTGTATGAAGCCGCCGCTGCAAACATACTTACCGGCATCAACGGTGATGCGGACATAGCGTTTGCTGCCTGTCGTGTTGGGAACGAAAAAGACGGGACCACCCATATAATAGATGGAATTATCCAACATCTTGAAGGTAGGTGCCATCAGCTCATCATCGACCTTGAGCCAATCAGAACTGCTTTTGTCACCGAAATACTCCAAGCGCAGATGCCACTGTTCGGTGGTGGCGAAGAAAATGGAATCAATGGGCTGATCAGCATAGACCGGCATATAACCGTAATAGTAGGGATTGTCCGAGGAGGTGGGATAGAGGAACTGCGTGAGATGGATACCCGTATCGTGGTCGCAGCTGACGAAAGCAAATGACAGTGCCGCCGTGAGGACGGTGGCTGTCAGGACATGAAAGTGACGAATAGTTTTTTTCATTTCTATATTATTGAATTAGTACCATTCGATGGAGTTGGTGTAGCCACTGCTTTTCTTCCAACGCAGCGCATCGGCAAGGGTGGAGGCATTGGCCTGGAAGGTGAAGTTGTATGAAGTATAAGGTGCAATAACCATGCTGCATGACATACTGAAGCAATGGAGGTCGCGCGAGAGTGAAGCGGTGGTCATGGAAAGCTTGTGCATATTGAAGTCCCAGCCAGATGACCATGAGATGTTCCATCCCGTAGCAATTTGCAGGTTGCCGGAGAAGTTGAGCGTATGGGTGAGCATATATGGATAGCGCATACGCTTGGGGTTGATCTCAGCGGAAGTGTTCTCACGCAACGAGACACCGTAGGAAAAACTGATGGACCACGGAAGCTGGAATTTGGTGTAGCCATCCTCGTCGAGCGCGCCCTCACCATGCTTGCGTGCGCCGCGCTGTCCCTTGGTGAGCTCAGGATCCATGTTCGTCTCGTTGATGTTCTTGTCTTCTTCATCCTCCTCCTCGTCATCATCATTTTTCAATTCCTCCGCTTTCTCCTTGTCCTTGCCCGTCAGCTTATCCCAAAGTTTCTTGAAGGTCTGGTTATTGAGCGTGTAGGAGAAGTTCTGACTCATGCCCTGGAAACGTCCGAAACGACCATAGCTGTACTCCGTGCGATTGCCGACATAGACACCGCCGTTCTCATTGAACTCATAGGCGTAGGTGGCGAACTGCGCGTTGAGAGAGAAAGTGTAGCTTTTGGTGAGCTTGAGACGTATCCGCATATTCAAGTCACTGAGTGGCTTCTCCTTAGCGGCCATATTGTAGGACATGGAAGCACCGAGCTCATCGATAAGGCTGACCTTCTTGATCGAGTCGTTGGCCGTGCGAAGCTTCATCTCCAGATTGTTGCCAATATCGATGTTGACACTTCCAGTCATGCCCTTACCCGGCACACCATAGAGCGCGCCCTGATAGGGAGAGTATGAAACGGTAGAGACGTTGCCATCCTTGTCGGTCTTGACGTAGGTCTCGTGGTAGCCATAACGTGCTGCACCAAAGTCAGGAGCGTAAGAGAAACTGACGGAGGGGGTGAGGACGTGGCGTATGGCAATGACCTTGTGTTTGCCGATGAGCGGGCGATACGTACCATAGAGCTTTGTGGATGCCGATACGCTCAGGTTATAGTCATACACATTATAAAAACCGAAGGTCGTATCCGCTTTCTCTTTTTGCGTCTGCTCGTTCCATGAACGATTGACCTTGTAGAAATACATACGGTCGTTGAAATTGAACGAGGGTGTGACGTTGATGTAATTGAGGATACTGAAGGAGGCGCTGATAGGAATCTGATGACGCATTCCATTCTTCCAGTCCTTGAGGAAGTTGGAGTGTAGAATCTTGTCTTCCTTGGAAGTGATGCTATTGGAGATTGTACCGGTGTAGCTCATGGCTATCTTCTCATACCACCGCTCTGCCCCAGCCATCTTCTTGCGTTTGAAGGGGTTAAAGCGGGCAAGAGAGATGTTCAGCGAAGGCAAAGTCAAGGATATGCTGGAATCGCGGACGTTCTGCGAGAGGTTCATCGTGGCAGCTAAGGTCAGACCGATGTCTGCAAAGGTACGGCTATAGGAAATGGACGATGTACGGGTGCTTTGGCTGCGAGCCTGCGGGTTGTAGCGTGAGGTGAGGTTGTTCTGCTCGTAGCTGGACGTGGTGAAGTTGACACTGGCAGAGAAGCTTTGTGCCGGGTTTGCCTTGGCGTCTTGACGATGGCTCCATTGCAGTTTGAAGCTTCTCTGCACGCTGTAGTCCGGCATATTGCGTTCGCCCTCGACGGTGTTCTGGAAAGAGAAGTTGACCGATCCTCCGAAACGATAACGTTTCTTGTAGTTGCTCTGCGCCGAGACTCCCCAGGAGCCCTTGGTGTAGATCTCACCTAACAGTTTCAGATCCACGCGGTCGCTGATGGCAAGATAGTAACCGCCGTCGCGAAGATAGAAACCGCGAGTGGTCTCATCTCCGTAAGTCGGCATGATGATACCACTGGAATAGCTAGTGGAGAAGGGGAAGAAACCGTAGGGCAGTGCCAAAGGCACCGGCACATCCTCAACGACGAGATAAGCAGGTCCAAACACGATATCCTTGCCGGGACGCACCTTGGCACGGGTCAGGGCGAGGTAGAAATGAGGATGCTTGGCATCGCAGGTGGTGTATTTGGCATGAGCCACATACATTGTACCCGAGGAGTCGCGCTTGCTCTCGTTGGAGGTCATGTAGCCATCGCCCTGCTCGGTGAAGACATTATGGATGAATGCCTTGCGTGTCTTAAAATTATAAGCTATCTCATCGGGCTCATAGGTATCCTGCCCCTGCTTGAAAGTCGGGGGTGAAACCATATTACCCATCGAGTCGCGCGTGCCAAGGGCATGGACGATGCTGCTGTCAACGCTCATCGTGATGAGATTGGAGGAGAGTTCAAGATTCTGGTACTTGATCTCAGCGTTACCGTAGAAGTTCACACGGTTAAGGAGATAGTCGAAAGTGACAGAGTCCTTGGCCTTGAAATCAACGGGCGCTTCGAGAGCGTTCTTGCTCTGCTTGGTGGAGTCAATCTTTAAGGTATCAACACCCGTGTGACCCGAACGACCGAGATAGACGGTGTCGCCATGTACGATGATGAAGCGCGTGGAATCGTTCTGCATCTGCTCCGCCAAAGAGTCAAGGGACAGGCGTGCAGAGGAATCGCGCACGGAGGAGAGTGCCTGTAAGGCTTCAGGAGCGAGACTGTCAACGATGACCGGCACCTGCGCCACCAATGTATCGAGGGGCGAGGACATCGAGTCAGCGAGGGAAGGGATAGCATCAGTAATCTGCGTGAGCTGAACCGAATCGATGGCCGCCACGGAAGACCGAACGGTGTCAACGAGAGCCGCCACCTGCTGCGTATCCAAGGGTACTCTGGCATCCTTGGAGGCAACAGAAGAATTCTCGTTGCGCAGTGCTGACGTGGAGCAAGCGGCAACGAAGACAGAAATGAGGCTGGCGATGAGCCATCTAAGGGTTAAACGTCGGTTCACTTCAAGAGATTGGCGGCATAAGCAACGCCAAATCGGGTGCAAAAGTACTGCAACTCGCGCGCATAAACAAAAAAATTAAGGGTTATTTGCGCCTTTTGCACAGAATTAGGAATAAAAACGCGCCAACCAAGCTTCCATGCGACTTACACTGTCATCTCCGAATTTGCGAAGACTCTGCAAAACCTGCTCCGGAGTGCGCACTCGTTCGAGGTGGGTTTTGGAGAAAAATTTGTCGGCATAGCAGATGACTTGCTCCTCGAGCGTCTCAGGAACGAGGTCGATGGACGGCAGCGGGAGGTGCTGAACTTCGATGGCGGTGGCGGTAAGCCCCGTGCCGGTGTGACGCTCCGCCACGCGGGCATGACGAGACAGCCCCTCGCGACGCAAGAGCTCACCACCGAGCAGACCATGACGGATGTAAGGCTCATGACCAAAACATTGGATGCCCGGTGCATCGGTCAGAAAGACGCCGATGTCATGCAGCATAGCTGCTTCTTCAAGAAAAACCTCATCGAGCAGCAACTCGGGGTGGCGATGTGCCACTGACAAAGCCATATCGGCCACACTGCGACTGTGGACAGTGAGAATATGGCGCAGGGCATCGTTGTCAGAGTAGTATTTGTCATAGAGCGGTTGCCAAAGGGATATTGTTTTTATCGTCTGATCCATTTGTGTCCTTGTGTAATGATCCATCCACGTGACGAAGGGAGTGCGGGACGACCTAAGAGATCGTAGGCAGGTTGGGGGGCTTGGGTGTTGGCTTGCAGCCCCTCAACGCTCTCAGGTATCGATGTCCAGAAGTCTGCTGATGCCTGAATCGTCCAAGGGCAACGTAGCGTGAAATGATAATAGGTATCTGGGCGCAGGTGATTAAACGTAACACTCTTTTGCTCTGTTTCCCCACTTGGCAGGGAGAGCACCCACCAGTGGCGCATTTGCTCTTCGTCGTTGTCATCGGTATAGAGACTGAGGGTGACGAGCGATCCTGCAATACCACTTGCGGCCTTGTTGGTAACAGGCACGGTGAAGGTGGCAGAATAGGTGTTATCGGATGACGGTGTCACATCGATCTCAGCACTCCCCCACTCCAACTTCGGTACCGTGCCTTGGGTGATGGTCACGGGCATCGTGAAGGGAATGGTCTCGTCGTCGTGGGAGATTCCTAACAGTCGTTGTCCTTCCATATTGAAATGAAGATAAACGCGCTGAGTGCGTTCCTCACCCGGAGATAGCGTGATACCCGAAAGTCCTACATAGTCTGCCTGTTCGAAGCGAGCGGTGTCAGTGGGGAGATTGGTCATCACCTCATAGGTGTAAGTGACGGTAGCTTTGCCAGTGTTGCGAAAATGGAAGTCGGCTGGTACGAAACCCTGCATATCAGGAGCACGAAGGAAGGTGACATCCATGAGCTCAACACCCAAGTCGGTGATATCCAAAGTGTCTGGTTCAAGTGGCTGAGCTTCGGCAGAGGGGTGCATCAGGAGGAGTGACTGGTTGCAGAACATTCCCTCGGCAATGCCCTGCGGATCGCGGTCAACGGTCTCCCAGGGATTGAGCCAGTCGAGGTCATACCAACCATCGTAAGCCCCATTGTACCCCCAGTTGACATGGTAAAAACCTTGCGCATCAATGCCATCGATATTAAAGGCGTGACCGTTCAGCTCCATATTATGCCCAGTGTAGGCCAAAGGGCGACTGCACTTCAGTTCATGCTGAATGATGGAATGCCATTGGTCAGGGGAATAAAAGATACGTTCCAAATAGCGAACCATGCCATAGCCAAAGGCGCGCTTGAGCGGCCCAACAGCACGGTAGGTGTTAGCTCCTGAGGAGTAGAGGCCGTAATGCATGTGAACGGCCATACCGCAGGCTAGCGAGACCAAGGCGATGGCTTGCCCCTGTGTGGGAGTCCATGGGTTGCGATAGTCCTGGAGATAGTTGTCCCAGTCGAAGCGTGTACCAGGCAGGAGATCTGTGATCGCGTAGTTGTCTGTCTGCCAGCCGTGCAGCGTGTCAAGAAGAACCTCAGGGTAACGGTAGTAGGCCATAATCTGCTCGATGCTTGTGGCTACGCATCCAGAGAGACAACGCGCATCGCTCACCGTGCCGTCCTCGTAGGTCCAGCGGGGACACAGGAGGTTGTAGGGTTCCTCCTGATCGCGGATAGACTTCAAGAGCGGTGCAACGGGAGTAATGGGTGCTGCGGTACGGGTTGCCTGACGCTGTCGCAGATGGCGTGAGAGACGTGGCAGAGAGCTTCTCGAAGAACGAGAGGTGGGAATGACAACGAGCTGTCGCCCGCCCAACAATTCGTGTAGGGCAGGCGGCATCTCACTCGTCTGATTCACGCCGTGCGCCAAAAACTCACCTTCGACGCTGAGCTCATACTGAGCTGATAGCGGCACGACGGCGAGTAATCCTATCAGCAGGACAAACAAGCGACGCATGAGGTCAAGCACGGGATCTCGCGATGATATCGAGACACTCACGACATTTGTCGGTGACGTACTGCCAATCCTCGGCAGCGACCTTGTCCTTGGGGAAGAGCTTCGAGCCCATACCCACGCAGAATACACCAGCCTTGAACCAGCCACGCAGGTTCTCCTCGTCGGGCGAAACACCACCCGTGACCATGATCTTCGACCAAGGCATCGGAGCCATCAGACCCTTGACCATGTTAGGACCATAAACATCGCCGGGGAAGAGCTTTGTGAGGTCGCAACCTAATTCCTGTGCCTTGCCAATCTCGCTGACACTGCCACAACCCGGGCAGTAGGGTACAAGACGGCGGTTGCAGATGGGAGCAATCTCAGGGTTGAAGAGCGGCCCCACAACGAAGCAAGCTCCTAACTGCAAGTAAAGGGCAGCTGTAGCGGGGTCAACGACTGAGCCTACGCCCAACGCCATCTCCGGACATTCCTTAGCGGCAAATTTCACACATTCGCCAAACACTTCCTGAGCGAAATCGCCACGATTAGTGAACTCGAAGGCGCGCACGCCTCCGTCGTAACAAGCCTTGATGACCTTCTTAGCAACCTCGGCATCTTTGTGATAGAACACGGGCACCATTGGTGCCTCCTTCATCTTGGCCAACACGGCCAGTTTATCGAATTGAGCCATAACAGACCCCCTCCCCGCTCCCCCTTACAGAGGAAGAGTGGTTACCGAAGACAATTATAAAAATGTCGTTGGCATAAGGTTTAGGGGAAACCTATTACAAATTAATAAAATATTTGTTCTTGAAATGTGACCACCCTCCCCCTATAAGCGGGAGTGAGGAGAGAGTGTTATCTTTGCACTCTTCCGCTCGCATTACCGCCTGCCAAAGCTTCCACTTCCTCGATAGAAACGAAATTAAAGTCGCCATTGATGGTGTGTTTGAGGGCACTGGCAGCTACGGCAAATTCGAGGGCTTCACCTTGCGTCGGCTTGGTAAGCAAGCCGTGGATGAGACCGCCAGAGAAGCTGTCGCCACCGCCTACGCGATCGATGATAGGATTGATGTCATATCGTTTGCTTTGGTAGAACTCCTTGCCATCGAAGATAAGGGCTTTCCAACCGTTGTGCGTAGCGGAGAAACTCTCGCGGAGCGTGGAAACCACATACTTAAAGCCGAATTCCTCGCGCATCTGACGGAAGATGCCTTCGTAGCCGGCAGCATCAGTCTTACCACCCTCAACGTCTGCGTCGGGTTTGAAACCAAGGCACAACTCAGCATCCTCCTCATTACCAATACAGACATCGACGTACTGCATCAAGGGGCGCATGACAGAAATGGCTTTCTCGCTCGTCCACAATTTTTTGCGGAAGTTGAGATCGACACTCACGGTGACATCATGACACTTGGCAGCCTCGCAGGCTAAACGGGTCAGCTCAGCAGCCTTGTCGCTGATGGCGGGCGTGATGCCGCTCCAATGGAACCAGTCGGCACCTTCCATAATGGCATCGAAATCGAAGTCCTGAGGGTCTGCCTCAGCGATGGAACTGTGTGCACGGTCGTAGATGACCTTCGAGGGACGCATGGAAGCACCTGTCTCGGCATAATAAAGACCGATGCGGTCGCCGCCACGAGCGATGAAACGGGTATCAACGCCATAGCGACGCAGGGCGTTAACGGCAATCTGACCGATCTCGTGCTTCGGAAGTTTCGATACAAAATAGGCATCGTGACCATAGTTGGCCAGCGAGACGGCGACATTAGCCTCACCGCCACCAGGGATGATACGGAAGCTCTCGCTCTGGATGAAACGGTCGTTGCCCTCAGGCGACAGGCGAAGCATAATCTCGCCTAAAGTGACAATCTTCATAGATAAATCAATGATGAATTATGAATTGTAAATTGTGAACTCATATAATTTGGTGCAAAAGTAGGCAAAAAGCACCGAATAGCAAAAAGATTTGGACAAAAACAAGTTTTTTCATCATAAAATCACTACCTTTGCGCGCAAAACATACCAATCCGTTCATGAAGAAAGCTCTGCTCGCCCTGAGTCCCATCGCCATCTTCCTTGTGGTGTATGTCGTCGCCAGCATCATCGCAGGCGACTTCTACAGGGTGCCTATCAGCGTAGCCTTTCTCATTACAAGCCTCTATGCTATCTGCATCACACGTGGCATCACTCTGCGACAGCGCATCACACTTTTCTCGGAGGGAGCGGGACAGCCCGACATCATGCTGATGCTGTGGATATTCATCCTCGCAGGAGCTTTTGCCAGTTCAGCCAAGGCCATGGGAGCCATCGATGCAACAGTTAACCTAACACTTCAATGGCTGCCTGACAACTTACTGTTAACTGGATTATTTATCGCCGCTTGCTTTATCTCTTTAAGCATCGGAACAAGCGTCGGAACGGTAGTTGCTCTGACACCCATTGCCGCAGGTATCGCCGAGAGCACAGGTGCCTCAGTGCCTATGCTCGTCGGTATTGTCGTAGGCGGTGCTTTCTTTGGTGACAACCTCAGCTTCATCTCCGACACCACGATTATGGCAACACGCACGCAGGGCTGCCGCATGAGCGATAAGTTCCGTGCGAATTCCAAGATTGTCGTACCTGCCGCCGTGCTCGTGCTTCTGGGTTACATCGTGCTTGGCACGCAGATCCATGCGCCACAGGATGTACCGCAGGTGGATGTGCTGAAGGTGTTGCCATACGTCGTCGTGCTCGTCACGGCGATTGCTGGCGTGGATGTGATGGTGGTGCTCGTTGTGGGCATACTCCTCAGCGGCATCATTGGCATCGCCTACGCAGACTACGACCTCTACGGCTGGTTCAGCGCCATGAGCGACGGCATCTTAGGAATGGGTGAGCTGATCATCGTGACGATGCTCGCAGGCGGTCTCATGGCACTCATCCGCTACGGCGGTGGCATCGATTTCGTCATCCGTCTCCTTACGAACCACGTCCACGGCCCTCGCGGTGCGGAGCTGACAATTGGCGGTCTGGTGATGTTCACCGATTTCTGCACAGCCAACAACACGGTCGCCATCCTCACCATCGGCCCCATTGCCCGTGAAATTGCTGAACGCTTCAACATCGCCCCTCGCAGGAGTGCAAGCATCCTCGACACCTTCTCGTGTCTGGCGCAGTCGCTTATCCCCTACGGCGCACAGCTCCTCATGGCCGCCTCTCTCGCTTCCCTGTCACCAGTCAAGATTATACCTTATTTATATTATCCCTTCACGATGGGTCTCTTCGCCCTACTGGCCATCCTGTTTAGAAGGCCGAGACTCTCCCCCCACCCTTCCTATAAGGGAGGGAGCGAATAGCTTTCAAGAATTGAGAATTATTAATATGACAATATATGAATACTACCAGTCAAATACATTCTAGTACCTCCCTTATAGGGAGGGAAGAGGGAGAGTATGTCATCTCGCACTACTTCCCTACCCTCACCGAGATTCAGCTCTCCCGCTTCGCTGCCCTCGGTGCCCTCTACCACGACTGGAACGCCAAGATCAATGTCATCAGTCGTAAGGACATTGACAACCTCTATGAACACCATGTGTTGCATAGCTTGGGCATCGCAGAGATCATCAATTTCCGTCCCGGCACACGCGTCATGGATCTCGGCACCGGTGGCGGCTTCCCCGGCATCCCCCTTGCCATCATGTTCCCCGACGTACGATTCCATCTCGTAGATAGCATTGGAAAGAAGATACGCGTCTGCAACGAGGTCGTCAACGCACTTGGTCTAACGAACGTGACAACACAACACGCCCGTGCCGAAGAAGTTCGTTATGCCAAGAATCCCAAGAAATTAGCCAAGGGAGAGGCGCCACAACCGACAGAAGGTCTGCAGCCCGCACGCTTCGACTTCATCGTCAGTCGAGCCGTGATGCCATTGGCCGATCTCGTCAAGATCTCACGCCCACATATCTCGCAACAGCAACACAACGCCCTGCCAAACGGCCTTATCGCACTTAAGGGTGGCGAGCTGGAGCACGAGGCAGGGGCTGTAAAAACCACAAAGCTCATCACTCCCCTCTCAGACTTTTTCGCCGAAGAATACTTCAAGGCCAAAAAAGTCATTTACGTACAACTCTAACCCCTTCATTTTTCACTCTTCCATTTTTCACTTATAATGTTGTCCATCAAGACCTTCACTGTTAATCCACTTGGCGAGAACTGCTACATCGTAAGTGATGAAACGCACGAGGCGGTCATCATCGACTGCGGCGCGATGTACGACGAGGAGCGGGAAGCCATTGCCAATCATATCGGGCAGAACAACCTCAAGCCCGTTGCTCACCTACTCACCCACGCCCACTTCGACCATATCTTTGGGGGAGGTTTCATCTATGAGCATTACGGCTTGGCGGCTCGCTGCCACGCCAATGAACTACCACTCTTCCAACACGCTGAGGAACAGATGCGCGACATCCTTGGTCATGCCCTGCACTTCGAGAAAGGTCCTGTAGGCGAAGCCATTTCCGAGGACTGCCCGATTACCTTTGGAAGCCACTCCTTCACCGTCCTGCCATGCCCTGGACACACCGCTGGCGGCGTCTGCTACTACTGCGCCGACGAGCACGTCCTCTTCTCGGGCGACAACCTCTTCCAGATGAGTATTGGCCGCACCGATTTCCCGGGCGGCGACCACTGGACGCTCATCCGCTCCCTCCGCCACCTTCTCCGCGACCTGCCCGACGGCATCACCATCTATCCCGGTCACGGCGGCACTACCGAATCCTCTTTCGAACGCGCCCATAATCCTTTCCTACAACTTTAAGACTCCCTTCCCAACCTCCCTTGCTCTCTCCCCTCTCCCATCCCCTTTACGTCATGGCGAAGCCCGTGGGCAGCCTGTGCAACCTCTCGTGCGAGTATTGCTACTACCTCGAGAAGAGTAACTTGTATGACGCGCAGGATAGGAAACGAGGTTTATTGATGAGCGACGCGACGCTTGAAGTTTTCACGCGCCAATACATCCAGTCGCAAACACAGCCACAGGTGCTTTTCACATGGCACGGCGGTGAGCCATTGATGCGTCCTATCAGCTTTTATAAGCGTGCTTTAGCACTGCAACGTCAGTACGCAGGCGATCATCTCATCGAAAACTGCCTTCAAACCAATGGCACGCTGCTCACCGACGAGTGGTGCCGTTTCTTCCGCGACAATCACTGGCTCATCGGCATCAGTATTGACGGACCACAGGAATTCCACGACGAATATCGCCGTGCCCGTGGCGGTCAACCCTCGTTTCATAAAGTCATGCAGGGTATAGAGCTCTTGAAAAAATATGGCGTGGAATGGAATGTAATGGGAGTGGTCAACGACTTCAACGCCGACTATCCCCTTGATGTCTATCATTTCTATAAGGAGATTGGAGCGCACTATATCCAGTTCACGCCTATCATCGAGCGCATCCTACCGCACGCCGATGGTCGTCATCTCGCTTCCATGATCGACAAAGGAGAAGGGATGTTAGCTGATTTCAGCGTCCGCCCTGGACAGTTCGCACACTTTGCTTGCACTATCTTCGACGAATGGGTGCGCATGGATGTCGGCGAAGTCTTCGTGCAGCTCTTCGATTCCACATTGGCCTGTTGGGTCGGACAGCCGCCCGGCGTCTGTTCGATGGGCATCACCTGTGGTCATGCCGCCGTCATTGAGCACAATGGAGATGTCTATGCCTGTGACCACTTCGTCTTCCCTGAATATCGTTTGGGCAATATCAACAATGACAGCATCACGGCAATGATGTATAGTCAGCGACAACGCACCTTCGGCGTAGCCAAGCGGGATGCCCTTCCAGCGCAGTGCCGCCAGTGTCCTTGGCTCTTTGCCTGCAATGGGGGTTGTCCGAAGGATCGTATCCGCACCACCGCCAACGGCACATCCGGTCTCAACTACCTCTGCGACGACTATCGCCACTTCTTTGCCCACGTAGCACCTTACATGGACTTCATGAAACAAGAGCTGGCGAACGAACGTCCGCCAGCCAATGTGATGAATCACTGTCTATAAGGATTAGAAACGGAAGCCAACCGTGGCAGCGATGTTGTGACGATCGAGGTTGACCTCTGTGGGAGTGAGCATCTGACCTGCGAGCTGCGGATTCTCATCAATGAACGACTCGTTGAGAGTCGTGAAATGATCATCGAAGGAATAATAGTCACCGCGCTGCACACGATACTTGTAAGCCACATCGACATAGAGGTGCTTACCCTGATAGCCAATGCCAAGAGTGAAGAGATGTGTTGCGCCAAGGTTGATGTACTCCGTTGAAGTGCTCCAATCATACGCAGGCGTGTTGCAGGTCTGGTCGAGACGAGCATCTTTTTTATAGGGTTTACTGAAGAAGTTGTAACCAGCACGCAAAGCTAATTGCTGAATGGGTTTCACCTCGAAACCGGCACGTACATTATGCACGCCACGAATGTTTGCTTTCGTCATCTCATTCATGGCAAGATCCTTGCTCATAGAGATTGATGAACCATGATAATTATTGTCCGAATCGGGATAACCCATTTTTGTGAACTGGTTCATACTGTATTCGTACTCGACATCCCATGCGAAATAATTCCCGATTGTGGAACCTAAGCTGGCACGTAACTTCCAAGGAGCATAAAGATTATATTCGAGGTAGTTATCATCGTCCATATACGATGCCTGAGTATATTTTCCCTGTTCATTGAGCACGGAGAGAGCGGCTAAACCCGTGTGCTTGAGCGCATACCACGTCGGAGTCTCCACAGCAAGTCCGAAACGAAAGGGACTATCCTCAATGGGCCTAACGATGACACCAGCTTTCACGTTGAAACCAACTCCCTTCAGTTTCTGATCCTGATAAAGGATATAGGAATCGTCGCCCACCTCTTCGTATGACGCTGCATGCTTGTAGTTCATGTGGTCGATACCGAAGGTGACACCCCAGAACCAACGATCTTGGGCACTGCCGCTGAGGTTGAAGTCAAAGCCTTGCAACGAACCAGACGAATTGCGGTAGTAATAACCCGTCTGACCAGCATTAGTATTGCGAAAATAGGTGTCTCCCTGTACATTAGTAAACTCACTGAAGAAGCCAGCCTGATAGAGGTTATCGTAGAAAGGTGATGCGAAATAGTACTGGCCCTCCTTATTGGTCTGAAAGGTGGAATTGGCAATCCAAGCGAACATATCACCTTGCGAGAGACCTCCAAGGTTCTGGGACACAAAGATACCCTGGTTGTAGTTGATCCGCTTCTGATAGTTAAAGGCGAAATTGAGACGCGTATCATCACCTACATCGCCGAAGGGGAACACGAAGCCAATCTGATCAAAAGAGAAACTGCCACGACTATCGCCAAAGACGGGTTTGGCATCATTGATTTGCCCTCCGAGGGTGAAGGAAATCGTTCCGCGACGCATCAATCCGATGCCTGCGGGGTTATTGCTGATGGTGGAGATGTCTGCTCCGAGTGCGCCCATAGCGCCGCCCATGCCCACGTAGCGTGCAGTTCCGATCACATCGGAAGTGTTGGTGGCACGATCGTTAAGGTACGTGTCCTGCGCCTGCACGGCAAAGGGCAGTGCCGCGAGAGCAAGTAATATGATTCTTTTCATCGTAGTTTCAAGAGTTTAAGGGTTTATAATTATCTGCGACCGCCACGGGAACCGCCACCACCACTGAAGCCACCACCGCCGCCAGAGCTGCGTGAGCCACCTCCACCACTGAAGCCTCCACCGCTGCTGCCGCTACCGCGACTGACACCACCGAAGCCACCACTGCCACTGCGTGAATTGGAGCTGGAACCAGAAGAAACAGAACGGGAGGAAGAAGAAGATGAGCCACCATACGAGGATGAACTGCGAGAAGTTGTCGTGCTCGATGAGCCGCGCGAAGTAGATATGGACGATGAACCACGGTTGATGTTCGAGTTGCCCGAGCTGACCTGACGACTGGATGAGGACGAGCCGCGATTGATGTAGCTACCACCACGATTGCCGAGCGTGCCTGTAGTGCGGCCTGAGCCGCTGCCACGAAGGGTGCTGCCGCTATGACCATAGTTGCGGTTGGCTGTACGAAGGTTGGAGTAACGAGAGGTGTAGTTGGTGTTGCGATGAGGAAAACCGCCACCATAATGACCGCCACCGTGATGATGGTGACCATAGTAGCCGACATAATACCCCCCATAGTAGGGGCCATAGTAGCCATACCAATAAGGATCATAGCCCCAGTAGGCTCGGTAGCCCCAGTAGGGACGCGACCATCCATAGTAACCGCCATACCAGTAGGGATTGTAGCCGTAATAATAGGAGTCCCAATACCAAGGGTCGTTGTAGAAACTCCAGTACCAGGGCGAGCTGTAAAAACTGTCATAGCCAAATCGGCTCATACGTCGTGTCATGGCATAGTCTTCGCCGTCAGCATAACCATCGGCGTAACCTTCGGAATAGGCTCCGTCAACAGTTATTGCGGCCAGCGAGTCGTTCATCATAGCAATAGTGTCGCTTGCCACATATTTGCCACGGCGGTTGTACTCATCGATGTCACGCACAGTGCCAATCGTGTGGTAGCTGTCCACGCTGCCATCGGCATAGACAATCTGCACGGGTTCCTGGCGAACTGTCGTAGATGTTGTCGTCTCAGTCCTGGCAGCTTTCTTCTTGGGAACGAAGTAGAGATCGTCCTGTGCCCAGATGCTCAGGGGCAATGCGAGCATCGCGGAGGCAATTAGAATTCTCATGTTCTTCATATTGTTTCTTGTTTTAGTGTTCAACTTATTGTGTTCGACGTTGCAAAAGTACAGCGATTGATTGGCTCCACAAAGGGGAAAAACCTAAAGCGTAGGGGTAAAATCCCTATTCTTCGCTGTGCAAAGGTAGTGAAAAGCAGCGAGCACAGCAAGAAATCGGTGGATTTTAACCTTTTTCTATGCCTTTTTGCTCGTAAGACTACAAAAAAAAGACGGTTGTCTCACGACAACCGACCTTTCATTAACCTTAAATCTAATACCATGAAAAACACGTTGCAAAGGTACAATTTTTCACGCATCCTGCAACTGTTTATTTCTAATTTTGCTCTTGTATTTATCTAATTTAACATTCATTCCCGCACAATGCCGTTGTTTGTTAACAAGATTAACATCTTGCAGTGCGATTTATTCGACATACAGCACCAAGCCCTTCAGATACTCCCCTTCGGGGTGGTAGATGTTGATGGGATGGTCAGCAGGCTGGTGCAATTGATGTAAGATGCTGACTTTTCGTCCACTCATAGCCGCAGCTGTGAACACTGCCATGCGGAACTGATCCTTAGAGACGGCCTGCGAGCACGAGAAGGTGAAAAGCACGCCACCTGGTCGGATCTTAGCAAAGGTGGCGGCGTTGAGACGTGTATATCCTTTGAGGGCGTTGCGCAATGCGTCTTTATGTTTAGCGAAGGCAGGAGGATCAAGGATGATAAGGTCATATTGCCCCTCTTCCATCTGCTGCAAATAGCGGAAAGCATCCTCGGCGATGGCTTGATGGCGATCGTCGTCAGGGAAGTTCATCGATACATTAGCACTGGCCAGATCAACGGCTTTTCCCGAGCTATCAACGCTATGGACGCAGCGCGCACCGCCACGCATAGCATAGACAGAGAAACCACCTGTGTAACAGAACATATTCAGGACATCGCGACCAGGGGCATAGTGTTCGAGCAGCGAACGGTTGTCGCGCTGATCGACGAAGAAACCCGTCTTCTGTCCACGCAACCAGTCGATGTGGAAACGCAGACCATTCTCCACAGCGATGTTATCCACAGCGTCACCCAGCAAGAATGTGTTCTCCTGTCCAAGTCCAGCCTTAAAGGGCAATGTTGTCTCGCTCTTATAATAGATATTGTTGATGCGGTCGCCCATCACAACCCTCATTGCCTCGGCTATCTGCTGACGCGAGCAGTGCATACCAACGCTATGTGCCTGCATAACAGCAGTCTGGCCATAGACATCGATGACCAGTCCAGGAAGGTTGTCTCCTTCACCATGAACAAGGCGATAGGTGTTGTTGTCTGTACGGTCAGCCACGCCAATGGCTCGTCGCATGTCAAGTGCCACTTGCAGACGATGACACCAAAAAACATCGTCAATGGGCTCATCATCGAAAGTAAGTACGCGCACGGCGATGGTACCGATCTGCCAATGACCTGTGGCGATATAGTCACCATCGCTGGTGAAGACACGCGCAAGTGCCCCTTCACCTGCCTGATCTTCAATGCGCTGAATGGCTCCTGAATAAATCCAAGGATGAAAGCGTTTAAGCGACTCATCCTTACCACGTTTCAGATATATATTCATAGAGTAATAGTTTTCAAATTTCAACTTTTACAAGCCGATAATTACGTGTTGTGAGCAGATGGTTGACCTCATCGTAGAGTCGCAGACAAGCCCAGGCGTCGGTAGCTGCATAGCGTTTCTGCGGTTCGGTGAGTACATCGTTGTCCCAGTTGCTCAAGCGCTGTGATTTTGAAATTTTCTTGTGGAAGAGGTTCGCATAGAGCTTCTGAAGGCTCATGTCGATGATACCAAGACGCTTGACATAATCCTGCAAATCAAGGTAGTTGGCAGGCTGGAAGGGAGTGCGGCGTGCCAGCTGCGACCAGTCATCGTGGAGCGAGAGACCTATCTTCTGCACTAAAGTATCGGTCAATAATCGCACGATGCTCTCTGGCAAACCTATCATGTTTAAACGGAAGAGGAAGACAATCGTCGGCGTAGCCACTTGAAGGAGCGAGACAGGATTCATGCCGCCCGGTTTGAAGTTGGGACGCGTCTCCGTGTCGATACCCAAGCGTGGGAAGCGCAACAGGTAATCGACAGCGCGCTTGGCCTCGCCTACGCTCTGAATCACCACAATGCGTCCTTCAAACTGCTCTTTGGGCAATTCCGCAATGGCATTTTTGTCGTATTTGTCAAATATGGTTTTCACTGACGTAACGTGTTCTGTGCAAACGCCGTAGAGCATCCAAGAGATCTGCACCCCAATAGAGTTCAAAGGCATCGTTAAGCGACCAAAGCGCTTCCTCGATGTTCTCCTCAACACCTGCACGGAAAGTCTCCACGAAGTCGCGCAGAGGCTGATAGATATCCGCCAAGCACTCGCTGACACGGTGCCAACGCACCTCATCGGTCTGTACGGTCTCGTCATAGACGAAGTCCTCAAACTCATCCTCCTCGGCCATCACATCAGCAAGTACGGCACGCAGCCAATTGTAGTCCTGTTCCGTCACAAACATTTCGGGTGCATACTCTGCATTGCCTTCCACCTGAGGCAATAGCTGGGCCTTGACGTACAACAGAGGAAGCAACTTCAATAGTGTAGCGGTGAAAGAATCGCGGTCTCGTCCCACGCTCTGCTCAAGGAATGCGCAGTACTCGGCTGCGACCGTGACGAACTCTATGACAGGCTGTGAATAGACAATTTGCATGATTATATTCCTTATAGCGCGCAAAATTAGTGTTTTTTGCAAAAAAAACAGCAAGTTTTGATGAAAAGTTAACGAAAAAGCATTATTTTTGCACCCAAATAAGGAATAGAAAGGACTATGGATAAACAGAAAGAGCCTATCCAGAGGCGTAAGCGTAACCCCAAACGTGTCGGTACGATTAAAGACAACAGACAGAATAATAACAGTTTACATATTCATGAAGCACTTATGGGAGACCATGAGAGTCCGATGAACCGTGCGGAAGCCATCCGTGTTGCCTGCGGAGTGATTCTATTGGCCGTAGCAGCCTTCACGCTGCTCAGCCTCGTCTCCCACCTCATCACAGGTGGCGAAGATCAGAAAGTGTTGCAGAGCGGTGCATTCAGCGGAGCCAAGAACTGGGCAGGCTACATCGGCGCATGGTGGAGCGACTACTGGATCACCCGTAACTTCGGTTTCGGTGCTTTCTTCCTCCCCGTGTTCCTCTTCGCAGCCTCGCTGAAACTTACAGGAGCCTATCATGTAAGACTGTGGAAATGGTTCATCAACTGCACATTCCTGCTCTGCTGGGTGAGCATAGCGGGCGCATTTTTCTTCGAGAGTGCCTTCTCATCGACACCCTCTGTGGCATACATCAGTCCAGGCGGCATCCACGGGCAGAACGTCGTAGCTCTGCTCAAAAGCATCAGCGGTGCCGTCGGTACATTCCTCGTCATCGTGCTTACGCTATTGGCTTACTTCTGCTACCTCAGTGCCGAAACCATCCGCATCATCAAACGACTCCTGCACCCTCAGCGTCTCGCCCGCGAACTGCAGGAACAATATCCCGTGCTCAGCCGTATCGTCAATTTCTGGAAGAAGATGAAGGTGAAGATGATGGGGGACGAAAATGAAAGCCCCAACGAAGACATAGACCAAAACGATGATTTCCAGACTCAAGTTCAGGATCAGCCAAGCCCATCACAAGAAAAGGGGGACGAAACTAAAGAAACCGTTGATACCGTCGATGTTGTAGATCCAGCAGAAGCCACTGTCACCACAGCCGACGATGACATCCCCTTTGCTACCGTAGTAGCACCAACTGGCGACGAGGCAGACACGCACTTCACCGTCGAAGCGCCAGCAACTGACGAGCCCGCCAACGGACAGCCAGAAGTGATGCTCAAACCCTATGACCCGAAGCTCGACCTCGAAAACTACCACTACCCCACCCTAGACCTCTTGAAGCACTACGATATCGACCCGCGTGCTACCATTGATATGGAGGAGCAGACGAAGAACAAGGATCAGATCATCTACGTCCTGCGCACATTCGGTGTCGAGATCTCCAGCATCAAAGCCACCGTAGGTCCCACCATCACACTTTATGAGATTACACCTGCCCCAGGCGTTCGTATCTCTAAGATCCGCAACCTCGAGGATGACATCGCCCTGTCGCTCTCCGCCCTCGGCATACGTATCATAGCCCCCATCCCCGGCAAGGGTACTATCGGTATCGAAGTACCTAATGCCAAACCGCAGATTGTATCCATGGAGAGCATTCTCAACAGCCGTAAGTTCCAGGAGACGAGCATGGAACTGCCTATGGCACTCGGTAAGACCATCACCAACGAAGTCTTCATGGCAGACTTGGCCAAGATGCCACATTTGCTCGTCGCCGGTGCTACGGGTCAGGGTAAATCTGTCGGACTCAACGCCATCATCACCTCACTCCTATACAAGAAACACCCCGCAGAGCTCAAGCTCGTCATGGTGGATCCCAAGAAGGTGGAGTTCCCCATCTACTCACCCATCGTCAACCACTTCCTCGCACAAATCGAAGACGATGACGACGAGCCCATCATCACCGATGTACAGAAGGTCATCAACACCCTCAAGAGTCTCTGTCTTGAAATGGACAACCGCTACGACCTTCTTAAACGTGCGCGCGCGCGTAATATAAAAGAGTATAATGCGAAGTTCTGCAACCGCCAGCTCAACCCCGAGAACGGACACCACTTCCTGCCGTACATCGTTGTCGTCATCGACGAGTTCGGTGACCTCATTATGACCGCAGGCAAGGAGATCGAGTTGCCCATCGCTCGCATTGCACAGCTGGCACGCGCCGTCGGAATGCACATGATCATCGCCACACAACGCCCTACCACGAACATCATCACAGGTACCATCAAGGCAAACTTCCCTGCACGTATGGCATTCAAAGTCAGTGCCATGATTGACTCACGTACTATTCTCGACCGTCCAGGAGCCAACCAGCTTATCGGCAAGGGTGATATGCTTTTCCTGGCAGGCTCGGAACCTGTGCGACTACAGTGTGCCTTCGTTGATACGCCCGAAGTGGAGCGCATCGCATCGTTCATCGCTCGCCAACAAAGCTATAACGCTCCCTTTGCCCTGCCACGTCCGCCCATGGAAGATACTGGCGGAGCAGGTAACGATGTCGATATGAACCATCTGGATCCCATGTTCGCAGACGCGGCTCGACTCATCATCACAACGCAACAAGGCTCCACGTCGATGATTCAACGTAAGTTCTCTATCGGCTACAACCGTGCTGGACGGCTCATGGATCAACTTGAGCGAGCTGGTATCGTAGGCCCCGCACAGGGTGCTAAACCACGCGATGTGCTCATCCAAGATGAGAACACGCTCGACATCCTGCTCAATAATCTCGGATAACCGTCACAGAACCTGTCGATAAGATTCCGAAAACAAAACTTAAAATATGTCCTTCCTACGGCTCTGCTTTCAGCGTGGGTAGGCTCCAGCCATACTTGACAGCAAGCATACGGATGCTGATAGCGACGATGCAGGAGAGGACGGCACTGCCTTCTGGAGCCCATCCGAGGCCGTGAAGGCAGCCGATATAGACGAGGCCGCCAGCAAGGCAACAAGTGGCGTAAATCTCCTTGCGGAAGATGAGGGGTACCTCATTGATGAGGATGTCGCGCAACACACCTCCTCCGGCTCCCGTGATTACGCCGAGACAGACAGCAGCCCAGGTGGGCAGGCCAAGTCCGAGGGCTTTCTCAATGCCGATGACATTGAACAGAGAGAAACCAATGCAATCGAAAAGAAACCACGTATTATTCTGGCGTACAAGCCACTTGCGGAACACAATGACCCACAACAGACCGAAGAGACAGGTAAGCAGGTAGATGGGGTCTTCCAGCCAGAATGGAGTCTTACCAATCAACAGGTCACGCGTAGTACCACCACCGACAGCTGTAGCTGTACCCACGATGAAAGCACCAAACAGGTCGAATTGCTTGGCAGCGGACAGGCGGGCTCCTGATACTGCACCTGCCAGCGTGCCAATCAATTCGAGGATGACAAATGACCAAGGGATGCTGAGCATATCACCCAGATTCTGAAAGAATTGCTTAACGAGTTCCATCGTAATTGATAAGTTGATAACCTACGAGAGCATCGTAGCGTGTACCTTGCGGACGGTGATAGACGAGAATGATATATTCGTTTTCCGTCTGATAGAAGTCGCCTTCGGTGCGGACGGTTTGCCCTACACCATGACTGTCAAGCTGGCGAAACTGATAGTTGTAGTAGCCCTGTTTAAGGAGCACACCGCATTCGTAAGCGCACTGACTCTCGTCATAGCTCATCTTGCACATAGGATCGGGGAAACCATTGTCCCATAGACCACAAACATAGACATCGCCACCATCGAGACGGGGCATCACCAGCAGAAAATGAACAAAAAGATACTCACATTGCGTGTCATTGTCCTCGTCGCCGCTATGGCGAATAACAAAGGCACCATTGCGGTCTGGATTGTACGTATAGTTGTGCTGGGGCGACATAGCAAAGAGCGTAGCGTGGTAGTGAGGGTCATACCATCGCATCTTATCGACACCCATTCCATTCTGATGCACATCGAGGATTTCAAACTTATGGTACTCCGAACCAGCGGAGAAGATCAGTTCGCGGCGGTGCGTCCACTCTACACCCATCGTATTCTGGATGTTTGGCATGAGATCCATGACAGCCGAGTCCCAACGACGGTTCTGCATCACCACAGTGTGCAACTCGCGTTGCGGATCTATCACACGTCGGCTGCCGTAGCTGACGGCATAAGTCACCTGCTGATGCTTCTGGTTGAAATCAACCTCAGTGTTGGAGCTGACAGTTGCACGAATGGCCATCTCAGGGCTAAGGAGCGAGAAACAAGCTTCGAGCACGGGCTCATCGCTACTGTCGCGCTCGTCGGCATAGACACGCACACGGTAGTTGCCAGGCAAGAGCAAACGTGTGTTTTCGTTGGGCAGCGATAGGCGGTAATGGGTATAGAGAACCGTTGTATTGAGGCTCTTCTCATATTCATCGATGGGCTGTCCATTGAAACCTTCGAGGTAGTCACTCTCGAAGACATCCTCGTTGACACTCCAGTCGGAGTTGCAGAATTCCACCTTATATATATAACGCGTGTACTCGTGCGTGAGGTCATCGAAAGCAATCTCAAATGGGTCGCCCATCTCCATGATGGGAGGAAGCAACGGATCACCCTTTACGATGACCTGCACCGTGCGGATCTGCTCGGAGAGACTGCGAGTCTGCTGTGCCGCGATGGACAACGAGATAAACGACAGAAGCGCGAAAAGGAGTCGTTTTTGATGTTTCACGGAGCAAAGGTAGTGAAAAAGTGAAAAATGAAAGAATGAAAAGTGAAAAAATAAGTGATAGTTCGCAAATTCTTTCAATAAGAAACTTGAAACTTGTAACTTTTTCATATCTTTGTCCCAAAATAAGGAGAATAATAATGATTCAACACACACTTTCAACCATTATTGCCGTGGTCATGATGCTGTTCATGACATCAGCAAGTCATGCACTCACCTATCAGAAAACTGATAGCTTACGCGTCGTAGAACTCTTGAAGAAGGGGCGACAACAGCCAGACACGGAAAATCTCGTAATGTATTACGCCACACAACTTAAGGGACTTCCATACGTGGGAAAGACGTTAGAGGTCAATCCCAAGGAGGAGCTGGCCGTGAACCTGCGTGAGTTGGACTGTACGACGCTCGTAGAGAATGTCGTGGCACTAACCTTGACAACCCGACAGGGCAGCACGAGCTTCGCCGATTTCTGCCAAAACCTCACCAAGTTACGCTACCGCAACGGCCAACTGGACGGTTATGCCTCGCGCAACCATTATTTTAGCGAATGGATAGAAAGTAACGGCAAGCAAGGCTTCACAACTGAGATAACAGGAAATGAAAATGACAGTCGTGGTGCCTACTATCCCTTCGTCGAAGCACAGACGCTGGACATCACTTACATGAGCAAACACTCCGATAGCTATCCGATGCTGAAGGGTGATGCGCAGGCTCTCCAACTGATCAAGGCCAACGAGCAACGGCTCTGCGGCCGCACCGTTCGCTATATCCCCCGCCGTCTGCTGGGACGTTCAAGACAGGAGCTCACTTGCGTACGCGACGGTGACATCTTGGCCATTGTCACCAAAAAAGCAGGACTCGACGTATCGCACCTTGGCTTTGCCGTCTGGGGACGAGACGGCAAATTGCACCTGCTTAACGCCAGCCAGATCCACAAGAAGGTGGTGTTGGAGCCCATGACGCTGGAAGAATACATGAAGAAACATCCCACACAACTCGGAGTGAGGGTAATTAGAGTGAAAAATGAAAAGTGAGGAGTGAAAAATCTACTTAGGACAATACAGAAATGGCTACGGGGGCTGGTGATTTTCTTCTTTGCCTCCACAATATTCACTGTTGTTGCCTACCGCTGGCTGCCAGTATATGTGACGCCGCTGATGGTCATTCGCTGCGTGCAACAAGCGGGGCGCGGCGAACCCATCCGTCTGCGCCACCATTGGGTACCGTTGGAAGAGATATCTGAGTTTATGCCGGTGGCCGTGATAGCCTCTGAGGATCAACGTTTTCTGGAACATCACGGTTTCGACTACGATGCCATCGGAAAAGCCATTAAGGAAAATAAGAACGGCAAACGGCAACGCGGAGGTAGCACCATCAGCCAGCAGACTGCCAAGAATGTGTTCCTGTGGCCTGACCACTCATGGGTACGTAAAGGGCTAGAGGTTTATTTCACAACCCTCATCGAATTGATCTGGGGAAAAGAGCGTATCATGGAAGTCTATCTCAACTCCATCGAGATGGGCGATGGCATCTATGGCACTGAAGCCGTCGCACAATGGCACTTCAACTGCACGGCCAATCATCTGACACGCGCCAATTGTGCCCTCATCGCCGCCACACTACCCAATCCCCTGCGTTTCAGCAGCAAAGAACCATCTGCCTATATGCTGAAACGTCAGACGTGGATCATGCGACAGATGAAACACGTTAACAAGTTAACAGATTAACGTTTTAACACGATTGC
This sequence comes from uncultured Bacteroidaceae bacterium, assembly GCA_905236985.1. Classification (GTDB taxonomy): domain Bacteria; phylum Bacteroidota; class Bacteroidia; order Bacteroidales; family Bacteroidaceae; genus Physcousia. The sequence continues at coordinate 35,022 of CAJORF010000123.1, read as the reverse complement.
CCCTTAAATGCTCATTTCTATTCTGCAACGAACGAGGCTGTTAATCTGTTAATTTGCTAATCTGTCAATCTGTCACCAGTCCTGCTTCTTGCCAGTCGGCCATGACCTTAGTAGCATCGCGAAGGGCAACAGCCTCATCGACCTCGTACTCCTCAGTAAGCAGACGAGCTAATTCCTCTGCATTAAAATCGCGACCTTCAACCGCATGCCACAGATACGCAGCGCTCTCATTGAGGCTGATGATTTTAGAGAAATCTATGTTTTGCTTTCCGTGGGCGACAATGATGGCCTCACCACAGATGACTCTCAGTTCAAATCCTTCTTTAATCTTCATCTTATATGTATCTATTATTATTAAATTACAAATTATTCTTGTTATTCTATATTCAACGGAATGAGACCTTACTGCCTTTCGTCGATGGTCATGCGATAAGGGAACAGGAGGAAGCGGCGGATGGGAAGCAGGCAACGCCAAAGACGTATCCGACGCTGGAGCTTGGGATCGCTGGCCAGCAGGACATGACCATTGGGACGAAGATAACGGGTGACAACGCCACAGACATCACTAATGGTGCAATGCTCTGTACCACGGATGTTTCCATCACCCATCAAGGTGAGATGATCGCCATTGATAGCAATGATGCGATGCAACACGAAATGTCCTGGAGCGATCTCTGCCAATACGGCATCACCAATATTGAGCGTTGTACACGGAGCAAGCTCCACACGATCACGCAGGTGTTCCAAGAAGGGACGCATGGAATAGCCCTTGACATTGATAACAACGGGCTCACCGTTTGAAACATACTCGCGGACGAGAGGAAGAAACTTGTCATTGGGCATTTCCCGTCGCGGTAAAGCATCAGCTGTCGGGTCTGCATAACGACGCTGCTTAGCACGCCTCCAAGGCGTTGCCAACCATCGCGCTATTTTCTTGATAAGTTCCTTCATTCCGATTTTTCATTTTCCACTCCTTCTCACCGCCTCATAGCACACCCTTGCAGCCTCTTCGTCAGGACGGCAGCCAAGCCAGAAAATGGGGGTAATGGGCAGAAGATGGGCTATCGTGTCGCAGATACCAATATAGACACGCTTATCCCACTTCATCGAGCTTACGGCCGGCAACAGCATCGCGAAAGCCTCAACAGGAGCCATACGACGGATAGTGTTCTCAGGACGCTGTTCGATGCGCGTAATGGCACCTACGGGTGCCCAAATATTGCGATAGCAAGGAGTCTTGCCACTCCACGGTGACCCATAGATTCGAGTCTCACCATCTATGATGCGCACGACAGGGTTATCATCGTTCATTAGATCAGAGCCAGGGATATGCTTATACCACAGGTGGGTATGCGTGCTCTTTCCTGTGCCGCTAGGAGCGGTGAAGAGATAACCATAGCCACCGTTGCGGATGACAGAAGCGTGGATGAGCAGGGTGTCTTGTTCGGCAGCGGCAAAGGCAAAGGACATCATGAGCGCATTGTTCAGTCCGAACTGATGCTGACGCAGCGAAGACCCTGTCAGCACGGCACGACAGTGCTTGAAGTCGGCATTTGCCATGAGGCAGCAACTGAGCCGACCACCATCGCAGGCCGGCAGACTAATCTCGAAGGCATAACTGCCATCATCGGCACGATAGACTCCGTGGTTGGCACCGCCGCAGTCGAACTGTCCAATCTCGTCCATCGCACTGAAGTCTGGGGCAGCCCCTTCCTCCACATCCATACAAAAAAGCACATCACCCTCCTCCTCGCAGACAAACGGCGAGAAGGAAGGGATGATATCCGATGCCGACAGCGCGTCGGGCAGATTTACCTGCAAGCAATGCAGGGCAACCTTGAAACGATGCGGCGTCATTTCTTCGAACTATTATTGGTTTTTTCTTCAGGCTCGCCGATGATGACCGGTTTATATTCTTCTGTCTTAAAGCAGAAACGCTCCTTGGGAAGAATCTGATAGTGAATGGATGGATCTTTCTCGCAGTGTTTTTTCACCTTCGCCCACTTGCGCTGAATCTTGCGAGGGCTGGTATTGAAGTAAATGGTACAGATGCTGTTCTTGTGATGCTCCTGTGTTTCCACGTGAGATTGCAATTGCAAGCTATAGAGTGCGCGATCTACCAAGAACTGATGAGGTTCAATCCAAGCACTGTCAATGACTTGAACGTCTGTTTGGTATGCGGTGGAATCAATCAACGACACAGCAACACCAAACATATATACGCGCTTCATCTTCGGCTCCTTATCGGCTGCCGACAGCGAGAGTGTCAAACACAATAATGCTGCAAGGCAACAGAGACAACGAGCCATTCTATTCATTCTCATGTTTCGGGTCATTCTTTTGTCTTCTCGTTATTCTTGATGATCCAGATTGTCCAGATTCCTATTTATCCCAGATACGATTTCAGGAGCTTGCTCTTCGAGTTGTTGCGCAGGCGTCGAATGGCCTTCTCCTTGATTTGTCGCACACGCTCACGTGTGAGGTTAAACTTATCGCCAATCTCTTCAAGGGTCATCTCTTGATGATTGATACCGAAGAACATCTCCACAATCTGCTTCTCACGCTCGCTGAGCGTTGAGAGGGCACGGTCAATCTCGCGGCTGAGGCTTTCGTTGACCAGGCTCTTGTCGGCCATGGGGCTGTCATCATTGACAATGACGTCGAGCAAAGTGTTGTCCTCGCCCTCCACGAAGGGAGCATCAACAGAGATATGCCGACCGCTGACCTTCAACGTATCCGATATTTTATCAACAGGAATGTCCAGCTCTTCAGCCAGTTCATCGGGACTCGGACGACGCTCGTTCTCCTGCTCAAACTTCGAGAGAGCCTTGGAAATCTTATTGAGCGAACCTACTTGATTCAGAGGCAAGCGCACGATACGGCTCTGCTCGGCCAATGCCTGTAGGATGCTCTGACGAATCCACCACACGGCGTAGGAGATAAACTTGAAGCCGCGCGTCTCATCGAATTTCTCAGCAGCCTTGATCAACCCGAGGTTACCCTCATTGATCAGGTCGGGAAGCGAAAGACCCTGATTCTGGTACTGCTTAGCCACACTGACCACGAAACGCAGATTGGCACGCGTCAGCTTCTCGAGTGCCTCACGGTCGCCCTTACGGATGCGCTGTGCCAGTTCAACCTCCTCCTCCACAGTAATCAGGTCCTCACGACCGATTTCCTGGAGGTATTTGTCCAATGAAGCGCTTTCGCGGTTGGTGATGCTCTTGGTGATTTTTAGCTGTCTCATTCCTTTAAGGTAATATGAAAATATATGAATTTTTGTTGCTGCTTACTTTTAAATCGCGCAAAAATACAATAAATATGATTCACGCGCAAAAAAATTTCAAAGTTTTCACCGAAAAAGTGCGAAGAAGCAAAGCTTTTTACAAAACATTGCCCCTTCGACGCTTTCGTTAACACTTTGGTCTGCTTTTTGCTGACAGCCTATTTTTTACTTTTCACTCTTTCAGTTTTCACTCATTTCTTCTTCTCTTCAGAGAGATCAATAGCGGTGGCTACGCGACGGCCACTCGGCGTGATGGCACGGATCCAGAGCACACGATCGCTCGACTGATTGGCAGCCTTCACGGCATTTTCGAAGTCCTCGACGGTGCGCATCTCTTGATCGTTGACCTGCAAGAGAATCATACCTTTTGTGATCCCAGCATCCATCAGCTTACCCTTCTTGATGGCTGTCACTTCAAGGCCGAAGCGTAGAGCCAGCTGCTGACGTGCCTCGTCGCTGAGCGGTTTCAGCTGAGCGCCAAACAGGTCGATATCGACTTCCTCCATCACCTCAGTGCCGCCTTGTGCGTTGCGCAACGTAGCGGTCTCCGTGCGCGTTTTCTTATTACGGATGTAGGACACCTTCACTTTGTCACCTGGACGACGCTGGGAGAGAGTTTCCTGCAATTCTGCCATTTTGGTGACATCCTTGCCATCGATAGCGGTGATGACGTCACCTTTCTGCAATCCCAGTTCCTCGGCTGTGGTCTTCTCTTCGACATCCTGGATGTAGATTCCCTGATTAGTGCCGAGATCGACTTCATTACCCTTCTCCTTCTCTACGTCAATATAATTCGTCACATCCATACCACGGACGCCGAGCAATGCACGCTGGACTACACCAAACTCTTTCAGGTCGGCTACGACCTTATTCATGATAGTCGTCGGGATGGCAAAACCATAGCCGGCATAGCTGCCCGTCTGGCTGTAAAGCATCGCATTGATACCGACGAGTTCGCCCTGCTCATTGACGAGCGCACCACCGGAGTTGCCTGCGTTGATGGCAGCATCGGTCTGGATAAAGCTCTCAACACCATTGGCTCCCAAGGAACGAGCTTTGGCAGAAACAATACCTGCAGTGACTGTTGAAGTGAGGTTAAATGGATTGCCCACAGCCAGCACCCATTCGCCAATTTTCAGTGCGTCGGAGTTACCAATGGTGATGGCAGGCAAGTTCTTGGCTTCTACTTTGACAAGTGCTAAGTCGGTCGTCTCATCCAAACCGATAATACGGCCTTTGTATTCCGTGTTGTCATTCAGTTTCACAAGAATCTCATCAGCACCCGCTACAACGTGGTTATTCGTGACGATATATCCGTCTGCTGAGATGATGACTCCCGAACCAGCGCCCTGACGTTTCGGTTGCGTCTCAATTTCCTGCTGTCTGCCCTGTCCGCGTTCACGGTTGCCATAGCCGAAGAAGTCACCAAAGAAATCCTCGAAAGGGTCACGCACCGTCACCGTCTGGCGAACGGCATTCTTCGTCACTTTAATATAAACTACTGAATTAACCGAACGTTCAGCAGCGGTAGTCAAGTCAACCAGACCTGCTGGAGCGGCCACGGTCGAAGTGGCCATCACAGGCGTGGCTGCGGCCTGCGCCTTGGATGCTACGGAAATCTTATCACTCATGATTGCGCCTGTCATCAGGCTGCTGCTGAATACCAGCGCTGCTGCGCCGAGCCACATCTTTGTTTTCTGTGTCATCATATTCATTTACAATTTGATAATTAACAATTTACGATTTAACAATTTGATCGTTTTCATGAAATCCGACACAAAAGTAGTGCAAAAGTTTAGTGTGCTGTCAAAATGTCGCCGTTTTTTCCTTTCTTTTAACACGCTTTCCAGCGTGCTTAACAGCACTTAAAAACGACGGCTGACATTTTTGCATTTCTTATCTCAAACGCTCATTTATGGTATGCCAAAGTGCCGAAACTGCTAAAAAAAGTAAAGAACTAGCAAAAACCTTCAACTTGAAACCCGAAACCTGAAACTTTTCCCTACCTTTGCCGCTCGGAAGCAGTGGGGCGGTCTGCCGCTGGCCACGACTTTTCGGAGGCGCGGCAAGAGGAAAGTCCGGGCAACACAGGGCACTCCGCTACCTAATTGATAGAAGTCCGCGAGGGCTTGCAGGTGCAGAAGAAAACAACCGCCGACTGATGGGCTTTTAGGTTAAACATTTGAAATAGTCCATCGGCAGGTAAGGGTGAGAAGGTGAGGTAAGAGCTCACCAGGCGTATGGTGACATGCGTGCTGTGTACACCGGAGGTTGAAAGTTCGCGTAAACCGGCGAAGCATCGACTACACGACAGCGTTCGTGCAAGGATGAGAGAGGGCGGCCCGTCCGAGCCGGAGGGTGGAACGATAGAGACAATGCGAGAGCATCGCCGTAGATAAATGGCAGACACTGCGCTCGTCGCCCTTTCTGGTGACGATGCGGTACAGAACCCGGCTTACAGTCCCACTGCTTCCGTTTTTCTTAAAACTTTTACTGGTTTTCTACCTACCTGTCAGACGCTGCCAAAAACTGCGTTTCGTTTCGGGTTGTACACCGAGCAGTTCCTCAGTCATCACCTCTTCGTAGGTCTTTTTGTCGTGAATCATGTGATATATCGTCCCCCAGTCAGGCAGGCCGCCAACATTGCGGTCATCAATCCACATATCCACTTTCAGTTTGCGGGTGAAATGCTCATTGAGTGTGATATCCTCTTCCGGGAAGTCGCGATTGATGGCATAGAACTCCACACCACGCTGACGGCACCACTCCACGGCATCGTCCAGCAGTTGTCCCTCACGCACCGTCCATAGCACCAGACGATGTCGATCCTCGATCAATAATTTCAAGGTCTCCGTGGCGAAGGGAATCTCCTCACCTATCTCGGGATAGCGGTGACGGACTATCGTGCCGTCGAAATCTACTGCAATGAGCATAATCTTTATCCTTTTTAATCGTTTGCGGTGCAAAGATACACATTTTATATTAAAAATAAGGTGTTCAAACACTTTTTTACGCATTTTTTTGTATAGCTGAACAAAAAAGCCTATCTTTGCGGGAAATTTTATACATCTGAATACTTATTTCACTATTACCTTTTTATTTAACTAATTCAAAGTTCAACAAAATGAGAAAGCGTTTTCTTTCCCTCGTGGCCGTAGCGGCAATGACGCTCACGGCCATGGCTCAGACGTGGACTGCTCCCGTCGCGCCTTCCATTCAAGGTTCTGACCCTGAGGATGGAGGTATATATTACATCATGAATGTCGGTTGCGGCCAATTCGTCATCGGTGCCAACGCCTGGGCGACCCAGATCAGTGTAAGCACAACTGGCGAGCCCTATTTTACTGTCGTAGCCGAGGCTGCCTCCGTTGAGGAGGAGAACCCTGAAACAGGCGAAATGGAAACTGTCAATGGCTTCAAGCTCAAGATGAACGGAACGTTCTACTTCACCGGCGATCACGACCGTGTCGATTACGAGGTCAGCAACAAATACCTCTTCCGCGACGGTGAGGAAAACGGTTTCGTCGATCTCGGCAGCCAGGCACGTAATGCTATCTGGGTGCTGACAAAGAACGAAAACGGCAACTACTACATCCAAAGCACGCTTGAGGGAGGCACATTCCCCAACGCCCGCACTCAGTATGCAGGCGTCAACGCTCCCGGTGAACCCGTCAAGTTCAACAAGAGCATCACAGACAACAATATCGAATGGCGCTTTGTCACAGAGGCCAACTATGGTAGCGACTATGCCGCTTCACTTCGCGTTTTTACAGCACGCAAGGCTCTTTATGACGAGTATCTGAAGGCTGTTGAAAACAATGTTGATCCTTCTGCCTACGCTGCTGTTTATAACAATGCTAACGCAAGTGTTGACGAGCTCAATGCTGCAACAGCAAGCCTCAAGGCTGACATCACACGTGCTGTCGTAATCGCCAAGATTGCTGAATCCAGCGAGAGCAACCCCATCGACATCACAGACGTTACCATCGAGAACCCCGACTTCGAGAATGGACAGAAACCTTGGACGATTACCGAGGGTATGGGTCAGAACCTGCAAGTGCAGGGCACTGGCTATCCTAACGACGGCAATGGCAATCCTGCTGAAGGATATGATGAGTTCATACTGAAGAATTTCATTGAGGCTTGGCGCAAAGGTGCTGCTTTGAGCGACGGTGTCATCTGCCAAAGCATCACGGGTCTTCCTAAGGGACGCTACCGCCTCGAAGCTGATGTCATGGCTGTCAGACAATACGACGGCGATGATGAACAAAAGGGTATCTACCTGTTCTACAACAACGGCAACTACACCATCCACAGCGAATCCCTCTCCACTGAGAACGGTTTCCCCGAGCACTTCCAGTTCGACTTTGACTATTCAGGTAACGCCACCATGACCATCGGTCTGATGGCAGAGAGCACCAACTGCAACTGGATGGGAATGGACAACTTCCGTCTCTACGCCATCGGTGAGTGCAAGGATGCTCCCTCTTGGACTGCCCTCGTTGTAGCTTACAACACCTACGAATTCTATGCTGATGACATTAAGGCTGAAGCTTCAAAAATTGATGCTCTTCAAAGTGCTCTCTCTGATGCCGCTCCTCTCGTGAATGCTGCTTCCGATGACAGTAAAGAGGATGAATACACTGCAGCTATTGACAAGATTGACGCTGCTCGCAAGGCTCTGGACGAGAGTGCAGCCGCCTACAAGAAACTCGCTGATTTCGTTGACCAGCTCGATGCCGATCAGGAGAAATACACTGGCGACCTTCAGTCCTTGGTAGAAAACCTCTATGGAGAGTGGTCTGCTGCTTACGAGAATGGTTCTGCTTCTCCCGCTGAAATTGATGCTGCCATCGCTGGTTATGCTGAACAAATCAAGCAGAAGACTCAGGAAATCTTCGAGGCCGCTGTAGCTCAGGGTGCCACCCTCGAGAATCCCATCGACATCTCACCGCTGTTCGACCACATGGAATTTGCTTACGGCACCACCCAGACTGCTTTCGCCAACGGTTATCCCGCAGCTAATGCAGAGGCTGGCGTAGAGTCCGTCTGGATCCCCCGCGACGAGAATGGCAACGCCAAGAGCGAGGGCAACTTCAAGACCAACTACAGCACCGCTGAGGTTTGGGACAACCGTCCGTTCAACATCTCACGCGATTTCACCAACCTACCGAAGGGTAGCTACACCATCAAGACCCTCGCCTTCTATCGTGTCGAGGCTAACGATACCAACTATCCCAACTATAATGCCGACGGCTACGACCCCGATGCCGAGTATGCTTATCTCTATGCAGGCGTGAATCACACCCCGCTGCTTAATGTAGCAGCCATCGCCGACCCGCTCTTCGAGGGCCTCGACACTCCCTACGACTGCGGCGACGGAAACTATCTGCCCAACAACCAACACTCCGCCTACATGATCTTCTCTGACAGCAAGTACGCTGCCCTCGCTAAGCAATGTGAGGTTAGCGCTACAGGTAACGTCCTCGAGAACGGAGGCACACTCCGCGCCGGTATCGCCGGTACCGATCAGCTTCTGGGCAACCACTGGACCATCTGGTACAGCTTCCAGATCTTCTACAACGGCATCGCCAGCCTCGACGATGACATTGAGTCGCTCATCAAGCAGCTTCAGACCATTGAAACACTCGGCGTACCCGCCAACAAAAAACTCAAGGACGATGCTATCGCTGAAGGCAAGGCAGCTCTTGGTGCCAGCTTCGAGACTCAGTCCGCTGCTATCACCAATATGCAGGCCGCCCTCGCAGAGATTGCCAAGACTCAGTCTCTGGTTGATGAGCTCTCAGCTCTCCTTCCCGAGTATGAGGCTCTCATCTATACGCTCGAAGTGACACCCACTAGCTTCGGCTTCGAAGATCTTATCGGAAAAATTAATGATGCATTTGAGGCAGATGTCTTCCAGAGCAATGCACAGCTCGAAAACTGGATCAAAACCCTGCCCACAACATGGGTAGAATATGTCACCAGTGCTACAGAAATGGTAGATGCCACCGAAGAGGCTCCCGTTGACATCACGGCTGTGATCCTCAACGCTGACTTCTCGACTACCGTTAACCGCGGCGTCACTCCTCCCCACTGGGTTGCTGACGGCAAGATGGGCAACAACCAGGGCTACCAGGACAACAACACATACAGCAACGAGGACGAAGGCATCACCGTCTCTCAGTTCCTCGAAGCTTGGAACGGTGGCAACGCAGCTCTCGCCGACGGTTGCGTCTATCAGACCATCGCAGCTGTTCTGCCCGCAGGATACTATCGTCTGACCGTTGATGGCTACGCCACCAACCAGGGCAACGAAGATGTTCCCGAAGGTGTTTATGTTTACGCCAAGGGAGCTGGTGCCAACGACAACGTTAGCATCGGTAGCGCAACTTCCACTCCTCAGACATTCGCCCTTGACTTCCGCGCTGACGGCACAGGACTGACCACTGTCGGAATCATCGCACAATCAACCACAGCTAACTGGTTTGCTGTTGACAACTTCAAGCTCTACTTCCTCGGCATGACCGCTCCCGATGCAGTCAACGCCCTCGAAGCTGATGTCAACGCCGCATCCTCCATCATCTACAGCATCGATGGCCGCCAGCAGAGCCAGCTCCAACGCGGAATCAACATCGTCCGCAAGGATGGTAGCGTGCAGAAAGTGCTCGTGAAGTAATCCGCAATCCGCTACACCTTATTTATATATAAGGTATAGTGCCTCGGCGCTTGGCCGAGGCACTTTTTCGTTAATTAACCTTAAAGGATTCCACTTTTCACTTTGAAGAGAAGGATGAAAAAAAAATTAAGTGTAATTTTGCCACGCATAAGGTATAATTTTTCCTTTTTTATTCACTAAATTCTTTAATTAACTGTTTTATGAAACACAAGCTACTCTCTCTCGTTGCGCTCGCTGGCGCATTGTTTATGAGTACAAGTGCCATGGCACAGTGGGCAGAGCCCGAAGCTGTAGAGCCCGCAATGGGTGCAGCCACCACTCCCGAAGACGGAGGCGTGTATTTCCTCTACAATCCGGCTACCAACCTGTACGTTGGCGCAGGTAACCACTGGGGCACGCACGTTGTGGCCACTACGGTCAGCGATGCTTACCCCGCAGTATTCTGGGACCAGTCCATCGCCCTCTCCGGCGCTGGTGATGCCATGGGCAACGGTCAGGCACTCCCCATCACGCTCACCAAGAATGAGGCTGGCAACTACTACCTCCAGCACCTCGGCACCAACCGTGGCGACCGCTACCTTACTTCTGAGGATGTTATCGACGGATTGATCACCAATAGTTGGATTGATGGTGGCACAGGTCGTCGTATCGACTTCATCATCACTGCTACAGAGGGCGGCTACACCATTCAAGCCACTAACACTGTTGAGCAAGAAACTTATTTCGGTGTAGACGAAGGCGAATTCGAGCATGAAGACTACGACATGGTCGCCCTCAATGTCCTGAACAACATCCCCGCTGGCGAACGTGCCATTTGGCAGTTCATCAGCACCAACTATCAAGCTTGGCAGGCTTACAATGCTCGCGTTAAGCTTTATGAGCTTTACGATGAGATTCAGGAATCGGCCTACGCAAGTGCAGTTGATGCTTCCGCTGCCAAGGCTGTCTATGACAATGCCAACGCTACTGCTGAGCAAATCGACGCTGCCAGAGAGCAGCTGCGTTTGGCTCTCAACCGTGCCAAGTTCCAGGACTATTTTGCTGATGCCAGCGAAGAGAATGGCATCGAGATTCCCGATGACGTGCTACTGAACCCGACATTCGATAACAACGTTGATGGTTGGTTCATCACCGTTACGGGTCAGAACCTCGGATGGCAGGGACGTACTGACACCAATCTCGACAACGGCTATTCCATCACCAACTTCATCGAAGCTTGGATTCCTCGAGCTAATGGTGTCCTCGGCAATGGTGTCATTGCACAGACCATCTACGACTTGCCTCAAGGTAAGTACGTTCTTGAGTTGGATGCTACCGCTTGTCATGATCCCGCCGAAGGCGACGGCTCCGACATCTATGGTGTTTACGTATTCGTTCAGTCCGGTTCACGCGAAGAGAGAACTCCCGTTCACACCAAGCGTCTCGGTGTAACCCACTTCTCCGTCACATTCATCAACCAGGGCGACGAGGCCATCACCTTCGGTCTGAAGGTTGAAGACACTAATGCCAACTGGATTTCTGCCGACAACTTCAAGATCACCTACTATGGTAAGTCTAATGACACTCCCGAACTCGCTATCCTGAAGTCTGAACTGAAGAAAGCTAAGGATTTGCTCGAAGAGCTATATGAAAACAACATCGAGTCGTATGATGACATCAATATCAGCGCCGAGGCACGCAATGCGCTCACATCCGCTATCAGTGATGGTGAATCAGCTCTCTCAGGCGATGCTGCTGCACAAACCGCAGCTGCTGAAGCTATCAAGGCTGCCATAGAAGCTGTCGAAGCTTCCAAACTGCTCTATGCTCAGTTCAAGACCATCTACAACGATGGCAACAGCACCCTCGATCGTCTGGGGGATGCCAACCAGTGGCCCGATCTCCAGACTGAAATCGACAACTTCCTCGCTGACTTCGAGTCTGCTTTCAACGCAGGTTCTCTGACAGCTGACGATCTCGAAGAGTATCAGAACAAGGTCAGCCAATTGGTGCGTGACTATATCTCCGATCCTTCCAAGATCAAGAAGGGTGATGACCTCACCTTCCTGCTCGTGAACCCCAACTTCACCACAGGTACGACAGCTGATCCTACAGGCTGGACTATCAACGACGGTCCCATGACCGAGCTCAGCCTCGCCACAAAGAACATCGAGACCTTCCATCATACGTTTGACCTCAGCCAGACGATTCCCAACATGCCCGCCGGTGTCTATGACGTCACGCTCCAGGGCTTCGCACGCCACGACGGTACTGACACCGACAAGACTTGGCTCTATGGCGGTATCACCAAGGAATTCCTCATCAGCCTCAACGATGACGAAGAGCAGATGCGCGATGAACCTCTCTACTACGACGGTAGCGAGGAACGTCCCCGTCTGCACGACGGCAACTACGACGTGCTCGATGGTACCCATAATATGTACAAGGCCAACGGTATGGGTGGTGCTTACTACTGGTTCCAGGAGATCAACCCCAACACGGGCGAGCCTTACTACACCAACCACGTGAAGGTGGTTCTCGCTGAGGACGGCGACCTCACCATCGGTATCCACTGCGAGACAGGCAGCGACTGGGTCATCTTCTCCAACTTCGGTCTCATGTATGACGGTCAGGACATGGAAATCTACTATGACATGATCGACAAGAAGCAGAAAGAGCTGAGCGCCATCCTCGACGAGAACGATCCTCAGAACATCGCTGACGATGTCACCAGAGCTGCTGAGGAGCTGATCAGGTTCAACGCCAACAATGTAGAGACTCCTCAGGAGGCTCTCGAGAAGATTGCTGAGATCGATGAATCCATCGCAGCTGTTAAGAACAGCATCGAAGTCCACCAGCAAGTTGCCAACGTAGTTGAATACCTGCAATCTATCATTGAGAACCTTTCCGGCATGAGTACAGATTACTCTACGCTCCTCGACGAAGCTGCCGCCAACGTTGACAACGGTTATCCTACCGTTCAGGCTATGAGAGACGACATTCAGAAGCTCGGTGACGGTTGGGCTGCTGGTGTCTCCCAGAATATCGAAGCTGGCGAGGACGCTACCTTCGTTATCCTCAACCCCCACTACACCAGCTTGGACGAAACAAGTTCCAGCGACCTCTTCTGGACCAGCGACCTCTGGCACGGTGTTGACTACTTCGCATTTGAGTTCTTCAACTACTTAGGCGACAGCCCGAAGTTCAACCACTACCAGACCCTCAATGGCATCAAGCCCGGTTTCTACACCGTAAGCGTTGAAGGTTACCATCGCTATGGCGACAACAATCCTAACGCAGAATTTGGCACTCCCGGCGTAGGCCACGCACATTTGGAAGGCACCGAAGAACTGAACGCTGTGATGTACGTCACCACTTCCGTAGGTTCCGACGGTGTTGCTCTGAAGAGCATCTTCGACGGCGCACAGGATGTAGCTCTCGGCGTAGGCAGCGAAGTGGAGGCTGAAGGCATGGAAGGCCAGTTCATCCCCGACAATATGCAAGCCGCTTCTGCTTACTTCGATCTGAACCTCTACACCAACACGCTTGCCTTCCAAGTCGGCGAGGATGGCAATCTCACCATCGGTATCCGCAAGGCTCAGGGTATAGCCAGCGACTGGACAATCTTCACAGATTGGAAGCTCTTCTACCACGGCACCACCGCTCCTGACGCTGTCAGCAGCATTGAAGGCCAGACCACTGCCACCACCGCTATCTATGGTGTTGACGGTCGTCAGCAAAGCCAGCTCCGTCGCGGCATCAACATCGTCCGCAAGAGCAATGGTACCATTGACAAGGTGCTCGTGAAGTAAGCCTGTCTTGTAAGTTGCAACTGAGTTGCAACACACATACCCCTCTTTGAAGAAGCCCTGCGCCCCCACGCAGGGCTTCTTCTTGCTTTTTTTGCGCTTTTCTTTTGTCGTTACAGAAAAACATCTTACCTTTGCAGCGAGAAACAAAAAAAAACGCCTCCATCAACATGAAAGGTATTGTCTTGGCAGGCGGGTCGGGTACCCGTCTCTACCCCATCACCAAAGGTGTGTCGAAGCAGCTTTTGCCCGTCTTCGACAAACCCATGATATACTATCCCATCTCCGTGCTGATGACCGCCGGTATTCGCGAGATCCTGATCATCTCTACACCTCAGGACTTGCCCAGTTTCCAACGTCTCTTAGGCGATGGCGGCGACTTCGGCATCAGTTTCTCTTACGCCGAACAGCCCTCGCCCGACGGTTTGGCACAAGCATTCATCATCGGGCGCAAGTTTATCGGCGATGACTGTGCCTGCCTTGTCCTCGGCGACAACATCTTCCACGGTGCAGGCTTCACGCCAATGCTCCACGAAGCCGTGCGCACCGCCGAACAGGAAAATAAGGCCACAGTCTTCGGCTACTGGGTCAGCGACCCCGAACGCTACGGCGTAGCCGAATTCGACGATCAGGGCAACTGTCTCAGCATCGAGGAGAAGCCTGCACAGCCTAAGTCCAACTACGCCGTCGTCGGCCTTTACTTCTATCCCAACAAAGTAGTGGATGTGGCCTCCACCATCAAACCCTCGGCACGTGGCGAGCTGGAGATCACCTCTGTCAACCAGCGTTTCCTAGAGAACGGCGAGCTGAAGGTGCAGACCCTCGGGCGCGGCTTCGCGTGGCTCGACACCGGCACTCACGACAGCCTCTCCGAAGCCTCCACCTTCATCGAGGTCATTGAGAAACGCCAAGGTCTGAAGATCGCCTGCCTCGAGGGCATCGCCTACGAGCAGGGATGGATCGACAAGGTCAAGATGAGCCAGCTGGCCCAGCCCATGATCAAGAACCAGTATGGGCAATACCTCCTGAAAATGATTAGTGATAAATAGCACTATCTATTGCTTCTATTGCTTCTCTTTTTAAACCTCAATATTAAATCTATGAAAAAAATCATCAATTTGACATTCATGGCCGCTGCCATCGTCTGTCTGAGCTCCTGTGTGAGCAGCAAAAAAATCATCTACTTCCAGAACTCCGAGTATATGTTCGAGGAGGCACAACAAATCCTACAGAAATATGAGATGCACCTGAAACCCGCCGACCAAGTGCTCATCAAAGTGACCTGCGACAACCCCGAACTGCTTGAGGTGTTTAACATGGACGTTACCATGGGTTCTGGAAACCGAACAGGTGCCAATATGAACTATGGCACTACGGGTACCATGGGTTCCGTATATGGCTACACCGTGGATAACAACGGAAACTTGCTCCTGCCGATGTTGGACAACGTCTATGTCCGCAACATGACTTGCGAAGAGGCCGCCATTGCCATCGAGAACAAGATCAAGGAGAAGAACATCATCAAAAACCCAGACGTCACCGTCCGTCTGCTCAATGCACGTGTTGCCGTACTCGGTGCCGTCAAGAGTCCTCATGTAGTGAGCTTGACCTCGGAACGCAACTCCATCCTCGACGTGCTCTCACAATGCGGTGATGTCAGCGACCAAGCTCTGCGCAAGAAAGTGACCCTCTTCCGTGAGGAGAACGGTATGCGTACACGCTACGAGCTTGACCTGACACAGACCAACATCTTCGAGAGCCCCGCTTTCTACGTTCAGCAGAACGATGTCATCTACATCCAGCCCAACAAGAGTCAGAACGTAAGGAGCTCTGCCTTCTCCACCTTCCTCGGTGTTGCTGGCAGCGTGGTCAGTGCCCTCGCCTCTATCGCAGCCCTCATCATTTCAATCATGAATATTACGAAGAAGTAATGAATGGGCATAGAAATAAAAATCCCCGCCGACTGGCGGGGATTTTTATTTTCTATTTCTCCGCATGTTCCTTTGACGACTGAGCATCGCCGTAGTGTCCATAGGAGCCGTAGTGACCGTAACGACCATAGTAGGTTCCGTATTTGCTGTAACTACCATAGCGGCCATAGCCGTAGTAGAAACCATACTTCTTCTTCTTCAGATCAACGCCGTTAAACACGAGATTGATCTTCGGCAGCTTTTGTTCTTTGTATGTGCGGTTGATGACATCGATGTCTGACTTTGTCGTAACCTCTGAGCGAACCACGAAGAAGGTGACATCGACCAAGCGAGCCAACTCGAAAGTATCGCTGACGAGACCGATAGGCGGCGTATCGAGGAGGATATAGTCGTACTTGGTCTTCAAATAGTCAATGGCCTGATCCAAGAGGTCGCGAGTGATGAGCTCACCCGGGTTGGGAGGAATGATACCAGCGGGCAGGACATCAAGGTTGGTATTCACCACGCCGTGAACAATCTGATCCTCTAAGAGCTTAAAGTCAGCACTGTCGCCAGCCAAGTAGCTGGTGAGTCCGTGCTTGCTCGAAGGCAGACCGAAGAGCTTCACCAGACGCGGCTTACGGATATCCAGACCAATGATGAGCACCTTCTTACCCAGTAGAGCGAGGGACATAGAGAGGTTCGTGGCCACGAAGGTCTTACCCTCACCAGGCACCGTAGAGGTGACACAGATGACCTTCTCGTCCTTGCCGAGCAGGAAACGCAGGTTTGTACGCAATCCACGGAAAGCTTCCTCCATCATATTGTTCTTGTTCTCCTTCACGACGATAGCGCGCTCGCCATCAGCCAGCTTCGTGGTCAACGGGATGTCGGCAACGATGGGCAGCGACGAGGCTTTCTCCAGATCACCACGGCCCTCGATGCGGTAGCGCAGCAACTCACGCAGGTAGAAGAGAACCAAGGGCAGGAAGATACCGAGCAGCAAAGCTGCCAACATGATCATGTTGCTCTTCGGGCTGACCTGACCTTGGAACTGAGGCTCATCGATGATACGTGCCTTAGCAGCCGTGGAGGCCAGGGAAATATAATTCTCCTCGCGACGTTCGAGCAACATCAGATACAAGCTGGCCTTAATCTGCTGCTGGCGACCCATATCGTTCATCGCACGTTCCTGCGTCGGAGTGTTGCTGACCTTACCAGCGAAGAGAGCATATTGACTGTCAATGGAATTCTTCTGGATCTCCAAATCACGATAGATGCCGAGCAGATGCTGTTCAATAGCTCCCCACAACGCCTGCACCTCGTCGGTGATCTGCGCCACAGCGGGTGAGCTCTCGGATGAGCTGCGGATCAAACGGTTACGGGTGAGCACCTTGGTGTTGTAGTCCTTGATCATCTCATTGGCTGCTGAATTAGTGATACCAATGTTCGCGGGAATGAGCGTCATGGCATTGGCAGGATTCTGAACGTAGTCAATCAGCGATTTGACCAGACTCATCTGCGTCTGGATATCCACCTGTTTCTTTTGGAACTCAGTGGATTGCGTGAGGGCTGCGGTAGCATCGGTGGGCAGGTTGGTCAGTTCATTGCTACGCTTATAGCCCTCGATACGGCCTTCGGTCTCACCCAGGTCGTTTTGTATAACCTCGAGACGCTCCTTGATGAATTCCTCCGTCTTCTTGGCCACTTCATTCTTATCCTCGTTGGCATCCTCGTTGTAAGACTGGACGAGCTGAGCCAGATAATCTTGAGCACGCTCGGGCGATGTGTCGAGCATCGACAGCACGGCCACGCTGGTCATCTTCGATGTTGGAGAGACATTCAACCGTCTGGCGTATGAACGACCCATCGCAACGAGAGGATAGATGACAACGTTGAGCGGCCGCTCAGGCAGTCCGTAGCCTGGGTTGCGAGAGAACATTATCTTGCCGACCTTCGTGTTAATGATGCAGGGGAACTGCGAGAGTTCACGTGTCACCACATCGGGTTCCACGTCCCTCGATGGCAATGAGATGGACACGCGGACTTTTTCATTGCCGGTCTTAATGATCTCAATGGGCACAGGTGTCTTCAGGACTGCCAGGCGAGCCTCTTCGAGATCCACGATAATCGGACTATTCTTGTAAATATCAGCCTCGCGCATACGTCCCTCAATTGAGTAAGTGACGTAAAGCTTCAGAGCCTTCACGGCGCGTGTGGCAACTGCTGCGGATCTGATAATCTCCAGCTCATTCTCAAAACCCTGGGTGTTGGTGATGAAACCCAACTGCTCTAGCTGCATACCGTTGGCTGCCGAAGCGCTTGACCCTCCCTTTTCATCCTTGATGAGAACCTTGGTCGAGGATTGATAGACTGGATTCTGATAGCGCAGATAGACGTATGCCGCACCTACGCACAACACAGCTGAAAGGATGATCCAGTACCAGTTCAATACGATGATGGACCACTCCATGCGGAAGTCAATACTTGATGACTCTTCCACTTCTTTTTTTTCTTCGTCGATGAATTCTGCCATAATTATTAAAGATGTTCGCGCGCGATGTACGCGTAATTAGCGGCTGCAAAGTTAGTGATTGTTTTTGAAAAAATGCACCTTTTACATAAGAAAACATCAAAAAGGAGCTCATTTCTTTGGTTTACCCCTCTTTTTACACTATCTTTGCACGGCAAAAGCGCAAAAAACGGTATTTTTTATACGCAAATTCGATATTTTGATATGTCATTCCTCAGTAAACTCTTCGGTCGCAAGGAGACCGAAACGAAAAAAGTAGGCGGCATGGAAGACTTCATGACGCTCATCCGTGTATATCTCCAAGCCAGCGTCGCAGCACAAGTGGGTATCTCCAATCTGGCAGCCCTCCCCGACCTGCGCGTGTTCAAACAAACCTTGAAAGTGCCCACACTGAACAACAAGCTTGGCTTGGGAGAGAAGAAACGTTGCGCCGCTATGCTCAGTGAGATCTACGGTGTCACACCATCCTTCGCCGCCGAGATAGAAACCAGCGTGAAAAAGCGCTGCAAGAAGATCCAGGACGTGCAGCCCTATCTGCTCCAATTCCAAGGTTTCTCACAGGATCTGATGATGCTCATGGGCAATCTCATGCAGTGGAAGTTCCGTCTGCCTTCGTTCATGCGCGGCGCATTGCGCACCATGACGGAAAAGACCATCCACGACATCGTAACCAAGAACGACTGGAAGGATGAGAACGTGCGTCGCACCGTGGCTGGCGTGCGCAAATACCAGCAGATTCTCGGCTTCTCCGAGGCATGGATGACGGAGTATGTCCACACCACCGTCATGCTCGCCAAAAAGGAGAAACGTGCTGACATCGACGAGGCAACAAAGACGGCAAAATAGTAAAATTCCACAAAAAACTTGCACAAACGGAAAAGGTTTCCTATCTTTGTGCCGAAAAATCCACGATAACGGCTCTATACCCCTTCTATGACCGCCGAAGAAGAGAAAACCATACGTCTCTTAGAGACCCGCACGCGGCAGCTCATTCTCAAGTTCCAACAGCTGAAGGACGAGAACGAGCAGTTACTCAACGAGCTGGTTTCCAAAGACAATGAGCTCCAGGTGTTCAAGCAGAAATGCAAGGACTTAGAAGCCGAATACAAAAACCTCAAGATGGCTAAGATGCTGGAGGTGGGCGACGGAGACCTCGCCATGGCCAAACAGCGTATCAGCCATCTGGTGCGTGAAGTAGATAAGTGTATCGCACTGCTCAAGAGCATGGGCATCGAACAATAGAAGAAAACAATAAATGGAAATCAGCGATACCTTTCAGATAACCCTCAAATTGGGCGGGCAGAACTTCTCGATGACCATACGTCGCGACGAGGAGCTCTTTTACCGCGATGCCGAGAAGCTGATCAACCAACGCTACAGCTACTACGCCAACCATTTCCCTGGGCAGACGGTGAATACCTACCTGCTGATGACGGTGCTCGACATAGCCGTCCGTTTGCAGAAACAGGTCACCAATGGCAACATACAGCCAGTCATGGCTACCCTCAACGGCCTCGTTAGCGAGATTAACGCCGCCTTGAAATAAGGCTGCCTCACCACAGCCGTCCCCATCTGAAAACTACCCCAACGCACCACCACGCCCCTACCCTGCCCCCTCGGCAGCGGTATTAGCGGTATGGCTGGCGCGACACTTTTTTATATATTAAACACTAACAACAAATGTCAACATTAGGATTGATAATCACCATCGCATCAGCAGTCATCGCAGCTGCCGTGGTCATCTATCAGGTCGTCTGGTACAGACACACGCGCCCCAACAAGATGAAGGAGATGCACGAAGAGGCGAAAAAAGACGCCGAAGTCATTAAACAGAAGAAACTTCTTGAAGTAAAGGAGAAGTTCCTCAACAAGAAAGCCGAGCTTGAAAAGGAAGTGCAGCAGCGCAACCAGCAGATCCAGCAGAGCGAGAATCGTCTCAAGCAGCGCGAGATCAGCCTCAACCAGCGTCAGGACGAACTCACACGTCGTAAGACCGAACAGGAGAACGAACGCAAGCGCCTCGAACAGCAGCAGACCATCCTGCAAAAGAAAGAGGAGGAACTCGGACAACGCCTCGAAAGCCTCATCGAACAAGAACGCTCACAGCTTGAGAAGATCAGTGGACTCACCGCTGAAGAGGCCAAGGAACGCCTCATCGAGACCCTCAAGGACGAGGCCAAGACTGCTGCCGCTAGCTATATCAACGAGATCATGGACGATGCCAAGATGACGGCCAACAAGGAAGCCAAGCGCATCGTCATCCAGACCATACAGCGCGTAGCCACCGAGGCTGCCGTGGAGAACAGCGTCACGGTGTTCCACATCGACAACGACGATGTCAAGGGTCGTGTCATCGGTCGCGAAGGCCGTAACATCCGCGCCCTCGAAGCCGCAACAGGCACTGAGATCGTGGTTGATGACACGCCAGAAGCCATCGTCATCAGCGGCTTCGATCCCGTTCGCCGCGAGATAGCCCGCTTGGCTCTCCATCAACTCGTGGCCGATGGACGCATCCACCCCGCCCGCATCGAGGAAGTGGTGTCCAAGGTGAAGAAACAGGTCGATGAAGAGATCATGGAGGTGGGTAAGCGCACAGCTATTGACCTCGGCGTACACGGCCTGCATCCCGAACTCATCCGCATCGTAGGTAAGATGAAGTACCGCTCCAGCTACGGGCAGAACCTGCTACAGCACGCCCGCGAGACCGCGAACCTCTGCGCCGTCATGGCTGCCGAACTGGGACTGAACGTGAAGAAAGCCAAGCGCGCCGGACTGCTCCACGATATCGGTAAGGTGCCTGACGAAGAGCCCGATCTGCCCCACGCTATTTACGGTGCCAAGCTGGCCGAAAAGTACAAGGAGAAACCTGACATCTGCAACGCCATCGGTGCACACCACGAAGAGATGGAGATGACATCCCTCATCGCTCCCATCGTGCAGGTTTGCGACGCTATCAGCGGTGCCCGTCCCGGTGCGCGCCGCGAGATTGCCGAGGCTTACATCAAACGCCTCAAGGACTTGGAGAACATCGCCATGAGCTACACCGGTGTCACCAAGACCTACGCTATCCAGGCTGGTCGCGAACTGCGCGTCATCGTCGGAGCCGACAAGATCGACGATAAGCAGATCGAAACGCTCTCGACCGACATCGCCACGAAGATCCAAAACGAGATGACCTATCCGGGTCAAGTGAAGATCACCGTCATCCGCGAAACGCGAGCCGTCAGCTATGCGAAGTAAGAATGAAGCGGCCCCGCTAGTTAAGCGGGGCCGCTTCGTTTTAGAACGGCAGCATTTCGCTGTCCATCATCTCGCGCAGCGACTCCTTACGGTCGATGAGCACGAAGGCGACGACGAAGAAGAGCAGGTAGAGGGCAATGTCAATGAAGAAGATGATAGTGATGGGCACGTGCATCTCATCCAACGCCAAGTTGCCAAAGATAAAGAATGTCACAAGGCCAAGGATGAGCACCAACGTCTGGTGCATTGTCAGTCCGCAACGCATCATGATGTGATGGATGTGACGCTGGTCAGCATGAAACATCGGTTCGCCGACTGCCAGACGCGTGAAAGCCACACGCATCAGGTCAAACACCGGCACAATGAACAGCGAATAGGGAATCAGAATGGGGTTGATGTCCGAATAGACGTCCTGTTCCGTCACCATCATATACTTAATGGCGAGATAGGCCAGTACATAACCTAAGATCAAGCTGCCCGCATCACCCATGAAAATCTTCATCCGCCCTATCTTTCCGAAAACATTAAAGCCCATGAAAGCCAACACGGAGCCCAACAGAGCCGCTGACATCACGGTAAAAATGACATAGCGCAGATCGGAATAGAGATAGACAAAAGTACCCAGACAGATTACCGAGATGCCCGAAGCCAAACCGTCAATACCGTCAATAAGGTTGATGGCATTCACGATGGTCATGATGACCAGCACCGTCAGCGGATAAGCCACCCATGGCGACACCTCATAGATACCGAAGAACCCGTACAGATTGTCGATGGCAAGATTACAGACTGGCAAAGCCAACGAACCGATAGCCAAGATCACGAACTTCAGATTGGCAGGCAAGTCCAGCAAATCGTCCATACCGCCCACCAAAAAGACAATAGCCGCACCAATCACCATCAGTGCCGATGTGTAGGAGAAATCGGGATAATACATACTCTGGGAGTAATAAACCAGCATGGTCACAGCAAAGCTCAGCGCTAAAGACGGCAGAAAAGCCATACCGCCCAGTCGCGGAATGGCTGCCTTATGCACCTTTCGCTGATTGGGCTGATCAAAAAAGCCGAACTTGCGGCAAAAGGCTATGATCAACGGTATCGTAACACTCGTTGCAATAGCCCCGATGACAAATGCCATCAAGCTGTATGACCAGTACGACGTCATGTCGGTCGGATATATATCCAGTTACGTAACTGTATATATAACGTACAACCAACCTATTTATTATATAAAAGTGTCGAAAAAAATGACAAAACCATTTCGTGAGCCCCTCCTATATCCCTTCGTTGTTCGGCGCGGGCGGAACAAATGTTCGAAGCGCACCGAACGATTGTTCAATGCGCGCCGAACAACAAGCCCTCCTAAGTATCTTCAAACCAACATATAAGGGATGTTGAGTAAAGCTCAAGGGAGTAGCTCATAACCCTTCAACTTTGCACTCCACACATAATATTGTTTCACCATATCATATCCCTTCTCTGCCATCTGATTGCGAAGTTGTGAATCATTCATCAGGTGCAGACAGCTATCGGCATAGCTCTGTGGAGTGTCACAAACAAAACAATTTTCTCCGGGCTTTAATTCAGATATGGGTTTTGCTATCAACGAAGAAAGTACGACAGGAATTTTACTTGCCATAGCCACTAGAACCTTGTTTTGGATACCCGCAGCAATGTTTACAGGTGCCACAGCAACACACATGTCAGCAATAAACCCATCCATATCCTCAATAAACCCCGTTACAAAGATGCGCTTGTCATCAGCAAGACTTCTTACACTTGAAGGAGGATTATTGCCTACGATATAGAATCGGGCATCGGGATTCGCGCGATGAATCAATGGGAAAACATTTTGGGCAAAGAAGATGGCCGCGTCTTGATTCGGAAGAGATACCATATTCCCGATAAAACATATTTTATTGCAATCATAGACTTTCGAGGGTCTCGGTGACAGGTTCACACCATTCGTGTGTACTGTCAGATGAATTCTGTCTGACGGATTTAACTGTTTACTCAAATAATCTGCATCAGACTGTGACACCAACACCACCTTGGGATATTTCTTGATGACACTCAATTCATAAGGACCGATAATACGTTTCTCTATATCGTACATCACTCGTTTCAACCAACTTCCTCTGGCATTTGAAGACAGTTGATAGGTCTTAGACAAAGCATCAGTCATTTCAACAATTGTCTGTCCAACCTTTCCCTCATTCTCTATAAAGGGGAGCATTCTCATCAAATGCGAGACGTAGAGGTCTGGCTGTTCTTTCTGAATCACTTGATGAAATAATTTTTGGAATCTCCGAGAATAATAGTATCCACATTGAATCGGTTTTCCACTCAGCAGGAACCGGGCTGATTGTAAGAGCGATGAGATTCGACTTCGTCGGATGGTATATACACGGTCATACAAGTCCTCAGTTATAGTTGGGGTCTGTCCTTTCTCAAGATAGGATATGAGAATCAAATGATGACCTTGTGACTTGAGGTATCGCACCACATGATTGATTCTCAACAAGTCACCTCCTGACTCAGGGAAGGAAAAACGTGGAGTTAATATACAGATTTTCATAGGCTCGTAGATTATTTTCTCGTCACTTTATTTCCGCGCCAATATGGCATGACATGAAGCCAATACGCGCGTCAAATAAAAATAGAAATTATATTTGAACGGATGACCAAAAAACAATTGTGTGTAGGCCCACGCCAAACGGCTATATTTTGATATCCGCTTCAAATCACTCATACGGTGCAAACTGCCACTGCGCTGCCGGTAATAATAAACAGCATTATTAGACGTAAACTTCACCAAATTCATTCTGTCTGATATCTCGAACATAAGCAAGGCGTCTTGTCCACTCGGGAAACGAAGGTCGAAGCGTCGCGATCCGATAATGTCTCTATGAATCATCTTCATACACGGACCAGAGAACATCTTTTTGGGACGAGTAAAATGCTGCTCCCCCTTGTTTGCACAACGTTCGAACTCCATCGAAAATACATTGTTCTCTGTATGTCCATCATCGTACAAATTAAGACAATTGCTGAGTGAAACGACATCAGGACGGGCATTCTCTAAAAGTTCCTCAAGATAAGTGGGAGAAACAGGATCATCGTCATCAATGAAGCAGATATAATCTCCCTGGGCATAGTCCAATCCCATATTGCGTGAAGAACAGGCTGAGGCAACAGGCGAGTACAGTAACCTACCATTACACGGCAGAGCCTGTTGGAGGAATGATTCGTATGGTTCACGTTCCCCATTTAAGACAACCAATACCTCAAACAATTCGGGTGAAAGACTTTGTCTCTTGAGTGCATCCAAACATTCAAGAGTATATTCATTAGGATGATATGAGGGAATGATAACAGAAACCTTCATTGTTCTATTGGATGATGCCCCAATTTTCCTATAAAAAACGAAGCAAAGTGTGAGGATTACTTGAGATAGAAATTATGCGTAAAAGGGTTCTCCTTTCCGACACTTGACAAATAGGCCACCAGTTGGCTGATTTGTACGTCATTACCTGAAGTGGCATTTCCAGTTATTAGTTCTACATTATGCAGATTAAGGACTGATATTTGCTCAATGAAATGGTAGGGAGCTTGAATAACCTTTCTGTGATTAAGCCTGACCATAGCATTGAGCCAGATGTCATCTCCTGTCGGAGTAAGTGCCATCGCCATTTCTATGTCAGAGGCCATCTTATCCATGCAATGAGCGGGATAAAATGTACCACCGGCTCCTACAGCGAAAAGGTCTGTTCCGCCAGAGGCATTCTGCGCCCATTGCGAATAAGGAAGGATATTACCATTTACATCATATCCTATCCGATGAGTCTTGTTGGCGATGACATCATCAGGATATTCATGATGCATCTTTATCAGACGCTCCACAAGATGCGAATCATAAAAGATGTCATCATCAATGGTAATGATATGATCGTCGGGGAATTCCCCTAAACAATAATGGTATTTTTTGTGTGAACGATAGTCCTCTGGAACGAACCTGATCGTGAGTCCTCTCCGTTGCAGCCGTTTAAGACTTTGAGGGACATCTTCCCAACCACGATACTGTTTCAAAGACAGCCACAATACAATGATGTCCGGCTTGACGGTCTGTCGCAGTATGGTCTCAATGACGAGCCATAGGCGACCTGTCCTGACAGGAAAGGAGGTCAGGGTCACAATAATGCGGCCACGACTCTTTTTCGTTGGTTCAATCCGATAAGCCTTGCGCCAACAGGTCAAATAAAAATAAGCAGGCAAAATCGTGTTGGCCACAAGCCGAACGATGAGTCGCAGGACGGAATACACATGCAATCGGGCAAGGAAAGCACACTTGTTATTCAAAGATGTGTAAATCTTATCAAGGAAGTCTGTTATCATTGTCAATTATTTGATTATATCGGGGATCTACATATACATAAGCAGATGCAATAAACATCCACGTGGGAACTTTCATGAGATAATTACTGTCTATAATTCCAGCAAATAGAGCTGCAGTCAAACAGAATAGTAACATATTGCGGTTATACGGTGTGCCTTGACGCAAGCTCATACGGGCAAGGCGTACAAACTGCCCAATGAAACCTATGGCGATTAGCAAGCCAAAACAGACCAGCACCTCGAGGAGAAGATTGTGAGGAGCCGCAAATTCTACTCGATAAACATCACCCATGATCGGTTCATAATTTCCAATTCCAATTCCCAAACCATAGCTGTCCAAGAAAGCCTGAAAACCCTTTATGAGATTTTCTGTACGTCCATCATCGCTCATGCCTTGATTAGAGAAACGCTCTATGATGAGAAGGAAAATTTCACCTAAGAAATATATCAACGCACCTATGGCAAGGACAATGATCGTAATAAGCAAATAACGATTACGCCCAAACTTGTAATAGGCATAAACATAAGTCACCAACATCACAGCCAAGCACAAAATGGCACCGCGCGAAGCGTTAGCAATAATGATCAGAGCGGTTAAACTCATCAGTATGAAGCCCAGAGACTGCTCCCACTTGCTCCGGGGATATAGGTTGCACATGAAGAGACTCGGTAAAGCCCAGCATAAGACTGTGTTATAGCTGTTCAAGTTTCCAAAGGTAACCGAAGCGAAGGGACGTTCGATATGAATACCATTGACATACAGCGTACTACCTGTATCTTGATAGGACATACTCAGATGAAAGTCAGTCAAGAACTCGTAAGCCGCAACAGGAATGGACAATAGGATCACCGTCAACCATCCGTATTTGATGGACTGCTGGGGATTCTTGGCCTTGTTTGCCGCCCAAAGCACTTCAAAGAAGCCCAAAATATGTATCGCTAAATATATGAGATGCTTCAAGCTTTCCTCTTCCTCGACTGCCTTATAAAAGAAAGCCAAAGCCCATAAAAACCAGAAAACGAGAAAAAAACATTCATACCTATAGTAGTACGCACTCGGATGAGACCTCCTGAAGGCATCTGTCAGCATAAAAGGAGAGACGGCTAGGATGAACAATCGTGCAGGCTGCGCACCGTTGCCTATCATGCCAAAGACGAGCAATGCCATCAAAGCAAACAGGAGAAGGTCGTATATGTAGCTCCTATTTTTCATCTACGCAAGATTTTGTTCATACAAACAGCCTTGATTTCACTATACTCGGGAAGACCGAATAGTGCATAAACTGTAACATAAAGCCCGATGGCCACAAACACCTGCAAGAGAAGCATGGGCAGATAAGGAAGATTGGTGAATGTCAACGTCCAGACAGCAACTGACACCAATATGGACGTCACATACATTGGACACAGATCCTTCACCTGCTGCCAAGTACCATAGCCAGAAAGAGCAAAAGAGTACCAGCCATTAATGAAAAACTCGATATAGTAATACACCACGGCTGCCCATATCATAAATTGAAGTTCAAAGAAAAAACCAACAAGGATGACGGGAATGAAGAGAAACTTTTTGAAAATCTCTAACTTGAGGAAACGATCGCTGCGTTTTCTAACATTCAGGATGTTAAGGTTCAGCTGTTGCAAAGGATAGATTGCAGCATAGAGGCTCATGATCTGAAGGAGATAGACCGAAGGGAGCCATTTCTCGCCTATCAACGTTACAATAAGGGGTTTAGCAATGGCCGCAAGTCCGAATGTGCATGCAAAGGTGAAAAGACCCGTGTAACGAACTAACTTGCGAAAAGCATTCCTCATTCTTTCACTATCATCTTGAACCTGACTTAATGACGAGAGAGAAACCTTCTGTACAATCTGTCCCAAGTTGTTGCTGAAAATCATGTTGAACTGATCCGCACGATTATAATAGCCCAAGTCACGAGCTGTGTACATCTTGCCGATGACAGCAAGAAACATATCTTTATACAGCGAATTGATGACATTGGCTGCAAGCAACTTCGCTCCGAATCCGAAAAGTTCCTTAAAGCTCTTCACGGAGAAACGTAAGGCTGGCAACCAGTGATTGGCTATCCACAACCCTATCATCATGATGAACTGACGGGATATCTGCTGAGCCGCAAGTGCCCATACGCCCAGACCTTTATATGCTGCAGTAATACCAATGATGCCACTGGTGACAGAACTGACGAGCGAAACAACCGCCTGCGACTTGAAATCAAGTTGTTTGACTAATATGGTTTTCTGTATCAGGCTTCCCGCATTAAACAAGAGCATGATGCTCATCGCGGGAAGTACGTATGCCAACAAAGGTTGATCGAAGAAGCTTGCAATTGGATTCGCACTGACGCACAAAAGGGCTATTAACACGACAGACACCAGAATGTTGACGTGAAAGACCGTATTATAGTCATCCTGAGTAGCATCTGGCTTACGAATGAGCGCCGTGGCAAAGCCTCCATCGATAATGACAACCGACAGATTAATGAAGATCGTGATGATGCCGATGATTCCAAATTCCGTGGGTGAAAGCATTCGGGCAAGGACGAGCCCCACAATAAAAGAGATGCCGGAGTTTGCCAGATTATCCAGCAAACCCCATTTCACTCCATTGAAGGTCTTATTTCTCAGAGATTCCTTGCCCATCTAATGCCACAGGAATAAAGAGGAATACTATATGATGAATCGCTTAACGAGGAGGTAACCTTTTACTGTTGTGGCCAAAATCAACATGCCAAGCACGAACAACATCCTCTTCGGTCCAGCAGGTTTCACAGGAACTGTGGCACTCTTCAGCGTGGTGAAAGCAGGTGTCTTTTCTTGAAGTTTCACCCTGGTTGCCTGTAACTGTGTCTCCATAGCCGTCAGAGAATTCTGCTTGACAGCGAGGTCGCTTTCTAATTTATCGCGCTCGCTCTGATAGCTTTGAAGTGTGGGATTTTTGTGAGTGTCGCAGAATTTGCTATATGCCTCCATCGCCCTATCATACGCCCATTCGGCACTGTCGCGCATCTGCTGATAGTGCTGTACGTCCTCGCTCACCTTGCTGGTACGATAACGAATAATGAAATCCTGCAAATGGCTTTTCACACTATCTGTCATCGTAGCACAGACAAGGGGATCCTGATCCTTCACCTTGATAGAAATGACGCTGGTTTTCTTGTCTATCGCACAACTAATCTTGTTGATGACGGTCTTCATCAATTCATAGTTCTTCCTGCTCATCATGAAGGGATCAATATCAGAAGCTCCTAATTGGCTGGAATTCGAATCTTCTTCTTCAAACAGGGACTTTATCTTCTTCATTGTCCAAACAAAGGGCCACGTAAGAAGATTTTTCTTCTGATGATCCTTCATGTATGTAAAGTAATCCGTAGCGATGTCTCCATTCTTGGTTTTGACCTGAATATTGTAAAGTCCTACAATAAACTCGGGACTTTCAAACAAATCGGGATATAATTCGGGATAGATGGCATCCTGCCCCCCTATTCCCCCAATATTGAATCCGAAGGACGAAGCGATGGAGGAGAGACCTCCACCCATGTCCTCGCCACTCATTTCCGGTGCCAACATCACCTCACATGAGTAGTAACGAGGCTGGGGCAAAATCCAAATGCAAGAGAGGATAAACGTCCATATCCAAACTTTGTAGAAAGTTCTCCTATTGTCCCAAAGCGTGCGAACGACCTTCCTAAGATCTAATGTGTGCTGTTCGTTGTTATCCATTTCACTTATCATTAGTTATTTGCCACTTTCGTTACTTCAATAAGTTAATGAGTGCGACAACCATCGTGGTGAGCGATGCAGCAGAGGTGCCGAGGACGGAGATCTCAGCGGTGCTCATGCCTTCCTTCTTGGGTTTCGTCGGGATGACAATCTCGCAACCGGGTTCGATGTGCTTGCTGCTGGCACGCCGTCCAAGCTTATCGACCGAGCCGTTCATGTAGATGGCGTAGGTCTGCTTCTTGCTGGCCCGTCGGCTGTAGCCACCGGCACTCTTGATGTAATGACTCAGGTTGGCACCTTTCTGATAGTTGACAGAGATGGGGTACATCACCTCACCTGAGATCTTCACGGTGTTGGAGAACTGAGGCACGATAAGCAAATCATTGGCGCGCAGGGTAATATCTTCCGCTCCTCCAGGACTGGAAATAGCCTCGTCGAGATTGATGGCTACGTTGTAGGTATTGCCGAGGTTCATCTTCATCTCCAATAGCGAGTCGGCGCGGGCCATATCAAACATCTTATCGGATTCCAGCGCTTGCTCGTAGAGTGAAATCTGGGATGTACGGAGAGCAGCTTCGCGCTGTTCGCGCTCCTCTGCCGTCATCTGACGGATGAGACGCGCACCTTTGGAATAGGCCACTGAGGAGAGACCACCAGCTATCTTGACCAAGTCGCTCAGACGAAACTCGCGGCTCGTCATGGCATACTCGCCATCGAAGTTGACAGCTCCGGAGATGCGGACATTCTGCTGCTCGGCGTAGGTCGGGCTCTTACGCACCTGCACCTCATCGTAGGGCTGCAGCACGAAAATGGTGTCCTCAATGATGAAACCGTTGGCGAGGTTGAAGGTGAAGATCTGTGCCAGATCCATTGATGTCTGCTGGGCATCGGGGACGTAGTTGCGGCGGAATACATCGATCTTGGCCGTCGAGGCAGCACGTGTCAGACCGCCAGCTTGCAGGATGAGATCCTTGATGGTGGTGTTCTCAGCGAACTGATAGGTTCCCGGATAGTTCACCTCGCCGTTGATACGGAGGGTCTGCTCGCCCTGCATGTCGATCTTGCTGGGGATGAAGAGGATGTCGTTGCGTTTCAGCATCACGTCGGCAACGCGACCTTCCATGATGCCCATGATGTCGATGCTCACCATCTCGAGTGTCAGGTCATCCTTCTCGCGATGCATGACAGCGCGCTCAGTGAAGGCATCCTCGCGAAGCCCTTCTGCGGCATTAACCAATTCGCGAACGCTCTGTACCTTGCCATCCATCTGGAACATACCCGGATGCTTGACGGCACCACGCACCTCAACCATGTTACGGAAGCGGGGAATGACGCTATCAACAAAAATGGAGTCGCCGTCGGCCAACGTGAAACCATTCAGGTCGAACTCCTCGATATTGTGAATGGAGTACTCGTCACCGGACTTGCGCACGAGGCGAACGCTCTTGGTGTAAGCATCACCCGAGAAGCCGCCTGCAAGTTCGAGCACGCGCTGCACGCTCTCCGTCTTCTTCATCTCATAGAACATAGGACGCTTGACCTTACCGCGCACCTCGACGAGACACTCATAGTTACCGACAATGATGACGTCATTGTCCTGAAGACGGATGTCGCCGCGACTGTCGCCCTTCGTCAGGTAGTCATAGACATCAATGCATGAGACAAGATGACCGCCGCGATAAACCTTGATGTCACGCAGCGTACCAATCTCACTGATACCGCCAGCAGCATAGAGCGCATTGAATGCCGAGGAGAGGCTGCTCAGGGTGAAGGTGCCAGGCATCACCACATCGCCGAGCACCTGCACAACGATGCTACGCGTCTCACCGACACTGAGGCTGACGCGACAATCACTGTAGAACTCACCGAGACGGGACTTCAGGCGTGCCGTAGCGGCGCTGACCGACAGGCCACCGAGGTTGACGGGGCCGATGCCGGCAAGGGTGATGGTGCCATCGGGAGATACGGTCTCTGTGAACGTCTCCTGGGAAGCTCCCCACACATCGATAATCACTACGTCGCCGGCGCCGAGACGATAATTCATTGGCGTAGCCATGTTCTGGTTGGGTTCGAACGAGAGGTTCTTCTGGTTGAAGATGTCTCGTCCATAGACCTGCTGATCCTTGGGAATCTGCTGGCTGTAGTACTCGAGCGAGTCGAGGTCGAAGTACTCGCTCTCCTCCTCTATCATCTGCTGACGTTGCTGACGCGTCATGTAGCGGTAGTCCATGTCCTCGCGTTGGGAGCGGATCATGTAGTTGTCGCGCTTCTGGCGTTCGTCGTTGTCGCGCTCGCGCTGGGTGCGGAGCCGGTTCTTTCCTTGCTGTTGGGTCTTGCCTGTGAGGTCTGAGGCACCGAGCTGTTTCTGTTCGGCTTCCACCTTCTTGCGCACACGGCGCAACTGCTCCACGGTGACACCACGCTTGAGCAGATTGGCCACAATGACATCCTGTTCTGTTCCCTTCTCCTTTTCCTGAATGACATATCGCACCAACTGCTGGTCTGACATCGACTGTGCCGCAGCTGGCATAACAGCTGCCACAGCGAAAAGGATGATGAGGAGTGCAATTTTTTTCATTATGATCTATTTTTCGTTGTTAGCTTAATGACTTTCTCTTTACTACTTCTACAAATAAAACTGAAAAAAGGGCGATTTATTGCAAAGAATCTTAATTTAATTAACCACTCTTTACTCCTCATTCCCCTCTCCACGGAAGAAACGGCGGCGAGCTTCCTGACGTGCAGCACGGTCGTTGCCCTTGGCGTGGAAATCGCCCTTGCCACGACGGTCGCCGCTTTTGAACGAACCGCCCTTGAACGAAGCGCCACGACGGTCACCACCTTTAACACGACGGTCGCCACCTCTGCGGTCATCATCACCGTCACGATCTCCGAAGCTACGGCGAGGCTTGAAGCCTTCATCGCGACGGGAGAATTTGTTGAAGCGGTGGGCGTCGTGCTCATCGCGATCGTCGCGCTCATCGCGGTGGCCACTCTTGAAGCCATCGCGATGCTGCTTGAAGCGTCGCTTCTCAGCCATCTGACGACGTTCGTCATCAGTCTTCACAAAGCCGCCGGAGGCGCGGTGCTCATCAAGACGTCCTTGGAAGAGTACATACTTGCGCAGCTCACATTCGAGCGAGCCATTGAACAACGGGGTCTTCAGCGACGGTTTCAAACCGATCTCATCAAAGCACTCCTCGCGATAGCTGAGGATCCAAGCCTCACCACCCGAGAACTCACGCTTCAGTTTCTGGCCGATGGTCTTGTACAAACCGAGGAGGTCGGGCGAGGAGATGCGTTCGCCATAAGGCGGGTTGGTAACGATGAGGGGAGCAGTCGCCACCTCTTGGTCGGTAACACCATCCCCACTCGAAGGAATAGCGAGCGGAGTGTCCCTGAAGTCAGCCTCATCAATGGTGATCTCCTTTGAGAGTCCAGCAGCACGCACATTGCGACGAGCGATACCTACGGCCTTGGGGTCATTGTCGCGGCCATAGATATGATGGTCGAAGTCGCGCTCCTGGCTATCATCGTTATAGACGCGCTCGAAGAGATCGCGGTCGAAGTCTGGCCATTTCTCGAATGCATAGCTCTTGCGAAACACACCGGGAGCGATGCCGCGAGCGATGAGGGCAGCCTCGACGCAGAGTGTGCCACTGCCACAGAAGGGATCGAGGAAATCGGTCTCGCCACGCCAGCCTGTCATCATGATGATGGCAGCAGCAAGGACTTCGTTCAGCGGTGCTGCCACGGTCTCCTGCCGATAGCCACGACGATGCAGGCTCTCGCCACTACTGTCGAGGGCGAGGGTGGCATCGTAGTCGGAAATATGGATATGGAGTTGAATGTCAGGATTGGAAACACTGACGTTGGGACGCTTACCCGTGCGCTCACGGAACTGGTCGGCTATGGCATCCTTCACCTTGTAAGCCACAAACTTGGAGTGATGGAACTCGGGCGAGAACACGACACTATCGACCGCAAAGGTGGTCTCCGGCGTGAGGTACTCGCTCCAGTCGATGGCACTGACGGCGGCATAGACATCGTCGGCACTCTTGGCCTTGAAGGTCTTGATAGGCTTCAGCACACGAATAGCTGTGCGCAAGCAGAAGTTGGCACGATAGAGCATTTCCTTGTCGCCTTTGAAGGTGACCATGCGGCGTCCTATCTGAATGTCATCGGCACCCAACTCGGTGAGTTCCTGTGCCAGTAGGGGTTCCAAGCCCTGGAAGGTCTTGGCAATGAGAGAAGTTGTCATTTATTTGTGATATTTGTTCTGCAATATTTTCTCACCCGCCTCCACATCTTCTGTCACCCAGATGTTACCGCCGATGACGGCATCGTGGCCGATGGTAATGCGCCCGAGGATGGTAGCGTTGGAATAGACGATGACATTATCCTCGAGGATGGGATGACGAGGTATGCCCTTAATGGGATTCCCCTTTTCGTCGAGGGGGAAGCTCTTGGCACCGAGCGTGACGCCCTGATAGAGCTTCACGTGATTACCGATGATGCATGTGGCTCCGATGACGACACCTGTGCCGTGGTCGATGGTGAAATGATGACCGATGGTGGCAGCAGGATGGATGTCTATGCCTGTCTCCGAATGTGCCATCTCGGTGATGATACGAGGAATGAGGGGCACGCCCAAGGTGAGCAGCTCATGAGCCACGCGATAGTTGGTGACCGCTTTGATGACGGGATAGCACGAGATGACTTCGCCATAGCTCTCCGCCGCAGGATCGCCAAGGTAAGCCGCCTCGACATCGGTGGCCAGCGTCTGACGCAATGCGGGCAAACGTTGGAGAAAGGCAGAAGCCAAGCCCTCAGCCTTGACGCGACGCAGATCCTGAGCCGTGGCATAGGTGTTGCCATAGTCCTCGACCTCGCTCCAACCTGTGGCAAAGCATAGCCCCGCCTGAATCTGATTGCAGAGCAGCGTGTAGAGGTGTTCGACAGCTACACCGATATGAAAAACGAGGTTTTGGTTGTTGACATTGCTCTTGCCATAGAAACCCGGAAAAAGAATACTACGGCACAGATCCATGATCTCAGCCAGTTCGGGTTGAGAAGGCAACGAGTCGCCATCACGGTGTTCATGGAAAAGTCCGCACAGCGAACATTCGCTGGACAATTCCTTAGCCACCGTAGTGAGTAATTCTTGCGTAGAACGATTCATCATTTCATGCTTTGCGGCTGCAAAAATACGTCTTTTTCCCGATATATAATTAAATAAGGTGTAAAAAAGTGGGGTGATAACACGTTTTTTGTGTAATTCACTACCCGAAAGCCCCATCATCACCCAAGTATTGCATACGAAAAAGACGGACTTGCCGTTTGACAAGTCCGCCTGAAGTGCTGTAGTAGGAACGATCGGGCTCGAACCGATGACCTCTTCAATGTGACTGAAGCGCTCTGAACCAACTGAGCTACGCTCCTATCTTTCGTTT